>DAOOCX010000243.1:0-1482 GCA_035408605.1 Thermomonas sp. | reverse complement strand
GATGCCGCGGCGCTGGATCGTGATCGCGGTACTCGGCTGCCTGCTGCTGGGATGGTGGTTGTCGAACCCACGCTCCTCCCTGCCCGCAGCCGCGACGGTGGCCGGTGCTGTCGAGACCACCAGTGCCGACACCAGCGCTTGCCCGCTGCCACCTCGGGTGGAGCCAGGTGCCCCGCCGCTGCAGAGCGAGGTGCCGTCGTCGATGCCGCCGTTGAAGACGGAAGGCGCGACCCTGCAGCCGCTTGCGGGTTTCAGCGTCGAGGCACGCGTGCTCGGCCGTGAGGACTACCGCATGGGCCGCGAGGCCGAGTTCTCGCCCACCGACCTGGCGCTGGGCTGGGGGCGGATGACCGAGGATGCGGTGTTGGCGCAACTGCAGATCAGCCAGGGCGGCCGCTGGTACCGCTACCGCTGGAAACACGATCCACCGATCCCGCTGGGCGAGATCGTGCGCAGCAGCGCCAACATGCACATGGTGCCCGCCGATGATGAAGTCGCCGCGGCCCTGCGCGATGTCGATGCCGGCGAGCGCGTGCGCATCGACGGCTGGCTGGTGCAGGTCAACACGCCCGATGGCTGGCGCTGGCGCAGCTCGCTGACCCGCGAGGACACCGGCGGCGGAGCCTGCGAAGTGGTCTACGTCTGCGCGGTCAGCACGTACTGAGCGGACGATCCCGTCGCGCGCAGGGCCGATTCGCGGGATGATGGCCGGCATGAAGCGACTCTTCCTGACCTGTGCGCTGGCATGGCCCCTCGCCGCCGTGGCGCAGTCCGACGCAAGCACCAGGGAAGACGTCAGCATCGTCTTCGTCGGCGACGTGATGGTCGCCGAAACCCCCGGTGAGCTCATCGCCAAGCGTGTGGACCCGTTCCTCCCGTTCCAGCCCCTCCTGAAGGCGCATGACATCCGCATCGGCAACCTGGAATGCACCGTAGCCACCGGCGGCAAGGCCGAGGCCAAGCCCTACACCTTCCGCGCGGACCCGGCCGTGCTGCCACTGCTGGCGCGCCATTTCGACGCGATGTCGCTGGCCAACAACCATTCCGGCGACTTCGGCAAGGCGGCGTTCGCGGAGCAACTGGGGCTGATGAAACAGGCCGGGCTGCCTTACTTCGGCGGCGGCGTTGATGCCACCGAAGCGCACACGCCGTGGATCGTCGAGCGCAACGGACTGCGCATCGCCCTGCTCGGCTACCTGGAATACAAGCCGCGTTCGTTCGAGGCCGATGCCCATCGTCCCGGCGTGGCATGGAGCGGCGAGGACGACCGGGTGATCGAGGACATCATCGCCGCGCGCACGGTGCACCACGCCGACATCGTGATCCCGTACATGCACTGGGGCTGGGAAGAGGAAGCCCAACCGAGCCCGCGCCTGCGCGAATTCGCCCGGCGGATGATCGACGCCGGCGCCGACATGGTGGTCGGTGGCCATCCGCACGTGACCCAGGGCGCGGAGACCTACAAGGGCAAGCCGATCATCT
>DAOOCX010000242.1:0-2030 GCA_035408605.1 Thermomonas sp. | reverse complement strand
TAGTCGCAGGCCACGATCTTGCGCCCCGGCGGCGCGACGAAGGCGGTGCGGATGCGTCGTCCATCCTCGCTGCGGATCGGGATGTTCTGCAGGTTCGGATCGGAGGACGACAAGCGCCCGGTCGCAGCACCGGCCTGGTGGTAACTGGTGTGCACGCGGCCGGTGTCCGGATTGACCATCTCCGGCAGCTTGTCGGTATAGGTGCTGCGCAGTTTCGCCAGCCCGCGGTACTCGAGGATGATCCTCGGCAGTTCGTGCTGGTCGGCGATCGCCTCCAGCGCTTCCTCGTTGGTCGAGGGCGCGCCGCTCGGGGTCTTCACCAGCGCTGGCAACTTGAGCTCGTCGAACAGCAGCGCGCCGAGCTGCTTGGGCGAATCCAGGTTGAAGCTGCGCCCGGCCAGTTCGGTGGCCTTCTGTTGCGCGGCCAACATCCGCCGCGACAGGTCGGCGGACTGCCGGCGCAGTTCCTCGGCATCGACCATCACCCCATTGGCTTCGACCCGTGCCAGCACCGGCACCAGCGGCATCTCGATGTCGCGGTACACCGACAGCAACGCCGGCTCGGCCTGCAGCTTGGGCAGCATCGCGCGATGCAGGCGCAAGGTGATGTCGGCGTCTTCCGCCGCATAGCGGGTGGCATCGTCCAGCGCGACCTGGGCGAAGCCGATCTGCTTCGCGCCCTTGCCGGCCACGTCCTCGTACTTCACGGTCTGGTAGCCGAGATGGCGCTGCGCCAGGGAGTCCATGTCGTGGCGGGCGATGCCGGCGTTCAGCACGAAGCTTTCCAGCATCGTGTCGTCGGCATAGCCATGGACATCGACGCCGTGGCGACGCAACACGTGCAGGTCGTACTTGCCGTGCTGGCCGAGTTTCTTCTTCGCCGGATCCGCCAGCAGCGGGCGCAACGCATCGAGCACCACGTCGCGCGGCAATTGCGCGGCCACGCCCGGCGCTTCATGCGCGATCGGGATGTAACAGGCCTTGCCGGGTTCCACGCTCAGGCTGATGCCGACGAGGTTGGCGCGCATCGGGTCCAGCGAATCGGTCTCGGTGTCGAAGGCGAATTCCCCAGCCGCCTGCAGCCTGGCCACCCATGCATCGAGCTGCGCCATGCCGAGGACGCATTCGTATTCGCCGGGCGCGGACAGCACCGGATCGAGTCCCGCCTGCGATGCCGACGCGCCCGGCGCGACGAAACCGTTGCCGCGCGCGATGCCCGGCTCCTTCTCCAACGCCGGCGGTGACGCATTCGACGATGCGCTCCCGTCGAGTTCCTTCAGCGCCTGGTTGAAGCCGTAGCGCGTGTACAACGCGCGCAACGCCTCGACATCGCGCTCGCGCAGGTGCAGCTCGGCCGGGGCCTGGTCCAGCGCCACGTCGGTCTTGATGGTGGTCAGCACGCGATTGAGTGGCAGCCGCGGCAGCGCTTCGCGCAGGGCCTCGCCGATCTTGCCGCCGACCTTGTCGGCGTTTGCGATCACGCCATCCAGCGAGCCGTATTCGGCCAGCCACTTCGCCGCGGTTTTTGGCCCGCATTTCGGGATGCCGGGGATGTTGTCGATCGCATCGCCCATCAACGCCAGGTAATCGACGATCTGGTCGGCGCGCACCCCGAATTTCGCCATCACCGCTTCGTCGGAATCGAGCTTGCCGCCGCTCATGGTGTTGACCAGCGCCACGTGCGGACGCACCAGTTGCGCCATGTCCTTGTCGCCGGACGACACGGTGACATCGATGCCGGCTTCGGCGCCGCGCACCGCCAAGGTACCGATCACGTCGTCGGCTTCCACGCCATCCACGCGCAGCACGGGCAGGCCAAGGGCGGCGACGATCGCCATCATCGGTTCGACCTGCGCGCGCAGCTCGTCCGGCATCGGCGGACGGTGGGCCTTGTAGTCTGCGTAGAGGTCGTCGCGGAACGTCCTGCCGGGCGCATCCATCACGAAGGCGATGTAGTCCGGCTTTTCCTTCAGGTGCCCGCGCAGCATGTTGACGATGCCGAACAGCGCACCGGTCGGCTCGCCGGCCGC
>DAOOCX010000241.1:0-2230 GCA_035408605.1 Thermomonas sp. | reverse complement strand
GTGGTGCAGCGCGCGCGCCGCATCGTGGCCGACGTCGAGCAGATGCGCGAAGCCGCCCGCCGCAGCAAGGATCCGGAGTCCGGCTCGCTGCGGCTCGGCGTGTTCCCGACACTTGCTCCCTACCTGCTGCCGCATGTGGTGCCGCAGCTACGCGAGCGTTTCCCGCAACTGGAACTGCTGCTGGTCGAGGAGAAGAGTGACGTCCTGCTGCAGCGCCTGCGCGAAGGGCGACTGGATGCCGCGCTGCTCGCATTGCCCGTGCACGACGAGCAGTTGCACGCAGAGTTCCTGTTCGAGGAACCCTTCGTGCTGGCCGCGCCGCAGGGGCATGAACTCGCGACGCGCACGTCGTTGCATGTCGACGAACTCTCCGACGAAACACTGCTGTTGCTGGAAGACGGCCACTGCCTGCGCGACCAGGCGCTCGACGTCTGCCGGCTGTCCGGCGCGCAGGAGAAGTCCGGTTTCCGCGCCACCAGCCTGGAGACCTTGCGGCAAATGGTCGCGGCCGGGGTCGGCGTGACCTTGTTGCCGGCGCTGTCGGTACACGCGCCGATCGTGCAGCCTGCCAACATCCGCCTGGTGAAGTTCAGCGAACCCGCGCCGAGCCGCCGCATCGCCCTGGTCTGGCGCAAGTCATCGGCAATGGAAGCGTTCCTGCAGCAGTTGGCCGCTGAAGTCGGCGGACTTGCCCGCGCGCAGTTGCAGTCCCACTGAGGAAACCATCGATGGCACGACCGCCGGGCTGGATCGTGTTGATGGTGTTGGGTTGCCTCGTACTGGGCTGGTGGCTGTCCAATCCCGCGCCATCGTTGCCGCCGCCCGCGACAGGTGTCGCATCCGTCGCCGGCGGCGCGCGCGCGGACACCAGCGCATGCCCGTTGCCGCCACTGGTCGCGCGCGGCGACGCGCCACTGCAAAGCGAGGTCCCGTCGTCGATGCCGTCGCTGCCGCTGGAAGGCGCCACGCTGCAGCCGTTGGCCGGTTTCAGCGTGGAGGCGCGCGTGCTTGGTCGCGAGGATTACCGCATGGGCCGCGAGGCCGACTTCTCGCCGATGGACCTGGCCCTGGGCTGGGGCCGGATGACCGACGACGCGGTGCTGGGACAGCTCGACATCAGCCAGGGCGGTCGCTGGTACAGCTACCGCTGGCAACGCGACCCGCCCATCCCGGTGGACGAGATCGTGCGCAGCAGCGCCAACATGCACATGGTGCCGGCCGACGACGCGGTGGCAGAGGCCCTGCGCGATGTCGACGCGGGCGACCGCGTGCGCATCGACGGCTGGCTGGTGCAGGTCAACACGCCGGACGGCTGGCGCTGGCGGAGTTCACTGACCCGCGAGGACAGCGGCGGTGGCGCCTGCGAAGTCGTATACGTCTGCGCGGTAAGCCAACTCTGAGTCGGCGGCGGCGGTCATGGACGCTGCATGCGTGGCCGCGTTTTGCGCGATGATAGCCAGCATGAATAGAATCGCATTGTTGTTGGTGTGCGTGCTCGCGTGGCTGCCGGCAAATTCGGCTGCGGCCGAGAAGCCGGGCGAGGCCAGCATCGTCTTCGTCGGCGACGTCATGGTCGCGGAAACCCCTGGCGAGCTCATCGCAAAGGGTGTCGATCCGTTCCTGCCCTTCCAGCCCATCCTCCGGGCGCACGACATCCGCATAGGCAACCTGGAATGCACGGTGGCAACCGGCGGCAAGGCCGAGGCCAAGCCCTACACCTTCCGCGCGGATCCGGCCGTGCTGCCGCTGCTGGCGCGACATTTCGACGCGATGTCGCTGGCCAACAACCACTCCGGCGATTTCGGCAAGGCCGCGTTCGCGGAACAACTCGGGCTGATGAAAAAGGCAGGGCTGCCGTATTTCGGCGGCGGCCACGACGCGACCGAAGCGCACGCGCCGTTGATCGTGGAACGCAATGGCCTGCGCATCGCCCTGCTCGGCTACCTGGAGTTCAAGCCGCGTTCGTTCGAAGCCGATGCCCACCGCCCGGGCGTGGCATGGAGCGGAGAGGACGACCAGGTCATCGAGGACATCATCGCGGCGCGCACCATCCACCACGCGGACATCGTGATCCCCTACATGCACTGGGGTTGGGAAGAGGAAGCCCAACCCAGCCCGCGCCTGCGCGAATTCGCGCGGCGGATGATCGACGCCGGCGCCGACATGGTCGTGGGCGGCCATCCGCACGTGACCCAGGGCGCGGAGACCTACAAGGGCAAGCCGATCATCT
>DAOOCX010000240.1:0-2301 GCA_035408605.1 Thermomonas sp. | reverse complement strand
CGCCCATGCCCAGGTTGCTGTTGCTTGCCCTTGCCTGCCTGGTCGCAGGGTGCGGCACGCCCACGCCGAAACCACCACCGGCGGCCTCGGCGTCCGCGCCACCGCTGTTCGACGATCTCGGCGACCTGCATCGCGACATCGGCACGCCGGTCCCCGCCGCGCAACGCTATTTCGACCAAGGCCTGCGCATGGCCTACGGCTTCAACCACGAAGCCGCGCGGCGCGCCTTCGCCGAAGCCGAACGGCTCGATCCGCGCTGCGCGATGTGCGCGTGGGGGCAGGCGCTGGTGCTCGGGCCCAACATCAACCTGCCGATGGATCCGCTGCTGGCCGCGCAGGCGACCGAACTGGCCACGCGCGCGGTCGCGTTGTCGGCCAATGCAAGACCTGCGGACCGTGCGCTGATCGAGGCGCTGCAACTGCGCTACACGAACCCCGCGCCGCAAGACCGCGCGACGCTGGACGCCGCCTACGCCGAGGCGATGGGCAAGGTCGTGGCGCGCTTCCCGGGGGACGACGACGCCGCGACCCTGTTCGCCGAGGCGCTGATGGACCTGACCCCGTGGGCCTACTGGACCGCGGCCGGCCAGCAGACCACCCACACACCGCGCATCCTCGCTGCACTCGAACGCGTGCTCGCACGCAATCCCCGCCACATCGGCGCGATGCACTACTACATCCACGCCACCGAGGCGTCGCCGGACCCGGGCCGCGCCGAACCGTATGCAGATGCGCTGGCCGCCCTGGCACCCGGCGCCGGCCACCTGGTGCACATGCCCGCGCACACCTACATCCGCATGGGCCGCTACCACGACGCCACCCTGGTCAATTTCGCCGCGGCGAATGCCGACAAGGCCTTCCTCTCGTTCTGCCGCGGCAGCAATGGCGTGTACCCGCTGGGCTACGTGCCGCACAACTGGCACTTCGCGACCATGACCACCGGCCTGACCGGCTCGCGCACGTTGGCGCTACAGGCCGCCGAACAAACTGCGCAGCGCGCCGACCGCGCGCTGATGGGCGCGCCGCCGCTGGAGTTCATGCAACTGTTCGTGGTCACGCCACTGCTCACGCAAGTCCGCTTCGGCGAATGGGACGCGATCCTGGACGAGGCTGCGCCAACGGATGAGCCGCCCTTCGTGGCCGCGATCCGCCATTTCGCGCGCGGCATGGCGCATGCGCGCGCAGGCAGGCTCGACCCGGCGGCGCGCGATGCGGAGGCGCTGCATGCGATCGCAGTCGACCCGGCGACGGCGCGGGTCGCCTTCGGCATGAACAACGCCGACGCGGTGCTGCGGGTCGCCGATCCGCTGCTGCGCGGCGAACTGCTGCGGGCACGCGGACGCCAGGCCGATGCGCTGGCCGCACTGCGCGAGGCGGCCGCCGCCGAAGACACGCTCAACTACAACGAACCGGCGGACTGGCCATTGCCGGTGCGCTGGTACCTGGGCGCCGCCCTGCTCGACGCCGGCGATCCTGCCGGCGCGGCGCAGGCCTATCGACAGGACCTGCAGGCCTATCCGGGCAATGGCTGGTCGCTGTTCGGGCTGGCCAAGGCGCAACGCGCGCTCGGCGACCAGGCCGGCGCGGCCGACAGCGAGCGTCGCCTGGCGCAGGCCTGGCAGTGGGCGGATGCGCCGCTGGTGGCCTCGCGCTACTGACTCAGTACGCGAACTCGCGGAACACCGGATCCACCGAACCGTTCCATTCGCCATGGAACAACGCGAGCTTGCGCTCGGCGGGGGTTTCGTTGGCGTCGACGATGTCCATCAACGGTTCCAGGAAGCCGGATTCGTCGGTACCGCAGGCATCCGCCTTGGCCCGGCGGCGCAAACCGGCCTGGGCGATCTTCAAGGCCTCGATGGCGATGTCGCGCAGCGTGCCGTTGCGGAACGGGGTCTTCAGCGCATGCGTCGGCACGCCATCGCGCAACGCGTTGCGCTCGGCCATCGAGAAATCCTTGACCAGGTCCCATGCCGCATCCAGCGCGGCATCGTCGTACAGCAGGCCGACCCAGAACGCCGGCAGCGCGCACAGGCGGTTCCACGGCCCGCCATCGGCACCGCGCATCTCCAGGAATTTCTTCAGCCGCACTTCCGGGAAGGCGGTGGTCATGTGGTCGTTCCAGTCGCGGATGGTCGGCAACGCGCCGGGCAGCACGTCGAGCTCGCCACGCAGGAACGTGCGGAACGACTTGCCGCTGGCGTCGATGTATTCGCCGTTGCGGTAGGAGAAATACATCGGCACGTCGAGCAGGTAATCGACGTAGCGCTCGTAGCCGAAGCCGTCCTCGAACACGAAGTC
>DAOOCX010000239.1:0-2315 GCA_035408605.1 Thermomonas sp. | reverse complement strand
GGTCGATCGACAGGATCGCGCGACCCTTGCGGATCACCAGGCTGATGCGGACATCGGGCGTTTCGACATCGACATCGGGGCGCGTGCCGGTGCTCGCGCGCAGGGTATCGACGATGGCGTCCTTCACCCGCTGCGCCGCATAACGCGCGTGGGTGATGGCATCGCCGGACACGTGCGCATCGATGGCGATGCTGTGTCCCGCGCCGAGATGCTGGGTCCAGTCCACCGCTGCGGCACCGGCGTACAGCGCGTGTTCGTCCAGGCACTCGAACTCGGCGATCGGCCAGGCCACGCGGCTGGCCAGGCGCGACCACAGCACCGCGCGCTGCGCGTCGAGCAGGCTGCCTTCCACGTTGGCACCCGCCATCGTGGCGGTGGCGCGGGTACAACCCAGTGCGACCAGTTCGTCGGCCAGCAGGTACTCCAGGCCCTTGCCGCAGGATGCGAAGAATTTCAAAGCGACCTCATCGGATTGTTACGGTCGTCCCGGCCTGCGCCGGAACGACGTCAAAGACTCGCGAGCAATTGTGCGAACGCCTCTGCACTCGCCTGCACATGGCCGGACAGGCGGTGCGAGTCGTCGACCAGCAGCAGGCGCGCGTTGCGCGCGGCGGCCCAGTCGACCACCTGCACCGCGGGGATCAGTTCGTCGTGCCAACCATGGATGATCGAGGTCGGCACCGCGGCTGCCTGCAGCGCGGGGGCGCGGCCCATCGCGATCGGCGGCGCCATCAGGAACAGGCCTGCCGTCGGCACCTGCAGCGACACCTGCCCGGAAATCCACGCGCCCAGGCTGGAACCGGCCAGCACCAGCGGACCACGCGTGGCGGCATGCTTCGCCAGGTCCACCAGGCGCTGCAGTCGCGCCGCGACATCGCCCAGTTCGCTGACCTCGCGCCTGGCATCCAGGTCGGTGTAATCCGGGCGCTCGTGGGTCCAGCCCAGGCGCTCGGCGGCATCCGCCAGCGCGGTGACCTTGGTCGCGTCGGGGCCGCTCTCGAACCCGTGCGAGAGGATGCAGTGCCCGATCATTCGGCCACCACCGCATCGCCCAGGCGCACGCTCCCGCCTTCGAGGATGCGCGCGCACAACCCGCCCATGCCGCGCATCGCGTTGTACCCGCCGGGCCCGAGCGCGGCTTCCATCCGCGAACACGGATCGCACGGATCGGTGCCTTCCAGCAGCACATCGCCAATGCGGAAACGCCGCCCTTTCAGCGCGACCAGCGGGATGCCCGAGACCACCACGTTGCGGCGCAGGGTTGCAGGCGAGATTTCCGGGTGCCCCGAGAGCGCGGCGATCACCGGCAGGTGCTCGGCCTGGATCAGGGTGATGCCACGCTTGCCGCTGCCACTGGCGTAGCGGTCGCCGTGCAGTCCCTTGCCTGCGGCAGCCTCGGCGGCATCGACCGGCCGCATCGGCACGTCGCGCGCCGGACGCAAACCGATCCATTCGACCTGGCCCGCGCGCGGGAACTGCGAGAACAGGCGGCCGAGCTCGGAATCGGGAGGCGGTTGCTTCATGCGCGAATGCTAGCATCGGGCGATGCCAGCGCCCCCGATCCTGCGCGATCCCCTGCCCTATGCCGATGCCCTGTCATCGCGCGAACCAGCCGGCATCGATACCGTGGTGATCCACTGCACCGAGCTGCCTGACCTGGCCACCGCGCGCGAGTTCGGCGAACGGATCCTGTATCCCGGCAGCGGCACCGGCAACAGCGGTCATTACTACATCGACCGCGACGGCGGCATCGTGGAATACGTCCCGCCCGGCCGCATCGCCCACCACACCCGGGGCTGGAATCCGCGCAGCATCGGCATCGAACTGGTCAACATCGGCCGCTACCCGGACTGGCTGGATTCGCGCCGACAGGCGATGGACGAGCCCTATACCGACGCGCAGGTCGACGCCCTGGTCGGCCTGCTTGGCGACCTGCAGGCACGCATCCCGTCCCTGGTGCAGATCGCCGGCCACGAGGACCTGGACCTGGACGAGGTCGAAGCCAGCGACGATCCGGGCGTTAAAGTCCGCCGCAAGCGCGACCCGGGGCCGCTGTTTCCCTGGCAGCGGGTGCTGCAGGCAGTGACGCTGCAACGCTTCACCCTGGATCGCCCACAGGCTGGCATCGACGGCAAGACCGCCGGCAGACTCGCGTAACGGGGAGCCGCGTGGGAGACCCGAGTCAACAGGTGCCGTCAAGCGACGGAACCGCCCGACCTCGGCCGCCACCTATAATCGCGGCATGACTCCTCCCGTCTCAGAACTGATCGAACTGCTCTCGCTGGAGCGGCTGGAAGACAACCTGTTCCGCGGCC
>DAOOCX010000238.1:0-2318 GCA_035408605.1 Thermomonas sp. | reverse complement strand
TGCTTGAGGTAGCCCAGCAGGAAGTCGATGTTGAGGCTGCGCTCGTGCGCCTCGTCGATGATCAGGGTGTCGTATTTCGACAGCCAGCGGTCGTTCTGGATTTCCGCCAGCAGGATGCCGTCGGTCATGAACTTGATCGCGGTCTGTTCACTCACGGCATCGTTGAAGCGGACCTGGAAGCCGACCGCGCCGCCCAGCTGCACCTGCAATTCCTCCGCCACCCGCCGCGCCACCGAGCGCGCCGCGATCCGCCGCGGTTGGGTGCAGCCGACCATGCCGGCGGCACCGCGCCCCGCCAGCAGGCAGAGCTTGGGCAACTGCGTGGTCTTGCCGCTGCCGGTTTCGCCGGCCAGCACCACGACCTGGTGCTTGCGGATCAGCTCGACGATGTCGTCCGCGTGCGCGGCGATCGGCAGCGATGCATCCACCGTGGCGGCAGGCAATGCCGCCGCGCGGCGCTCGCGCTCGGCCAACGACGCCTGCAGCTTCGTGCTGAACGCCTGGCGCAAGCCGTCGTCGCCGGCCTTCGCGTTCCACTTCGCCCACAGGCCCAGCAGGCGGCCACGGTCGCGGGTCAGCGCGCCATCGAGGGCGCGACGGGCCTGCGCCGGGGTCGGCGCGGATTGCGGCTTGGAATGCGGAGTGGTCGACGCCATGACTCGGTTGCGCTGCGGATTTTCATGGTCTGGAAACATCCAGGGCGCGTATTGTCGCCGCAAGTCCCCCAACAACACCCGCATGAGGCCACGCCATGTCCAAGAAGCATGCCCACCCCAAGGATGCGAAGCCGGCGAAAGCCGACAAGTCCGCCAGTCCCGTCGCGCCTGCCGCCGTTCCGACCGCCCCGCATGCGGATGGCGCGCCCGGCATCGACATCGGCATCCAGGCGAAGGACCGCGCGAAGATCGCCGACGGCCTGGCGCGCTTCCTGTCGGATGCGTTCACGCTCTACCTGAAGACCCACAACTTCCACTGGAACGTCACCGGGTCGATGTTCAACGCCCTGCACACGATGTTCGAGGCGCAGTACACGGAGCAGTGGAACGCGCTGGACGACATCGCCGAGCGCATCCGCGCGCTGGGCTTCAATGCCCCCGGTTCCTATGCCGAGTTCATCAAGCTGAGCTCGATCCCGGAGGAGCCCGGCCTGACCGACACCGCGGACTGGCGTGAGATGGTCCGCCAGTTGGTGGCCGGCAACGAAGCGGTGTGCCGCACCGCGCGCAAGGTGCTGGACGTGGCCGACGATGCGGACGACGCGCCCACCGAGGACCTCCTGACCCAGCGCCTGCAGACCCACGAGAAGTACGCCTGGATGTTGCGCTCGCTGCTGCAGTAACGCGTCCGCACCCCCCGACGGGCCGGTGCCGCCAAGGTGCCGGCTCTTTTTTCGTGCGGGATCGCGGCGCGGCGCCGATCATCGCAGGCGCCCAGGATCGCCTCGCTTGTTACCCTATGCGCATGCCGTCCACCGCCCTTGCCGAACTCCGCCGCGTCTTCGGCCACGACCGTTTCCGCGGCGAACAGGGCGAGATCGTCGAACAGCTGATCGCAGGCGGTGACGCCCTGGTGCTGATGCCGACCGGTGGCGGCAAGTCGCTTTGCTACCAACTGCCCGCGCTGTTGCGCGAGGGCACCGGCATCGTGGTCTCGCCGCTGATTGCGTTGATGCAGGACCAGGTCGAAGCGCTGCGCCAGCTCGGCGTGCGTGCCGCGTTCCTGAACTCCAGCCTGGATGCGCAGGCGGCGATGCAGGTCGAACGGCAATTGGCCGATGGCCAGCTCGACCTGCTCTACGTCGCCCCCGAACGCCTGCTGACCCCGCGCTTCCTGTCGCTGCTCGAGCGCAGCCGGATCGCGCTGTTCGCCATCGACGAGGCGCACTGCGTGTCGCAATGGGGGCACGATTTCCGCCCCGAGTACCGCCAGCTCACGTTGCTGCACGAACGCTGGCCGGAGGTCCCGCGGATCGCGCTGACCGCCACCGCGGACGCGCCGACACGCCGCGAGATCGTCGAGCGCCTGGCATTGGAAGACGCGCGCCAGTTCGTCAGCTCCTTCGACCGGCCCAATATCCGCTACACGGTGGTGGCCAAGGACGACAGCCGGCGGCAGCTGCTGGAGTTCCTCGACGACCATCGCGGCGACAGCGGCATCGTCTATTGCCTGTCGCGGCGCAAGGTGGATGCAACCGCGGAGCTGCTGGCCGGGCGCGGCCTGCGGGCGCTGCCCTACCACGCGGGGCTGGACGCAAGTGTCCGCGCCGAACACCAGCGCCGTTTCCTGCGCGAGGATGGCATCGTGATGGTGGCGACGAT
>DAOOCX010000237.1:0-2390 GCA_035408605.1 Thermomonas sp. | reverse complement strand
TCGCCCGATGCGAGTACAAGAACCTCACCGGCGGTATCGTCGCCGCGCACACCGGCTACCGGATCTGAGATGAAGCTCTACGCGGCGATGAACCGGTTGTTCCGCCGCTCGTATGCGCTGAAGCTGTTCGCGGTCGCCTTCCTGGGCACGCACATCCCGCTGCTGGCCCTGCTCGGCTGGAGCATCTGGCGCGGCTGGGACAGCGATCCGCTGCTGGTGCAGGTGGCCGTCCTCTGCCTGTTCGCCACCCTGGCCGGCACCGCGCTGACGCTGTACCTGCTGCATGGACTGCTCGCCCCGGTCCGAGCCTCTGCGGCAGCGCTGGATGCGTTCGACACCCACGCGGTGCTGCCGCAATTGCCCGAGGATGGGCACGACGAAGCCGGCCTGCTGATGCGCGGGCTCAATCGCAGCCTGCGCCGGATCGACGACGGCATCCGTGAACTCGAGTGGGTCGCGCGGCACGATGCGCTCACCGGCGCGTTGAACCGGCACGGCGGCAACGTGCAGCTGGCTGCGTCGATCGCGGGCCTGGCCGA
Organism: Thermomonas sp.; assembly: GCA_035408605.1. Lineage (GTDB taxonomy): Bacteria > Pseudomonadota > Gammaproteobacteria > Xanthomonadales > Xanthomonadaceae > Thermomonas. Next base: position 1,851 of record DAOOCX010000237.1, on the reverse strand, counting down.
GCGGGCGGCGTTCACCGTCGCGGTACTGGACATGGACGCGCTCAAGCAGATCAACGACCAGCATGGCCACGATGCCGGCGACCGCGCCCTGGTGCGGATCGTCGATGGCCTGCGCCCGTTGCTGGGGCCGAACGACTGGATCTGCCGGCAGGGCGGCGACGAATTCCTGCTGGGCCTGCACGACGACGTGCGAACGCTGGAAGTGCGCCTGGCCGACTGGTCGGCGGCGCTGGTGGCATCCGATCCGTTGTTGCGCCTGAGCATCGGCCTGGCCGGCTACGTGCCGGGTGAACATGCGCACGCGCTGTGCCGGCGCGCCGACACGGCGATGTACCGGGCCAAGCGCAGCGGTGCTGGCATTTCGATGGAGCTCCCCGCATGACCGACCAGAAACCCCTGCGCAGTTTCCGCGAAAGCCCATGGCGCTATTCGCAGTTCGTGGTGCTGGGCCTGATCGTGGCAGGACTGGTGAAGTGGCTCAGCCCGTTCGGGTGGCTGCCGTCGCTGGCGGTGGGCGCGGTGGTCGGCGTCGGCTACCTGCTGCTCGAGAAGAAGCGCGGCGTGATCTGAGCCGCGCTGCCCTCATCCCCGTGGTCGGCGCAGGCGTCGCCACGCCCATGCACCCGCGCCCAGCGCCAGCCACAGCGGCCACACATGCAGCAGGGCAAGCAGCATGTCCAGCAGGCCATACCAGCCTGCGCGCAACGCGCTTCCAAGGCGGGCGAAGAATCCGGGGCCGTTCTGCGCGAACACCGATTCGGTGTCGACCAGCTCGGTCTGGCGAATGCGCGGCGATTGATGCAGCGACAGCTCGATGGTGCTGAACGCGACGCGATCCTCGAACTGCTTCTGCGCGAGCAACGCTTCATCGCGTGCCGCCGCGGTGTCGCTGCGCGCGGCGATGGCGTCCGTCTTCTGTCCCAGCTTGCCGCCGACTTCGATCGCGGTGCCGATGTCCTGCTGCGCGTCCTGGTTGCGGCGCCAGGCCAGTTGCTGTCGCAGCAGGTCGAACTGCGCATCGCGCGCCTCGAAGCTGCGGGCGTCGAGGAATTCCATCTGGGTCACGATCGAGCGCAGGAAGGGCTGGGTGCGCTCGCTGGGCACGCGTACGACAAGGGTGCCGCGCACCGTGTATTCGGCCAGTTCCAGCAGCTTGCCGTCGCCTCGTGGCCGGCGTTGCACGGAACCGACCTGGGTATTGGCATCGTTCCTGACCACGAAGCCTCCATGCGCGGCGACCGCATCTTCGATCGCCAGGGCAGAGCGGTACACGTCCTTGACCTGGAACTCGGCACGCGCGGTGCGGATGAACTTGCGTTGCGCGTCGGTGTAGGTGGCCGCGCTGGACGTCAGTTGCGTCGCGGTCGGCGTGGCGTCTGCGATGGCGGCCGCGTCGGGCTCTGGTGCCGATGGTTGCCTGGCGACATCGGCCGCCGCGGATTCCACTGCCGGCGCGCCGGCCGAGGCTTCAGCATCGGCCGCAGACTCCTGCCTGGCGCAGCCCAGGACGAGGCTGGTGACCAAGCAGCCGGCGATGGCAAAGCCGTGGAGTCGGTGCATGCGCATGACAATCCTCGATCCGTGATGAAAGGGGCGCGCCGGCGGGTCGGCCGGCGGCCATGCTAACAACGCGGAGGCGGATTGAACGGGGTTACGGCTGCCAGCCGTAGCTCAACTTCACGAACACGCTGCGGGTGTTGCCGAACAGCTCCAGGTTGTCGTCGTCCATGAACGCGCCGTACGACGCGCCGGCGTAGACCGCGGTGTGCGGATTGACCTTGTACGAATAGACCACTTGGCCGGCCCAGTCGCGCGCGGTCTCGTTGATCGTGGTCGCGTACAGCGACTGGT
>DAOOCX010000236.1:0-2404 GCA_035408605.1 Thermomonas sp. | reverse complement strand
ACAAGTCCGGCACCTCCAGCGCCGCGGTCAACACCGGCCTGGGCGATGGCGGCAACCTGCCGGCCAACCGCAGCGGCAACGGCAAGGTCACCCTCAAGGTGGAAGGGGCCGAGGTCGGCGTGTCCGCGGTGGAAGACACCAACTCGCTGCTGGTCCGCGCCAGTCCATCGCAGTGGAAATCGATCCGCGAAGTGATTGAGCGCATCGACGTGATGCCGATGCAGGTCCACATCGAGGCGCAGGTGATCAGCGTGGCGCTGAAGGGCGCGCTGCAGTACGGCGTCAGCTGGTTCTTCGATAACGCGGTCGGCGAAGCCGGTTTTCCGTATCCGACCGGCCGCAACAGCTTCGGCAGCTATTCCGGTGGCATCAGCCAGCCCAATGTCCCCAATGGCGGTTCCATCGGCAACCTGCTGAGCTGGACCTTCCTCGGCAACAATGCGGCGGCGATCGTCAGCGCGCTGGACAACGTCACCGACGTGCGCACGCTGTCCGCCCCCTCGGTGTTCACCCAGAACAACCGCGAGGCCAGCCTCAACGTCGGCCAGCGCATCCCGATCTCGTCGGTCAGCCTCAACCCGGGCAACGGCAACGACAATACCTACAGTTCGGTGCAGTACCTGGACACCGGCATCATCCTCAAGGTGCGTCCGCGGGTGACCCGCGATGGCCTGGTGTTCCTCGACATCGTCCAGGAAGTCAGCAAGCCGACCGGTGAGGCCGACGACAACGGCAACGTACGCATCGACACCAGCAAGGTCACCACCAGTGCGCTGGCGCCGAGCGGCGAGACCATCGTGCTGGCCGGCCTGATTAGCGATGGCACGAGCCGCAATGCAACCGGCGTGCCCGGGCTGAGCCGGATCCCGATCCTCGGTGGCCTGTTCGGCCAGCAGGGCCAGACCAAGACCCGCGACGAACTGGTGATCCTGATCACCCCGACCGTGGTGCGCAACCCGATGGAAGCGCGCAACCTCACCGACGAATACGGTCGCCGTTTCCGCGCGCTGGATCCGATCTACAAGCCGAAGCAGTGAGCCTGGCGGGCGCGCCCCTTCCCATCGCATCCCTTCCGGTGGTGATCGTGCCGGTCGGCACCGACGAGGACGCGCTCGACGCCTGCCTGGCCGCGCTTGATGCCACGACGCCCGCGGGAACGCGGGTCTGGCTGGCCGACGACGCGCAGGCCGGCCCGCGCGGCAACGCGATCATCGAACGCTGGCTGGCGCAGACGCCATTGCAGGCCGCGCATACGCGCCGCGCATCGCCGATCGGCGAAGCCGCGCACCTCGACGAAGCCCTGCGCGCCTGCGGCAATGGCGACGTGGCGATCCTGGCCAGCGATGCGCGCCCCGCGCCGGGCTGGCTGGAGCGCTTGCAGGAGTGCCTGGCGCACGATCCCGCCATCGCCACCGCAACGCCCTGGAGCAACGCCGGCGAAGCCGCCTCATGGCCGCGCATCGGCGAGATCGTCCAGATGGATGCGTCGCCGGCACGGCTGGCGCGTGCCTGCGCGCAACTCGGCAACGCACATCCGCCCTTGCCGTCGGCGGTGACCCATGCGGTGCTGCTGCGTGGTGCGGCACGCATGCGTGCCGGTGGCCTCGACCCGGCCAGTTATCGGTCGTGGTACGCGGCGTTGATCGATCTCTCGCTACGCCTGTCGGGACTGGGCTGGCGCAACGCGTTGTGCGAAACCGCATTCGTTGCCCGCAATGTCGAAGGACAACCGGCGGATGGCGACATGGACGCGTTGTCGGTGCGCTGGCCGGCCTGGCATGCGCAGCTGGCGCATTTCCTGATGGGCGATCCGCTGCGCTCGCTGCGCGAACGCATGGGTGACGCACTCGCGCGCCTGGACAGGGCGCCGCCGCAACCGGACCTGTTCGCGGACGCGCCATGAGCGGCGAGGGTATCGCCGCGATCGTGGTCAGCCACGACAGCGAGGAAACCCTCGACGCCTGCCTGTCGGGCCTGCGCGCCGCCGAAGGCGTGGTCGAAATCCGCGTGGTCGACAACAACTCGGGCGATGCCAGCATGGAAGTCGCGCAGCGGCACGCGCTGGCCGATCCGCGCCTGCGCTTCATCGCCAATCCGGACAACCCCGGCTTCGCGGTGGCCTGCAACCAGGGCGCAGCGGCGAGCGCTGCGCCTTGGCTGGCGTTCGTGAACCCGGATTGCTTCGTCGAGGTCGACACGCTGTCGCGCATGCGCGCGCATGCCTGGCGCGCGATGGGTTTCGACGGCGCCGGCCCGTCCAGTATCGAGGCGTACTTCGATGTCGCCATGCGCGGGAAAAGTGGCGACATCGTGCTCGGTGCCGACCTGGTCGACGAGGATGGCATGCGCGATGCCGCGGCGCGTCGTCGCGATCCGGACTTCGCGGCGATGCTGCGCAATCCAT
>DAOOCX010000235.1:0-2440 GCA_035408605.1 Thermomonas sp. | reverse complement strand
TGGCCTGGTACATCGCGGTGTCGGCGTGCTTGAGCAGGTCGGTGGGCACCTGCGCATGATCCGGGAACATGCTGATGCCGATCGACGGCGAAATCGCGATCTCGTGGCGGTCGTCGAGCCGCAGCGGGGCGTCGAAGGCCGCGATGATGTGTTGCGCGCAGCGCTCGGCCTCTGCGGCACCGGAGAGATCCTCGAGCAGCACGGTGAATTCGTCGCCGCCGATGCGGGCGACGGTGTGGTTGTCGCCGACCACGTCCTGCAGGCGTTGCGCAGCGGCGCGCAGGATGCGATCGCCGGTGGCATGCCCCAGCGAATCGTTGATGTGCTTGAAGCGGTCGAGGTCGAGGAAGAGCAGCGCCAGACGGGTTCCCTGACGGCGCGCGCGGACGATCGCACGGGACAGGCGTTCGGCCAGCAGGGTGCGGTTGGGCAGGTTGGTCAGGGTGTCGTAGTTGGCGAGGTAGCGCAGCTCCTGCTCGATCCGGCGACGGTCGGTGATGTCGCTGGCCACGACCACGTACAGGCGCTTGCGGGTGCCCGGTTCGACGATCGCGTTGAACTGCACCGCGCACAGGAAGTCGCGCCCGTCCTTGCGCTTCTGCCACATCTCGCCGCTCCAGCAGCCCTGCTGTTGCATGGCCTTGCGCGACTTTTCGTAGAAGGCCTCGTCCTGTTGGTCGCTGTTGATGATCGAGCCATCCTTGCCGATCACGTCGCTGGCCTCGTAGCCGCTCATGCGGGTGAAGGCGGGGTTGACCGCGACGAAGCGGAACTCGGCATCCACCACCGCCACCGATTCGGCCATGTTGTGCATGACCTCGTTGGCGATGCGGCGCTCGCGTTCCTTCTCGCGGATCGAGGTGACGTTGCGCGCGGTGCCGGCGATGCGGGTGACCCGGCCGGTGGCGTCGCGGGCGATCGCGCGGCCGCGCGCGCGCATCCACTGCCATTGCCCGCCTTCGCCCAGGATCCGGTGTTCGGAGAGGAACATCTGGGTGCCGCCGGTGACGTACTCGCGCAGCCGTTCCAGCACCAGCGGCAGGTCTTCCTCGTGGATCTGGTGGTCCTTGTCCAGGTCGACCTGCACGGCGAGATCGTCGCTGCGGTCGGGCTCGACCCGGGTGCGCTCCAGCTCGCGCTTTTCCAGGTCGTACTGCCAGTAGATCTCGTTGGAGGCCCACAGCGACAGCCGCAGGCGCTGCTCGCGCTCGCGCATCGCGCGCAGGTGGTCGCGTTGTTCGCGATCGCGGCGGCGATGCCCGGCGATCGCCATGCCGGCCATCGCCAGCACCAACAACGCGACCAGCAGCGCGAGCACGTGGCTGGACGGCATGTCCAGCAGCGAAGAGGACGCAGGCACTGGCGCGGCGGCGCCGGCCAGGCTTGATGGCGTGATGGCGCGGATCCCCATCCGGCCAGTGTAGGCGCGGGCCGGCGCCGGCAACAAGCCGGCCCGGGCATGGATTGCTAAACTGCCCGGCCCTGCATCAAGGCGCATCCCCGTGAGCGAAACCGAGCTGCCGGCCTGGGCCGACGTGGCCACCGCCGCCGACCGGCTGGAACTGGCCAGCACCCCCGCCGAACTGCATGGCGCGCTATGCGGGTGGCTGGCGGCGGGCGGGGCGGACCAGGCCAGCTGGATCGCCACGGTGATGGCCGACCCCGGCCTTCCGGCACCCACGCCAGGCGATGCACTGGACCTGCTGCGCGCCGCCAGCGCGCAGCAGCTGGGCGATGCGGATTTCGGCTTCGAGCTGCTGCTGCCCGACGATGAGGACGTGCAGGTGCGTGCCGGCGGGTTGTTCGCGTGGTGCCGTGCGTTCCTGGGCGGGTTCGGATTGGCGGTCGGCGACAAGCCCCTGTCCGACGACGGGAAGGAAGCCCTGGGCGACCTGGCCAACCTGGCCGCCGCGCGGATCGAGGAAGTGGATCCGGAGCAGGACGAGGAATCCCTGACCGAGATCGAGGAATACCTGCGCATGGCGGTACTGCTGCTGCACGCGGACTGCGCGCTTGGCCCGCGCAGCCGCCAGCGCCTGCACTGAGGCGGCGGGCGTCCGCATGGCCGCGCCCACCACGAGCCACCGCAAGGCGCTGGCGCGTCGCCGGCAGCAGCTGATGCAGGCGGCTGGCGACGGTTCCATCCTGATCCTGCCCGCCGCACCGGAGCGCATCCGCAGCCGCGACACCCATTACCCGTACCGCCAGGATTCCGACTTCTGGTACCTGACCGGCTGTGCCGAACCCGACGCCGTGCTGGTGCTGGTGCCCGGGCGCAAGCACGGCGAGGCGATCCTGTTCTGTCGCGAACGCGATCCGGAACGCGAGGGCTGGGACGGTCCGCGGCTGGGGCCGGATGGTGCGGTCGAGCTGCTGGGCATGGATGATGCGTATCCGATCTCGGACATCGACGACATCCTCCCCGGCCTGCTGGAAGGCC
>DAOOCX010000234.1:0-2465 GCA_035408605.1 Thermomonas sp. | reverse complement strand
CGCAGCTTGATCCGGGTCTCGATGCCGGACATCACCGTCTCCGCATCGCGTCGCGAGGTCGCGGCGATGTGCGCTTCGGCGAACGCCTTGATCTTCGCGACCATCGCCACGTCAGCCGCGCCGCTGGCCAGGCCGGGGTAGAAACGTGCGCGCGAGGTCGAATCGACGAGCTTGTCGACCTGCTCGCGATGGGCCACGGCGAAGTCGAAGGCCAGCTCCGGATGCTCGCGGGAGACTCCGGAAATGATCCCGGCGCTGTTGGTCGCGCCCGGCTCGTCGGTCAACGCCATGTCCAGCGCGCGCTGCGCCAGCGCCTTGTCCTTCGGGGCCGCCAGCAGGCCGTAGTACTGGTCGCGGATCATCGAGGACTTCTCGGCCTGCGCCAGCGCATGCAGCTGGTCCCAGGTGGCCGCGTCCGCGTTGCGGGCGACGATGCCCAGCACCGTGCGGCGCAGGTCGGGCGACAGCGCCTTGGGATCGGTGAGCGACGCGGTGAAGCGGCGACGCGCTTCCGCGATCACCTCCTGGTCGCCCAGCCCGCTGAGGATGCCGATCAGGCTCGAGCGCAGTTGCCGGGTCGTCGCGGAATCGCCCTCGCGGTTGTCCCAGCCGAGTTGCTGGAACTTCGGCGACAGCCGCGACACCGCATAGGCGCGGGCCGCCGCCTGGCGCTTGGCGTCGCCTTCAAACAGGTCGTCGATGCCGCCCACCGTGCCGGCCAGCATCTGCCAGAGCGCCGGGGACGCATCCAGCGCCACCTTGGTGGTGAGGTCCAGCGAATCGGATTCCGGCTGCAGGCCCACGGCGGCCAACGCGCCTGCATCCATCATCACGCCGGCCTGGTCGACCACCGGCAGGCTCGCGAAGCGATCGGTAAGCGCCTTGAACTGCGCCGGCGCGTACAGGGTGCGGTAGTAGCCGTTCTGGCCGGCGTTGACCAGCAACGGCGCGCCGCAACCGGGCAGTGCGACGCTGGCCTTGCCATCCACCAGCACGCGCACCGGCGCGCTATCGCCACTGCGCAGGGTGACCGGGACGCGCCAGCGCAACGGCGTCTTGCCGGGACGGTCGACGGTGTATTCGCCCTGCTCCAGCGAGACCACGGTCCTGCCGCCATCGCAGGTGGCGCTGGCCTTCACCAGCGGCACGCCGGGCTGCAGGGTGAAATCGTGGGCCACGTCGATGAACTGCTTGCCCGGCGCGGCCTTGTCGATCTCGTGCCAGAGGTCATCGGTGACCGCGTTGCCGTACGCGCGCTTGGCGATGTAGCTGCGCACGCCGTCGCGCCAGGCATCGGCGCCCACGTAGTCCTCCAGCATGGCGATCACCGCCGAGCCCTTGCCGTAGGTGATGCCGTCGAAGGCCTGGCTGGCCTGTTCGACGGTGGCGATGTGCTGCACCACCGGGTGGGTGGTCGCATAGGCATCGCGGCCCATCGAACCGCGGCTGGTGAAGGCGGCCTCGACGTGGTCGGTATCCCATTCCGGATGCAGCTTGCGGGTGGTGCGGCCTTCCATCCATGTGGCGAAGCCTTCGTTCAACCAGAGGTCGTCCCACCACGCCATGGTGACCAGGTTGCCGAACCACTGGTGGGCGATCTCGTGCGCGGCCACGGTGAACACGCGCTGCTGGTCGGAGACGTTGGAGATGGCCGGATCCAGCAACAAGGTGGATTCGAAGGTGAAGATCGCGCCCCAGTTCTCCATCGCGCTGAAGAACTGGCTGCGCCCGGGCGCGGCGATGTTGTCGAGCTTCGGCAGCGGGAACGGCACGCCGAAGTAGTCGTTGTATTCGCGCAACACGTCGCGGCTGCCTTCCAGCGCGAAGCGCGCCTGCTCGACCTTGCCCTTCTGCGCGATCACGCCGATCTCGACCGGCTTGCCCTTGCCGTTCTCGCCCTGCAGGGTGGCGCGCTCGAACTCGCCCAGGCCCAGGAACAGCAGGTAGGTCGACATCTTCGGCGAGGTCTGGAACACCACCTGCTTCATGCCGTTGCCGAGGTCCTTCGAGGACGCCTCCGGCATGTTGCTGACCACCATGTCGGCGCTCGGCGCATTGACCGTCAGGTCGAACGTTGCCTTGAAGTTGGGCTCGTCCCACGAAGGCACGAAGCGGCGCGCATCGGAGTTCTCGAACTGGGTGTACAGCGCGCGCTTCTTGCCCGACTCGGTCTGGTAGTCGAGCGCGAAGAAGCCGTTGGCCTGGGTATTGATCACGCCGGCATAGTCGGCCGACAGCGTGTAGCGGCCCGGTGCCAGCGCGTTGTCGAAGGCGAAGGTCGCGGTCTGCAACTCGGCATCCACGCTGACCTTGGCGGCCTGCGGCTTGCCGCCCTTGGCCGCCAGCGTGGCGGTGCCGAACGTGAGGTTCGCGGCCTGGAGGACGATGCTGGACGTGGGCGCCAGCACCTCGATGTCGATCCGGACCTTGCCGTCGAACGTCATCCTGTCCGCATGCGGGGTGAC
>DAOOCX010000233.1:0-2500 GCA_035408605.1 Thermomonas sp. | reverse complement strand
TGGCGCTGAGCTTGCCGTCCTTGTCGATGTCCAACTGGTCGAACTTCTCCGCCAGCCGCGGCATCTTGGCGGCCTCGGCGCGATCGATCACGCCATCGCCATTGGCGTCGATGCGCGGCGCGGCCTTCACGCCGGTCGCCGGGGTGGCGGTCTGCGCGACCGCGAAGCTGGACGCCAGCACGGCGGTGATCGCCAGGGCCAGGATGTGCAATTTCTTCATGGTTCGTCTCCTACCGGCACTCGCCGGGCTTGCATGGGAAACGCCGTGCGCCACCAACGGTTGACAGCACGGCCTGCGCCCCGCTGAACGGCGGCGCTATCCTGTCCGCATGGGTACCGAGACCGACAACCTGCGCATGTTCCACACCGGCGCCCATCCCTGCGGGTATTGGGAGGGCCGCGAGGCCCGCGACCTGGTCCTGGATCCGCGCGACCCGCGCCTGCCGCAGGCCTATCCGATGGCGCTGGACTGGGGTTTCCGTCGTTCGGGCGACATCGTCTACCGGCCGAGCTGCAGCGGCTGCCATGCCTGCGTCGCGGTGCGCGTCCCGGTCGACGGGTTCCGCCCGGACCGCAGCCAACGCCGATGCCTGGCGCGCAATGCCGACATCGGTGCGCGCATCGTTGCGCCGGTGCGCACCGACGAACACCTCGCCCTCTACCGGAAGTACCTCGCGAGCCGGCATGCCGGTGGCGGCATGGACGACCACGGCGCCAACGAATTCGACCAGTTCCTGGTGGGCTCGTGGAACGAGGGCCGCTTCCTCGAACTGCGCGAGCACGGCACCCACAAACTGCTCGCGGTCGCGGTCACCGACCTCGTCGAGCATGCGCTGTCCGCGGTCTATACCTTCTACGATCCCGACCATGCCTCGCGCGGGCTCGGTACGCTCGGGGTGCTGCAGCAGATCGCCTGGGCGCGCCGCGACGGCCGCGAGCACCTCTATCTCGGCTACTGGATCGCAGGACACGCGAAGATGGACTACAAGCGCCGTTTCCAGCCGCTGGAAGGATTCAACGGCCGCGGCTGGGGACGCCTGCAGGCATGAAGCCCTGCATTGCATCGTGGCTGGTGGCCTGCGCTGCAATGCTGCTGGCCGCCTGCGCGGCCACCACACCTCACACCAGGGAACAGGACGCCATGGCATCGACGCCGACCGGCACGCTGCGCGTGGCGACGTACAACACCTCGTTGTTCGACGAGGATGCCGGCGGCCTGGTCGCGCGGCTGGACTTCGGCAACGCGCAGGCGCGCAAGATCGCTGCCGTGCTGCAGCGGGTCCGTGCGGACATCGTCCTGCTCAACGAATTCGATTACGACGCTTCCGGCCAGGCTGCCGACCTGTTCCAACGGCGTTACCTCGAGGTCGCGCAGGCCGGTGGCGGCGAGCCGCTGCGCTACGAGCATCGCTACCTGGCACCGGTGAACACCGGCGTGCCCAGCGGCCTCGACCTGGACGGGAATGGCGAGACCGATGGCGTCGGTCGCGATCGCGGCAACGATGCATGGGGCTACGGCCTGCATCCCGGCCAGTACGGCATGCTGGTGCTGTCGCGCTTCCCGATCGACGAAGCGGCCGTGCGCACGTTCCAGTTGCTGCGCTGGGACGCGATGCCCGGTGCGCTGCGGCCGATGGTGCCGGACACCGGCAAGCCCTTCCATGCCGATGCCGTCTGGACGCAACTGCGGCTGTCGTCGAAATCGCACTGGGACGTACCGATCCAGACGCCGTCGGGCACGCTGCATTTGCTGGCCTCGCACCCGACCCCGCCGACCTTCGACGGCCCCGAGGATCGCAATGGCGCGCGGAACGCAGACGAGATACGCCTGTGGCGCGAATACATCGCGCGGCAAGACGCATCGTGGCTGTGCGATGACGCGGGCCGTTGCGGCGGACTCGCCGGGGATGCGCGTTTCGTGATCGCCGGCGACCTCAACAACGATCCGGTCGATGGCGCCGGCCACCACGATGCGATCCTCGAACTGCTCGAGCATCCACGGGTGCTGCGCATGGCCACCCCGCGCAGTGCGGGCGGCGAGGCCAAGGCGCGTGAGTACGCGGCGGCCGGCATCGCACGACGTGGCGCACCGGCGCACGTCACCGGCGACTTCGGCCCGAACGTCGGCGCGCTCCGGCTGGACTACGTGTTGCCATCGGTGGGCTTCGCCCTGGTCGGCAGCGGCGTGCACTGGCCAGCGCCCGGCGATCCCGACGCGGTCTTCGCCGACGGCAGCGACCACCACCTGGTCTGGGTCGACCTGCGCTGAGCGAACGAGCCGCGTTACACCACGGCCACGCGAATGCGCGCGGTCAAGCCGCGGTTGCGGGGACCGGCGACTGCACTGGCGGCGCTTCGGCGGCAGGAGTTGCATCGGGGGGCGCGATGACCGGCATGCCCGGTTCCAGCATCGCCTGCGGGCGATTGCGGTCGTAGAAGCCGAATTCGTTGTCGCTGTGCGCGGACACGATCATCCGCACCATGTTGCCGGGCACCATCA
>DAOOCX010000232.1:0-2521 GCA_035408605.1 Thermomonas sp. | reverse complement strand
CTTTTTTATGCACGAGGGCTTTGCAGGCGCGCGCTCGGCGTCCTTTCAGTCCGCCGGCACCGTTCGCGGCAAGGCCCATTCGCGCAGCGCCTGCACCTGTTCCGCCATCAGCAAGGACAGCGGGCGGGTGTCGCGGATCGCCTGCATCAGGGTTTGTGTGTCGAGCCCGGCCTGTTCCGCATGCGCGGCATACAGCGCACTGACGATCACCTGCTCGATCTCCGCGCCGGAGAAGCCGTCGGCTGCGGCGGCAAGCGCCGACAGGTCGATGTCGTCCTTGGCCAGCGAACGCCGGTCCAGGTGCAGGGCGAAGATCTCGACGCGGGTAGCAGCGTCGGGCAGGTCGATGAAGAAGATTTCGTCGAAGCGGCCCTTGCGCAGCAGTTCCGCCGGCAGGTCATGCACCTGGTTGGCGGTGGCGACCAGGAAGACGCGCGACTTGCGTTCGGCCATCCACGTCAGCAGGTAGCCCAGCACGCGGCGGGACAGGCCATCACTCTCGCCATTGCCGGCGGCCAGGCCCTTCTCGATCTCGTCGATCCACAGCACGCAGGGCGCGAGCTGTTCGGTGGAGGCCAGCGCGGCGCGCAGGTTCTTCTCGGTCTCGCCGTGGTACTTGTCGTACAGGGTGCCGAAGTCGAGCCGCACCAGCGGCACCCCGAAGCCGCCGGCGACCGCCTTCGCCAGCAACGACTTGCCGCAGCCCTGCACGCCCAGCAACAGCACCCCCTTCGGCGGTTCCAGCCCGGGCGGCGGCGGATCCTGCACGAAGGGCGCACGCCGCTGTTCCACCCAGCGTTTCAGCCTGCGCGCACCGCCTACGTCGGCGAAGCGCGCGGTGTCGTATTCGTAATGCAGGTGGCCGCTCTTGTTGAGCAGCTCGAACTTCAGCCGTGCCAGTTCCGGCAGGTCGCCGGGCCCCAGCGCGCCATCGCGATGGATCAGGTGTCGCGCGATCCGGCGCGTGTCGGTCAGGCTCAGGCCCTGCAGGTTGCGCACGATCTGGCGCACCGCATCGGCATCCACTTCGACCCGGCGCCCGCCGTTCTGGGCGGTGTAGGCCGCGGCTTCTTCCTTGACCAGCTTGAGCAGTGCATTCGCATCCGGCAGGCGCAGCGAGAAGCGCACCGCGAACGGCTCCAGCGCCGCCGGCAACTCGACCTTGGTGCCGATCATCACCAGCACGTGCGGCTGGCTGTCGCGGCGCTGGATCAGGTCGCGCATGGCGCGCTGGTAGCTGGCGTAACCCAGGTAGGGATGTGCGTCCAGCAAAAGGTACACGCCGCGCTGGCTGGCATTGCGGATTTCCTGCAGGGTCGCGCTGAGGTCGGGGGCGATGCCTTCGTCCTCGCGATCCATGTCGATCCGACGCAGGCCCTCTGTCACCGACCAGCGATACAGCGCGCGCCATGCGTGCATCAACGATTGCCGGAACAGGTCGACCACCCGCGCCTCGTCGGGGGTTTCGATCACCAGCAACGGCGTGTCGGCGCGGATCAGCGCGACCAGGTCCTGCAATTCGCTCATGGCGGGCACGATAGCGGCGGCCATGCGATGCCACAATCGGGCATGGATCTTGATCACGCCAACGACTTGCAGGAACTCGCGGCGCGCGCCTGTGCGCGCCTGCGCGCTGCGGGTTGCGAAATCGATGTCGGCGATGAAGCCACGATCGGCAAACTCGCCATCGCCAGCGACTTCGCCATTGCGACGCTGGTGCGCCAGCCTGCCCTGCTGGCGAGATTGCAGGCCGGTGCCGCCGCGCCGCTCGCGCCTCCCGTGCTCGATGCCGGCAATCGCGCCGAGTGGGGCCGCCTGCTGCGCCTGCACCGGCAGGCGGAATCGACCCGGATGGTGTGGCGCGATGTGATCGAACACGCGCCGGTCGAGGAGATCCTGGCCGCCAGCACCGCCCTGGCCGATGGCTGCCTGCAACTGGCGCTGGACGCGCTGGAAGCCGAGATGGTGCAGCGCTTCGGCGTGGTGCGCGCCGCCGATGGCGGCGTACAGCGGCTCGTGGTGTTCGGGCTGGGCAAGCTGGGCGGCGGCGAGCTGAATTTCAGTTCCGATGTCGACCTGGTCTACGCCTACGAACACGAGGGCGAGTCCGATGGCGCGCGTTCGCTCGACGCGCAGGACTGGTTTGCCCGGCTCGGCCAGCAACTGGCGAAGCTGCTGGACGAAGTCACCGCCGATGGCTTCAGCCATCGCGTCGACCTGCGCCTGCGTCCGTTCGGGAACGCCGGCCGCGTGGCCCTGTCGTTCGCCGCCATGGAGCACTACTTCCTCACCGAGGGCCGCGACTGGGAACGCTATGCGTGGCAGAAGGCGCGGCCGGTCGCGGGTGACCTCGTTGCGGGCGAGCGCCTGCTGCAGGCGCTGCGCCCGTTCGTGTACCGGCGTTACCTCGACTACGGCGCGCTGGACGGCCTGCGCACGATGAAGGCGGCGATCGCCGCCGAGGTTGCGCGCAAGGACATGGCCGACGACATCAAGCGCGGCCCGGGCGGCATCCGCGAGA
>DAOOCX010000231.1:0-2528 GCA_035408605.1 Thermomonas sp. | reverse complement strand
TCGTTGTCGCTGTGCGCGGACACGATCATCCGCACCATGTTGCCGGGCACCATCAACTCCAGCGCGATCGGACGACCATCCGGCGATTGTCCTTGCAGGGTCATCTCGATGAAAGCGCCGCCGGTGTCGACCTCGCGGCAGGGCACGTGCGGGCCGGCGGGGCCATCCTGCAGGTAGGGCTTGATCGCATCACCCAGCGCCTCCAGCGCGGGGGCGAAGAAGAACACGGCATATCCGGCGGAATCGTTCATGCGCTGGATTCTGTCATGCAGGCTGCAAGGTGACCGTCAACGCCGCCGCGGCATCGCGGGCGAGCGCACGTGCCGCGTCGATGTCCGCAGCGCGTGCCAGCGTCACCGCGACGCGACGATGCCCCTCGACACGCGGTTTGCCGAACAGCCGCAGTTGCGCATCCGGGTGCGCGAGCGCGGCATCGACGCCTGCGAACACCGGCACGCCATGCCCGTGCGCAAGCACGGCGCAGGAGGCGGATGCGCCGAGCTGGCGGATCGCGCCGCTGGCGTCGGCATGGATCGGCAGGCCGAGGATCGCGCGCGCATGCAGGGCGAATTCGCTGAGTTCCTGCGAGACCAGGGTGACCAGGCCGGTGTCGTGCGGGCGCGGACTGACTTCGCTGAACCAGACGTCGTCGCCCTTCACGAACAGCTCGACGCCGAACAGGCCCCAGCCACCAAGGTCGTCGGTGATTGCGCGGGCGATCTCTTGCGAGCGTTGCAGGGCGAGCGCCGACATCGGCTGCGGCTGCCAGCTCTCGCGGTAGTCACCGTCGCGCTGCAGGTGGCCGATCGGCTCGCAGAAATCGGTGCCGCCGGCATGGCGCACGGTGAGCAGGGTGATCTCGTAGTCGAAGTCGATGAAGCCCTCGACGATCACGCGTCCGGCGCCGGCGCGGCCGCCGGTCTGCGCGTAGTCCCAGGCAGCATCGATGTCGGCTTCGGAACGCACCAGCGACTGGCCCTTGCCGGAAGAGGACATCACCGGCTTGACCACGCACGGCAGTCCGAGCACGGACACCGCTTCGCGATAATCCTCCAGCGTGTCGACGAAGCGGTACGGCGATGTCGCCAGCCCCAGCGTTTCCGCGGCGAGGCGACGGATGCCTTCGCGATCCATGGTCAGGCGCGCGGCGCGCGCCGTCGGGATCACCCGGGCGACGCCTTCGGCTTCGAGTTCCACCAGGGTCTGAGTGCTGATCGCCTCGATCTCCGGCACGACCAGGCCCGGCTTTTCCTGGGCGATGAGCGCGCGGATCGCGGCGCCGTCGAGCATGTCCAACACGTGGCTGCGATGGGCGACCTGCATCGCAGGCGCGTGCGCGTAGCGGTCGGCGGCGATCACCTCCACCCCGAAGCGCTGGAGCTCGATCGCCACTTCCTTGCCCAGTTCGCCCGAACCCAGCAGGAGCACGCGGGTGGCGTGCGCGGACAGCGGCGTGCCGATCGTGACCGGGTTGGATCGAGGCATGCGCAAGTTCCATGGCGTGGGAAACCGGAATTCTAGCGAAGCGCG
This sequence comes from Thermomonas sp., assembly GCA_035408605.1. Lineage (GTDB taxonomy): Bacteria > Pseudomonadota > Gammaproteobacteria > Xanthomonadales > Xanthomonadaceae > Thermomonas. The sequence goes on along the minus strand of DAOOCX010000231.1, from coordinate 998 downwards.
ACAACGGGGGCTGTTGCCGGCGCGCATCGCCATGCGATCCTCGCTGCATGTCGATCCGCCCCTGCCCGCGGCTGTCGCTGCTCGCCGCGCTGCTGCTCGGCGTGGCGGCCTGCGCGCCGCCATCGCTGCCGTTCTCCCGCTTGGCCGGCCTCATCACCACTGGCCAACTGGACGAGATCAGCGGCCTGGCCGCCTCGCATGTCCATGAAGACGTGCTGTGGGTGATCAACGATGGCGGCAATCCCGCAGAGCTGTATGCGATCAACCGCCTCGGCCGGGTGCTTGCCCGCTACGACGTGCGCGGCGCTCGCAACATCGACTGGGAAGACCTCGCCAGCTTCACCCTGCAGGGCAAGCATTACCTGCTGGTCGCCGATACCGGCGATAACGCCGGCAAACGCAAGGACATCGTGCTGCACGTTTTCGAGGAACCGGCGCGCCTCGACGGCGGCGAATTGAAGCCCGCCTGGACGATCCGCGCGCGTTGGCCGGATGGCCCGCGCGATTGCGAGGCGGTGGCGGTCGATGCCGCGGCCGGCCAGGTACTGCTGGTGTCGAAGAAGCGCAATCCGCCGGATCTGTTCGCCCTGCCATTGGCCCGGTCGCGCGGCGTCCGCGAGGCACGCCGCATCGGCCGCCTGGCCGGGGTGCCGCTGGCCAGCGCGGAATTGCGCCGCAACGATCCGAGACTGGCGCGGTTGTTCCCGCAAGTCACCGCCGCCGACCTGTCGCCGGACGGCAGCACGCTGGCGGTGCTGACCTATGGCAGCGTGCTGTTCTACCGGCGCACGCCGGGCGAAAACTGGAGCGCGGCGGTGGCACGCATGCCCGAAGCGCACGACGTGCCGCTGATCCCGCAGGCCGAGGCCCTGGCCTGGAGTGCGGGCGGCGCCGGCCTGTACGCAACCGGCGAGTTCAAGCCGGCGCCGTTGTTCTACCTCAGCCCGGATCGCTGACACGCTGAGCATCAAAGATCTTCGCCTTCTCTGCATGCCGTG
>DAOOCX010000230.1:0-2561 GCA_035408605.1 Thermomonas sp. | reverse complement strand
GATGGTGAAATCCAGCTCGCTGCTGGCATGCGTTTCCGGCGCGAACTTCACGTTCGAGCCCCATGCGGACGCATACAACCCGGATGCGCCGGAGACCTTGAAGCCGGCCTGCACGGCGGGATCGCCCTGCGTCTGCGTGCTGCCGCGCCAGACATAGTCGGTGGTGAGAGTGGCGTTGCCGCTGAGGTCGGCGGCGCTCGCATCGGCGGCAAGGCCGATGCCGATGACCGTCATGGCGAGTGTCGCCATCGATGGTGCGCGTGCGTCGCGCACCTTGAACCAGGGTGTTTTCATTGCAGCCGGCGGTACGTTGCATGGCGTCATCGCCACCCGCAAATTCTGGAAGTCGGCGCCATAAACCCTCCATGCCCCGGCCGCGGCGTTGCGTAAATTCGGCGTAAATCCCGGGCACTTGCCTGCGCCTGCTGCGTCCCCATGTCGTTGGCGGCATGCCTGCGACCCTTCCCATCGACCGCGATCCGATCCTGCGTGCCCCGCGTCGTCGTCGCTTGTGGTGGTCGCTTCCCCTCATCGGACTGATCGCCTTGACCGCTTCCCTGTGCCTGCACGCTTCGATCGGCGACTACGCCAACTCCGCGCAATTCGTCGACGGCAAGTTCCGCAACACCACGCCGAAGCCAGCCAACGTGCCGGAGCCCAGCGCGAAGGTGATGTGGGATTTCTTCTTCAACAAGCCGAAGAACACCGAGCCTCATGCGCCGGTGCCGGTGCACACACTCACGCGCGCGGAGCTCGATGCCGCGCCCGATCGCAGCCTGTACCGGCTCGGGCATTCGACGATCCTGTTGAAGCTGCGTGGGCACTGGTGGCTGACCGACCCGGTGTTTTCCGAGCGCGCGTCGCCGGTGCAGTGGGCCGGGCCGAAGCGTTTCCATGCGCCACCGATCGCCATCGACGAGCTCCCGCCGATCCGCGGCGTGCTGCTCTCGCATGACCACTACGATCACCTCGACCATGCCGCGATCCAGGCGCTGGCCGGGAAGGTCGAGGTGTTCCTGGCGCCGCTCGGTGTGGGCGACCGCCTGGCCGCGTGGGGCGTGCCGAACACCAGGATCCGCCAGTTCGATTGGTGGCAGGGTGCCGACATCGCCGGCCTCCGATTGACGTTCACGCCCGCGCAGCATTTCTCCGGACGCGGCGTGCGCGACGGCAACCGCACGTTGTGGGGTTCTTGGGTGATCGACGACGGCCAGCGCCGGGTGTTCTTCAGTGGCGACAGCGGCTACTTCGACGGCTTCGCGGAGATTGGCCGGCGCTTCGGCCCGTTCGACCTGACCCTGATGGAAACCGGCGCCTACAACGTGCAATGGCCGTACGTGCACATGCAGCCGGAAGAGACCGTGCGGGCGCACCAGGACCTGCGGGGTGGTTGGCTGCTGCCGATCCACAACGGCACCTTCGACCTGTCGATGCATCCGTGGTTCGAGCCGTTCGAGCGCGTGCTCGCCCTCGGCGACGAACACGGCATCGGCATCGCGACCCCGATCATGGGCGAACGCATCGACATCGATGCGCCGCATGCAGGCGAACGCTGGTGGCAGTCGGTGGTGGCGGAATCAGCCGCGCGCTGAGGTGGTTTCGCCGCGCGCGAGCAACAGTCGTGCGATGCCGATGGCGATCAAGGCGCCGGCCAGTTGCGCCAGCACGAAGCCGCCCACGTCCTGCGGACGGATGCCGGCGAAGCTCTGCGTCAACGAGCGCGCGAGGGTCACCGCCGGGTTGGCGAACGAGGTGCTGGCGGTGAACCAGTACGCGGCGAAGATGTAGCTGGCGACCAGCACGGGGATCGCCTTGGGCCGATACCGCGCGCCGAGCAGGATCGTGAGCAGAAGGCCGCAGGTCGCCACCCCTTCGCTGACCCATTGCGCGCCGCCGCTGCGTGCATGGGTGCCGGGTTGCAGCAGCGCTTGATCGAACATCGCGTGCGCCAGCACGACGCCCGCGACCGCAGCCACGACCTGCACCGCGATGTAGGCGAGCGCATCGCCCGATGTCATCTCGCCGCGCAGCCGCATCACCAGCGTCACTGCAGGGTTGAAGTGCGCGCCGGAGATCGGACCCAGCACCACGATCAGCACGTACAGCATGCCGGCGGTGGCACCTGCATTGGCGAGCAGGGCGATCCCGTCGTTGCCGTTCGACAATGCGACGCCCATGATCCCGGAGCCGACCACGGTGGCGAGCAGCAGCAGGGTGCCGACGGCTTCGGCCAGCAGGCGGCGATGCAGCGGTGTCACTGTGCCGCCAACGCGCGCACTTCGTCCTGCAGCGACAGGTTGTCGAGCTTGTCGATGGGCAGCGACAGGAACAGGCGCAGGCGCTGGCTGATGGCCTGTGCGGTTTTCGCGAACGCATGGCGGCGGGCTTCGTCATCGCCCTCCACATGCGAAGGATCCGGGAACCCCCAATGCGCGGTCATCGGCGCACCGGGCCAGTACGGACAGGCTTCGCCTGCGGCGCTGTCGCAGACGGTGATCACGAAATCCATCTTCGGCGCATCGGGCGCGGCGAACACATCCCAGCTCTTGCTGGACATGCCG
>DAOOCX010000229.1:0-2577 GCA_035408605.1 Thermomonas sp. | reverse complement strand
GCGCAACGAGACCACCGCGATCCCCGACGCCTTCGACTACGCGCAGGTGCATGGCTTGTCGGCGGAAGCCCTGCAGAAACTGCAGCGCGTGCGCCCGCAGACCATCGGCCAGGCGCAGCGCATTCCCGGCATGACCCCGGCGGCGATTTCATTGCTGCTGGTCCACCTGGAACGCCAGCGCCGCGAACAGGCGGCGTGATGCATTCGCGGTAGCGCCAGGCCCGAGGCTCGCCACAGCCGGCGGGCGTATCCTTCACGCATGAACATGCCGACCAAGACGCGTATCGCAGTTTCCCTCTTCGTCGCCATCGCCACGCTCGGCGCCTGCACGCGCGATGCCACGCAGTCCGTCGAGAAACCCGCCAACGGCGACTACATCGTCCAGGACTGGGTGCTGCCGGCGCAGCCCGGTTCGATGGCGCCGGACCTGCGCGTCGCCCCCGATGGTCGCGTGTTGATCAGCTGGCTGAATCGCCAGCAGGGCCGGCGCAACGTGCTGCAGTTCGCCTCGTACACCGAAGCCGGCGGCTGGCAGAGCCTGCCGCGCACGATCGCGGTGGGCCAGTCGCTGGTCGCCAACTGGGCCGACACGCCGCACCTGCTGGCTACTGCCGATGGCGCGCTTTGGGTGCAGTGGCTGCAGGCGAACGCCACCAGTCCGGCTGCCTACGACGTGGCGCTGGCGCGCTCGCGCGATGGCGGCATGACCTGGAACCAGATCACCCGGGTCAACGACGACACCAGCGGCAGCGAACACGGCTTCGCCGCGTTGTGGCCGCGCGGGGCGAGCGCGCTCGGCATCGCCTGGCTGGATGGGCGCGACCAGCACGTGCCGGCAGATGCCCCGCAGAAGCAAGGCGCGCACCATGCCGGCGCGATGCAACTGCGCGCCAACGGCTTCGACATGGACCTGGAGCGCGGTGTGGATGCCGTGGTCGATGCGCGCACCTGCGACTGCTGCCAGACCGATGTCGCGATCACAGACCGTGGCCCGCTCCTGGCATGGCGCGATCGCGATGACGATGACGTCCGCGACATCGTGGTCGCACGCGTGCAGGACGACGGGACGTGGACGAAACCGGTGGCGGTGCATGCCGATGGCTGGAAGGTCGATGCATGCCCGGTCAACGGTCCGGCGATTGCGGCGCGCGGCAATGACGCCGTGGTGGCGTGGTACAGCGAGGCCGGGGGCACGCCGGCGGTGCGCATCGCCCGCAGCACGAATGCCGGCGACGCCTTCGCGGCACCGATCGAGGTCGATCATGGTGCGGTCGTGCGGGGCCAGGTCGACGTGGCGATCGATGCGCAACAGGCGTGGGTGGCGTGGCTGCGCGAGGACGCCAGGGGCCAGTCGCTGATGCTGGCGCGCTACACCCCGGATTTGTCGAGGCGGTTGCAGTTGATCGAAGTGGCGAAGCTCGCTGCGCGCGGCCACGCCAGCGGTACGCCACGGCTGGCGGTGGATGCCGGTGGCGCGTGGCTGGCCTGGACCGATGCGGTGGATGGCGCGGCCGACCTGCAGGGCGCACGCATCGCCCGTTGAGTGGCGCCGACCCGGTCAGCGCCCCAGCGAGCGCGCCAGCGCCTCCGCATCGACGCGATCCAGCTGGGTCGGCAACACGGACGTCCGCAACACCGGAAGTGCCGCGGCGAGGCGACGACGGGCATCGGCGCTGTCGCCGCGTGCTGCATGCAGCGAGGCGAGTTCGGCCTGGGTGACCGCGGCGATCATCGCGTTGCGCCCACCCTGAAGGCGTTTCTCGGCATCGAGCAGCGCGCTTTCGCTGGCCGCCAGGTCGCCGCGCATGCGCGCGAACGCGGCAGCCTGGCGCGCCATGAGCACGAAGAACAGATGGTCGTCGCCGACCAGCTTCGCCCATAGCGGTCGTGCTTCGGCCAGCCAAGCCTCGCCATGCGCGGGATCCTGCTGCAGGCGCGCCATCGACACCAGTTGCAGGGTCGCGAACGCGTACTCCATGGAGGCGGGGCCTTCGTGCGCGGCGATGTCCTGGCGCGCAGAAAGCAACAGCGCGACTGCGCGCGCAGGATCGCCAGCCAGCCCGATCGCACGCGCCTGGCGCACCCGCACCTTGCGCCTGACCATCGCTGCATCGCCGTCGTCGACACGTTCGATGACGCGCATCGCATCGGCATACAGGGCGACCGCGCGCGCGTAGTCGCCGGCATTCTCGTAGGCACCTGCCAGGTTGTTGGTGCGGATCGCGGTTTCCACCGGCACCGCCAGGGTGCCGGCCTGCAGCGCCTCCGCGCGCTCGGCCGCCTCGATCGCCTCGCGATAGCGGCCCTGATCGCCCAGCACCAGGCCAAGGCTGTTGTAGAGCTTGCCCAGGTTCGGGCTGTCCGCGCCGTTGATGTTGGATTCGATCCGGATGGCTTCGCGGACATTTGCTTCCGCCTCCTTCAGGTTGCCGGCAATGCCCTGGGTGTCGGACAACGCACGCAACAGGCCGACCCGGGTCGGCGAATCCGCGGCAAGTCTGCGTTTTTCGGCGAAGGCGAGTGCACGCTTCGCGTAGTCGACGCCGCGCGCGGCATCGCCGTCGTAGGCCAGCATCG
>DAOOCX010000228.1:0-2603 GCA_035408605.1 Thermomonas sp. | reverse complement strand
GCCAAGGCGATCATGCTCGACATCGGCATGGATCGCGCCGCGCTGGAAGCGGCGATCCGTGACACGCTGGCAGCGAATGGAATGACCACCGGCAGCGGCGTGCACATCCGCCTGATGGTGACCCGTGGGGTCAAGCGCACGCCCTACCAGGACCCGCGCGTTAACGTGGGGCCGGCCACCATCGTGATCATTCCCGAATACAAGGCCGCTTCGCCGGAACACGCGGCACATGGCATCACCCTGTTCACCGTGCACGTCCGCCGTGGGTTCCCCGACGTGCAGGATCCCAAGCTGAACTCGCACAGCAAGCTCAACTGCATCACCGCCTGCATCCAGGCCTACACCGCCGGCGCGGACGAGGGCCTGATGCTGGATCCGCACGGCTTCGTGGCCACCTGCAACTCCACCCACTTCTTCATCGTCCGCAAGGGCGAGGTCTGGACCTCGACCGGCGACTACTGCCTGGGCGGGATCACCCGCGCCAACGTCATCGCGATGTGCCGCGAGGCCGGCATCCCGGTGTTCCAGAAGAATTTCAGCCTGACCGAGGCCTATGGTGCCGACGAAGCCTTCGTCACCGGCACCTTCGCCGGCGTGGTGCCGGTGCGCAGCATCGATGGCCGCGCGATCAGCGCCGGGCGCGGGCCCATGGTGGAGCGGCTGCAAGGCCTGTACCGCGACTGGCTGGCGCGCGACATCGCCGCACGCAAGGCGCTGGCGGGTGCAACCGCATGAGCACGCCGCTGCGGGTGGCGATGTGGTCCGGGCCGCGCAACATCTCCACCGCGATGATGCGTGCGTGGGAGAACCGCGAGGACTGCTCGGTCAGCGACGAACCGCTGTACGCGCACTACCTGGCGCATACCGGGCTGGACCATCCGGGCCGCGACGAGGTCATCGCCGATGGCCAGACCGACTGGCGCAGGGTCGTCGATGCCCTGCTGGGCCCGGCGCCCGGCGATGCGCCGGTCTGGTACCAGAAGCACATGACCCACCACCTGCTCCCGCACATCGACCACGGCTGGATTGGCGGGCTGCGCAACGTGCTGCTGATCCGCGACCCGCGCGAGGTGGTCGCCTCCTACGTGAAGTCGCGCGCGGAGATCGCGCCGGACGACATCGGCCTGCGTCAGCAAGTCGAGCTGTACGACGAATTGTCCGCGAATGGCGAAGCGCCCCCGATCATCGATTCCGGCGATTTCCTGCGTGCACCGGAAGCGCACCTGCGCGCGCTCTGCGGCTGGCTTGGCATCGACTTCAGCGAGCGCATGCTGCGCTGGCGGAAGGGGCCTCGCGCCAGCGATGGCGTCTGGGCACCGCACTGGTATGCGCATGTCTGGCAATCGACCGGTTTCGAGGCGCCGGAGCCGCGCAGCATCGAGTTGAGCGAGGCCGCGCAGGCCGTCGCCGATGCCTGCAGGCCGCATTACGAACGGCTGCATGCACTGCGGCTGCGCGTGGGCTAGCACGACCGCAGCGTCGCCCCGCCGGCATGTTGCAGCGCACGACATTGCCGCTGGATTCCGCGCTAATGTTCCATTCCGCCATGACCGCCCGCCGAGCGCACTGCTCCGGCGCAAAGCGCGGACAGCCATGACGCCACGTCCATTCGCACGCGAAGGAGGAACGGGCTCATGTCCTACAGCACACAGCAAATCCGCAACGTGGCCTTGGCAGGCCACCCCGGCGCCGGCAAGACCACCCTGTTCGAAGCCCTGCTGCATGCCGGCGGCGCCATCCAGACGGCAGGCAGTATCGAACGCGGCAGCACGGTGTCCGACTTCGACCCAATCGAACGCGAGCGCAGCCATTCCATCGACGCCGCGATCGCCAGCATCGACCACGCGCCGCACGGGCAACCGCCCATCCACGTCAACCTGATCGACACCCCCGGCTATCCCGATTTCCGCGGCCCGACCTTGTCCGCACTGGCGGCGGTGGAAACGGTGGCGGTGGTGGTGGATGCCGACACCGGCATCAGCTACGGCACCCAGCGGATGATGGCGCACGCCAAGGCGCGCGGTCTCTGCCGGGTGATCGTCGTCAACAAGATCGATCATCCGGGCGCGAAACTCGGCGCATTGCTCGACAGCCTGCGCGAAACCTTCGGCAGCGAAGTGCTGCCGCTCAACCTGCCCAACGAGGGCGGAAAGTCGGTCGTCGACTGTTTCTGGCAATCCACCGGCACCAGCAACCTCGGCCCAGTCGCCGACTGGCACCGCCGGATCATCGACCAGGTGGTCGAGGTCAACGAGACGGTCATGGACCACTACCTTGATCTCGGCGAAGGCGGGTTGTCCGGGCAGGAGCTGCACGACGCCTTCGAGCAGTGCCTGCGCGAGGGCCACCTGGTGCCGGTGTGCTTCGTGTCCGCGCGCAGCGGCGCCGGCGTGCGCGAACTGCTGGATGTCGCCGAACGCCTGTTCCCGCATCCGGGCGAAGCCAATCCGCCGCCCTTCATGAAGGGCTCGGGCGACGAGGCGCAGCCGATCGAGGCCACGCCCGACCCGCAGGCGCATGTGATCGCCGACGTGTTCAAGATCATCAACGATCCCTTCGTCGGCAAGCTCGGCATCTTCCGCGTCTACCAGGGCACGGTGCGC
>DAOOCX010000227.1:0-2640 GCA_035408605.1 Thermomonas sp. | reverse complement strand
TGCGCATGGACATCATGCTGACCGATTCGGCCGCGCAACCGGTTGCGGTCGCGCCGCTTTCGAGGCAGCCGCACGTCTACCCGGTCGATGTTCTCGAGAATGGTGTGAACGGCACCGTCGTGCTGATCGTCGATGTTGCGGTGGATGGCAGTGTGTCGGCGACGAAGGTGGATCGTTCGGCGGGAGACGAACGGCTGGACGCGGCAGCGCTCGAGGCCGTGGGGCAGTGGAAGTTCAAGCCGCTGGTGAAGGACGGCAGGCCGGTGCCAGGCAAGGTGCGCGTGCCGGTCGAGTTTCGGTCTGGCGGCTATCTCGGCGATGCGGTGCTGGAGGATGGCGTCATCAAAACGAAGGTGGGTGATTTCAGGGTAGTCGGCAGCATTGCGTCACCGAAGAGTTGATGTATGCACCTCCCTGCAGCGCTGCGACTGGTTGCGTTGTCCGGACTGTTGGCCGGCTGCGTCTCACAGCTGGTGGCGGAACCAGCACGAGAGGGCTACGCCGCCGATGGCGCGGTCAACGCGGAAATGGTGGAGCAGCCTGATGCTGCGCGATACCAGCCGGTGCAAGGCAGCGCCTACTTGAGCCCGCAGCCAATCCGCGAGAACGCCAGGCCCGAGTATCCCGCCGGATTGCTCGAACAGGAATTGCCGTCGGTCACGCTGGTGGCGCGCATCGTTGTGAGTGGTGCGGGCGCGCTGGCAAGAGCGGAAGTGATCGAACGTTCCCACGACCAACCGGCGTTCGAGGACGCCGTTGTGGCGGCGATCAGGACGTGGGTCTTCATCCCGCAGACGAATGGACGCGCGGTGGTCGAGGCGGGCGAAACCCGCTGACGATGTGGCGCGCTGCTCGTCATCGGCAGTCGAGTGGTTGCATCAGGCGAACAACAACTTGCCCGCCGCAATCAGCAACACCACGCCCAGCGCCAGGCGCAGCCCGCGCACCGGCAGCCATTTCAGGCCAAGCTGGGTGCCGATCAACGCACCGATCGCGACCACGCCCAGCCACCAGGGCAGCATCGCCGGCAGTGACTGGCCGGAATGCAGCAGGCCGGCCAGTCCGGTCAGCGAGTTGATCCAGACGAAGGCCACGGACACGCCACTGGCATCGCGCGTCGGCATCCAGCGCGCGAACAGCAACAGCGGGGTCAGGAAGATCGCGCCGCCGGTGCCGGTCAGGCCGGACAGCGTGCCGATGGCCGCGCCGATGAACAGGCCGGCCATCCACGGCACGTTGCGGCCGCGCGACGCCTCGTCCTCGGCTTCGGCGCGCGATGCATGCCGGAACACGCCAATGGCGGCGGCCAGCAGCACGACGCCGAGCAGTAGCGAATAACTTTCCTTCGGAAGTTTCACTTGCGCAGAGAGGAACGCGGCCGGTGCAGAGGCGAGCACGAAGGGCAGCACGTTGCGCCAGCGCACATGGCCACCGCGCCACCATCGGAACAAGCCGATGCCGCCCACCAGCAGGTTCAATGCCAGCGCGGTGGGGCGCACCTGTTCTGGCGCGAAGCCGAGCAGCGCCATCGAGGCGATGTAGCCGCTCGCGCCGGCATGCCCGACCGACGAATACAGCACCGCGACCGCAAGGAACAGCGCGGCCAGCAACAGGTCGGTGCTGCTCACGGTGCCGCCTGCTCTCCGATGGTCTGGTTCAGCAGCTGCGCCAATCGCCACGCCGCCTGGCGCACGCGTTGCTCGGCCAGCGGGCGCATCGCGTCCAGGTAGGCGCTGTCCATCGTGTGCTTGTCCTCGGGCGGGTAGATGCCACGCGCCTCGATCAGGCGGCAGGACTCGCCGGCCCAGGCCAGCGGCATCACGTCATGCGCGGACGGTGCGGGGAACGGCGGCCACGGCAGCGTGTCGAGCTTGCCCGCATAGGCCGGCAGGTCGAGGCGGCGACCGGCCAGGATGTAGTAGTCCCAGATCGAGTGCAGGTTGGTACCCATCACGCCATCGACGTACTTGTTGCGGTTGTAGGCCTCGGGTTCGATCGGCGTGCGCAGGCTGACCTGGAAACCGTTGCCGCCGCTGTCGGTGCGGCTGCCGGCATGCATCGGCTGGTGCGCGTCGCCGATGAAATGGACGATGAACTTCAGTGCATCGCGGCGTGCTTGGATCGGCTGGCTGCGGTCGGCGAGGATCGCGCGCTGGGCTTGGATCGCGCCGACCACGCAGTTGCCGTCCGGGCAGTCGCGGGCCAGGTCGAAGCCGCAGCCGCCGCCCTTGGCGTTGATGTAGTGCCACTTCGACGTAGCCTTGAAGCGCGGCGGGTCGCTGTCGCGCAGGTCGTCGGCCCATGAGGCCACGCCGGCCAGCGTCGGATCCGGTTCGCCGGCCAGCAGGCGTGCGACCTCGGCCTTGGCGGTCGGATCAAGGTGGCGTTCGGCAAGGTCGCCGACCAGCGCATGGCCGAGCCGGCCCCAGGCGAAGGCGGTGGAGGCGATGCCCAGGCAGAGCAGGGCGACGAGGATGCGGAATCTGCGGGGATTGGCCATGCCGGCAGGATAGCCCGGCATGGCCGATGGCGGTATGACAGCCCCGCGTCAGAGCGCGAACACGTAGGCGATGCCGTACACCGACGGATCGATGTTCACGGTGTTCCTGGTACCGAGGTTGGCGCCGTTGAGCTTGACCT
>DAOOCX010000226.1:0-2644 GCA_035408605.1 Thermomonas sp. | reverse complement strand
TCGAGATCCAGTCGCGCGCCTACATCGGCCGCTTCAACTTCAAGGGCCAGGACCAGCAGAAGCTGGTCGGCACGCTGTCCGGCGGCGAACGCGGCCGCCTGCACATGGCCAAGACCCTGCTGCAGGGCGGCAACGTGCTGCTGCTCGACGAACCGTCCAACGACCTCGACATCGAAACCCTGCGCGCGCTCGAAGACGCGCTGCTGGAGTTCCCCGGCAACACCTTCGTCATTTCCCACGACCGCTGGTTCCTGGACCGCATCGCCACCCACATCCTCGCCTTCGAGGGCGACTCGCACGTGGAGTTCTTCCAGGGCAACTACCGTGAATACGAGGAAGACAAGAAGCGCCGCCTGGGCAACGACGCCGGCCCGCACCGGCTGCGGTTCAAGGCACTGAAGTAAGCATCACCGCTCGTGGTGAGCCTGTCGAACCACGAGCGCGGGGACCGTCGCAGCCCCGCTCATCCTTCGACAGGCTCAGGACGAGCGGGCTTGCCATGACCTTCATCGAAAAACTCCGCAACCGCTGGCAGTCGGCGAACTCGCTGCTGTGCGTCGGCCTGGATCCGGATCCGGCGAAATTCCCCGATGCCTACGTCGACGGGATGTCCGACGACACCGGCGACGCCCTGTTCTCGTTCTGCCGCGACATCGTCGACGCCACCGCCGAATTCGCCTGCGCGTTCAAGCCGCAGATCGCCTACTTCGCCGCGCATAACGGCGGCGAATCCGCGCTGCAGCGGCTGATCGCGCACATCAACGGTGCACACCCGGACGTGCCGGTGATCCTGGACGCCAAGCGCGGCGACATCGGCAGCACCGCGGAGCAATACGCGGTCGAAGCGTTCGAGCGCTTCGGCGCCGATGCGGTGACGCTCAACCCGTACATGGGCCGCGACTCGGCCGCGCCGTTCCTGGCCTACAACGACCGCGGCTGCGTGTTCCTCTGCCACACCAGCAATCCCGGCGCGCGCGATTTCCAGGAACTGCTGGTCGATGGCGCGCCGCTGTACCAGCACGTCGCCCGCACGATTGCGGGCGAGTGGAACACGGACGGCAACTGCGCACTTGTCGTCGGGGCGACCTTCCCCGAGGAGTTGAAGGTGATCCGCGGCATCGTCGGCGACATGCCGCTGCTGATCCCGGGCATCGGCGCGCAGGGCGGCGACGTGGAAGCCACCGTGCGCAACGGCAGGACCGCCGACGGCACCGGCCTGATGATCAATTCCTCGCGCGGGATCCTCTACGCCTCGGGCGGCGCGGGCTACGCCGACGCCGCCGCCGAGGCCGCACGCGAGCTCCGCGACGCGATCAACCGGTACCGTTGATCGCACGCATCGCGACTCGCGCTAGCCGAGGAAGCCGAGCTTCTGCTGGCTGAAGTTCTCGATGCCGGGGAAGATCGAGCCCACGCTCGACGACGGCAACCCGAACCATTGCGCCAGCGTCGAACCCACCTGGTTCACCGACAGCGTCGGCACCATGCGGCCGCGCCCGACCGCCTGGCTGCCATCCAGTTCCAGCACCGGGTACTGGCCCCAGACCTGGCGCCCGCGCAGCGCGCCGCCATTCGCGGCCGCGCCGCCCATGATCAGTTGCACGCCGCCCCAGCCGTGGTCGGTGCCATTGCCATTGCTGTTGAGGGTGCGTCCGAAGTCGCTCATGGTGAAGGTGGTGGTGGCGTTGAGCGCGCCGATCTCCGCCAGCGCCTCGCGGAACGCGGCGAGTGAATCGCCCAGTTGTTTCAGCAAGGCACCGTGGCCGTTGGCGGCCATCTGGTTTTCGTGGGTGTCGAAACCGCCCAGGCTGACGTAGTACACCTGCCGCCGATGGCCGATCGCCGCAGTGCGGCTGGCCTTGATCATGCGCGCGACCATGCGCAACTGCGACGCCAGCCCGCCCGCCGGAAACACCGTGGCGATGTCGCCGCCATTCGCCGGATCCAGCACCGTGCGGAGGCTTCCGTTGAGTTCGATGGCGCTTTCGCCGACCAGCGCGTATTCGTCCTGCAGCACGGGGGCGTAGCTGGCATCGACGAGCGCACGCAGGGATTCGTAGCGGATGCGGTCGGCATTGCCGGCGTCGTTGCGGAAGCGGGTCAGGGTCGGCGGCCCGCCGGACGACAGGGTGAACGGCAAGGTCATCCGCCCGACCTGGAACAGGTTGCTGCCGGCGATGGAAATAGACGGCGACAACGACTGCAAGCCGGTGTTGCTCGCCTCCATGTAGTCGGACAGCGCGCCGCCCCATCCCACCGCAGTGTTCACCGACGACTGCCCGCGCATCCACAGCTTCTGCTGGTCGTTGTGCGAGTACAGATAGGCGGGCAACCGCTTGAGCTTGTTGTTGACCTCGGTCTTGGTCACCGGCTCGACCAGCGTGCCGACGTTGGCCAGGAAGGCGAGTTCGCCGGCCTCGAACAGCGGCTTCATCGCCGTGCAGCCAGGATTGAGGCCCCAGGTCTTGCCATCGGTGTCGGCGATGGTGACCAGTTGGTCGCGCGCATAGCCCAGGCCGGTCGGGTTGGTCGCGGCGTCGTACACGCCGCCACGGCTGGTCGAATAGGCGTTGTACTCGGCGCTGTCGTGCGGGATCAGCATGTTGAAGGAATCGCTGCCGCCGAACAGGAAGATGCAGACCAG
>DAOOCX010000225.1:0-2678 GCA_035408605.1 Thermomonas sp. | reverse complement strand
CATTTCCGGCGCGGCGAGGGCCTGGATCGCGGGCAGGTCGAGCCGGTGCAGGGATGGCGAGGCGTTGTCGGGCATGGGATGTCGCTTCGGCGGATGCGGAATTATAAGCCGCACCGCGTTTCCGGGTCCCGTGACGTGCCTATCCGGTCAGCAGGGCTTCCGATGCGCCCTGCGCCATGCGCTTCTGCACCTCATCGCGCATCTGCGCCAGCTCGCCGCCGATCTGCTGGCGCTTGGCCATGCCCTCGCGATGGATGTCGCGCACTTCCTCGACCGTCTGGATCAGCTTGTCGTGGACGTGGCGCAAGGTCTCGATGTCGATGACCGAACGCTGGTTGGCCTTGGCCGTGCCCACCGACGTGGCGTGCACCAGGTCGGCGTTCTTGCGCATCAGTTCGTTGCTGGCATCGTCGATCGCGTTGGCCAGGTCGACTGCGTTGCGCTGGTCGGCCAGCGACAACTGGATCGCGAACTGGTTGCGCCACATCGGGATGGTGATGTCGCGTACCGCGCTGAATTTCTCGATCAGCTGGATCGCGTTGGCCTGGATCAGCCGGATCATCGGCAGGGTCTGGTCGGCGGCGTGCTGCAGCACCTGCAGGTCGGACACGCGCTTGTCCAGCAGGCGCAGCGCGGTGTCGAGCTCGGCACGCTGGATCCGGCTCTGCGGATCGTCCTGCCCCGCCAGTGCGGCCAGTTCCTGCTGCAGTTCGGCGATGCGCACGCGGCCGGCGGCGACGTGGATCCCGAGTTCCTGGCGTTCCTCGCGGACGATGGCGTGCATCTGGTCGTATTCGCGCACGCGCTGCTGCTGGGTGGCCTGGGTCTGGCCGACGTCGCGCATCAGCTGGTCGATCTGGCTGTTGGTCGAGCTGTACTTCTGCACCAGGTCGTCGCGTGTGGCCTTCAGCTTGTCGATCAGCGGGCCGAGGATCGGCAGCTTGGAGCGTTCGCCGAACGAATCCAGGTTCAGGCTGCGCGCGATCCGCACCACTTCGCCCAGCTTGTCGCCGGAGTTGTCCAGGTCGGCATTGCGCACCTTGTCCAGCAACTGGGTCGAGAAGCTGCTGGTCTTGCCCGCGGCCTCGCGGCCGTAGCCGTGCAGGTTGCCGGGGGTGATGTCCTGCAACGCGCGCGAGGTTTCCTGGATCTTGCCGATGTCGGCACTGGTCAGGCCCAGGTCGAGCAGCGATTTCTCGTCGAGTGCGGCCGGGAGCAGGGAGGCGGATTCGGGGTTGGGCGTGGTCATGGCGACTCCTGTGCGGCGTGCGGCTGGATTTCGGATGGCGGTGATAGGGATGCCGGGATCGCCACTTCGACGGAGGCGACCAGCGCGGCGGCATCGCGCATCCGGGCGGCATCGTCCCGACCCGCCAATGCGGCGCGGTGCTGGACCAGCAGGCCTTCCACCTGCGGCAGCATGTGCTGGTAGCGGGCCGATAGCGCCTGCCCATTCTGCACCAGCACGCCGAGCTGGGTTGCCGTCAGCGCGCAGCCGAGGCGGGTGGATTCGAGCAGGCGCAGGCGTGCGTGGTCGGTTGCAGCATCGGATGCGGTTGCCGCAAGGCTGGCGATGACGGCATCGAATTCGTTGGCGAGGGTCGACAGGCGATCGCGCAACGATGCGAGCGCGTGATTGTGACGGTCGAGTGCCTCGCCGCGTTGCCGCGCCTGCAACACCAGCAGCGCGAGTTGTCCGCGCATGGCGGCGGATTCTGCCTGCAGCTCGATGTCGCGACCGAGCAGGCGACCGAAAAAGCCAACGCTCTTTCGCAAGGCGCGCGCGTCGGTCGACAACAACACGGTGCGCAGGTTGCGGAGGGCTTCCTGGATGTCGAACGCAGGCGACTGCAGCGAGGCCGCCTCGGCCTGCGCACGGCGCGCGGCATCGAGCAGGCTGGCTTCGTCGCGTGGCATGTGGAGCTCGCTCATGAAGCGCCGGGTTCGCCTGGCGGCTTTGCCGCATCCGCCTTCTTCGCGTCCTCGGCGGCCTTGAACTTCAACGCGCTGATGGTCTTCTCGAACGCGCGTTCCTCCGGCGTGCGGATGCGTGGAATGACCCGCTCCGCAGGTTCGCGCTGAGATGCGTGGGTAATGCCGCCGGCCTTCAGCGCCTCCACCAGTTCCAGCAGCGCCGAATGCAGGTGGTCCTGCCGCGCCAGCGTGCGCTCCAGGCCCTCGAGCAGCGGCTGATGGGCACTGCGCAGCAGGTCGCCGACGGGCTGCTCGGGTGCCGACGCTGCGGTGGGCGAGGCCGGAGGCGTGGCGATGCGCGCCAGCGCGTCCAGCAGGTCGCTCCAGGGTGGCGGTTGCGGCGCGGGCGGGGGCGGTTCGTCGCGCAGGCCCTGCAGGCCGCCGGCGATATCGGCCAGTTGCGCGACCATGCGCCCGCCGACATCGGCATCGTCCGCGCCCATCGCCTTGTTGCGCAGGAAGTCGGCCTTGATCTGCGCCCAGCGTGACTGCTGTTCCGGGGTCATCCGGCCCAGCAGTTCGCCCAGCTTGAGCAGGTTTTCTTCCGCGCCTTGGGTGAGCAAATGCGACTCGCCAAGATAGTGGTCGGCGATGACCTGGCGGAGCTCGGCATCGTTCATCACCGGCGAGATCTTCTCCGCCAGCTTGTTCATGTTGCGGTAGCTGCCCTGCAGCTTGAACGGCGGTTCCACGCGGTACTTGTC
>DAOOCX010000224.1:0-2696 GCA_035408605.1 Thermomonas sp. | reverse complement strand
GGTTCGGCGTGGCCGCGACCTGCCGCGCGTCGCTGGCGTTCTACAACACGCACGACGAGGTCGACGCCTTCGTCGCCGCGTTGCGCAAGGTCCGCCGCCTGCTCGCCTAGACTCAGGCCGACCCGGAGGCCGCGATGGACCACGACCCGCAGATCGCCCAACTCTTGCGCGAGATCCGCGACCACCAACGCGAAGCGCTGGCGCTGCAACGCGAGCACATCGCCGCGTTCAAGGCGCAGGTGGAACGCGTGGAGCGCTTCAACGAACGCGCCGAATCGCTGCAGGGGCGCGCCGGCAAGGCGGTGAAGGCGTTGCTGTGGGTCGTGCTGCCGTTGCTCGCGCTGGTCCTGCTGCTGATGGCCTGGCCCTACGCCCGCTACATGTTCGGATGATGCCCACCCATGACTGACTTGCACTTCCGCGCCGCCAGGCTGGCCGACCTCGACGCCATCGTCGACCTGGTCACCTCCGCCTATCGTGGCGATGCCAGCCGCGCCGGCTGGACCACCGAAGCCGATTTCCTCGACGGGAACCGCATCGATGCCGAGGTCCTGCGCGCTGACATCGAACGCCCCAGGAGCCGCGTGTTGCTCGCGGAACGCGACGGGCAGTTGCTGGCCTGCGCTCACGTCAGTGAAGACGACGGCGCCGGCTACTTCGGCATGTTCTCGGTCGTGCCCGGGCTGCAGGGCGGCGGCATCGGCAAGCAGGTGCTGGCCGAATGCGAACGCATCGCCCGCGAAGACTGGCGCTTGCCCGCGATGCGGATGACGGTGATCGACATCCGCGACGAATTGATCGCCTTCTACGAGCGCCGCGGATATCGGCGCACCGGCATCCTCAAGCCGTTCCCGTACGGCGACGAGCGCTTCGGCCTGCCGCAGCGCGACGACCTGCGCTTCGAAGTGCTGGAGAAGACCCTGTGAGCGAGGCCTGGACCTACGTCTGCAGCACCGCCGAGCTGTTGCCAGGCGAGATGAAGGTCGTCTTCGACGAGGTGACCCAGGCCGCGATCGCGGTGTTCAACCTGGACGGGATGCTGTACGCGCTTGAAGACCGCTGTTCGCACGAGGACTTCGAGTTGTCGGCCGGCCATTTCGATGCGGCAGAAGGCAGCGTGGAATGCGTGCTGCATGGCGCCCGCTTCGATATCCGCGATGGCCGCGCCCTGTGCGCGCCGGCATACGAACCGGTTGCGAAATTCCCGGTACGTCGCGAGGACGACAGGATCCTGACCCGGGACGACCGCGAAGACAGTTGATATCTGATTGCATTTGATAATGGTTCTCATTAGCATGCTCGACTGAAGCGGCCACCCAAGCGCCGCACGCCATGCAACGAGGACCCCCATGTCGAATTCCCGCTCGCGCGCCCTGCACGCGGCCCGATCGCCGCTGACCCTGGCCCTGGCCCTGGCGCTGTCCAGCCCGGCGATCGCCGCGGATCCTGCCATCGAGACCACCCGCGCCGACGACCCCAGCATCGCGGCGGATCCGCAGCGGAAGCCGAAGGACCTGGATTCGGTGGAAGTGGTCGCCGACCATCTCGACAAGCCCTCATCGAGCAAGTACACCGAGCCGCTGCTGGACACCCCGCAGACGATCACCGTGGTCACCAAGACGGTGATGGACCAGCAGAACCTGATCGGGCTGCGCGACGTCCTCAGCACCCTGCCCGGCATCACCTTCGGGGCCGGCGAAGGCGGCGGCGGCTACGGCGACAGCATCAACCTGCGCGGTTTCAGCGCCAGCAACGACATCACCGTGGATGGCGTGCGCGACAGCGCGCAGTACACCCGCAGCGACAACTTCAACCTGGAAGCGCTGGAGCTGGTGAACGGCGCCAACTCGGCGATGTCGGGCGCGGGTTCGGTCGGCGGCAACATCAACCTGGTCAGCAAGACCGCGCATGCCGGCAACAACCATGACTTCACCCTGGGCGCGGGCACCGATGGCATGGCCCGCCTGACCGCCGACAGCAACATGGAACTGTCCGATGGCGCCGCGCTGCGGCTCAACGCAATGGTCCACCAGAACGATGTCCCGGACCGCGATGTCGAGCGGTACGAACGCTGGGGCTTCGCGTCCTCGTTCGTGATGGGCCTCGGTTCCGACACCCGCTTCAGCGTCAACGTCCTGCACCAGCAGGACGACAACATCCCCGAATACGGCCTGCCGTATTTCGCGTCGTACGGCGGCCTGCTGCCGGGCGTCGATCGCGAAAGCTATTTCGGCTACGCCAACATCGACACCCAGGAGATCGAGGCGACCACCCTGACCGGCGTGCTCGACCACGACTTCAGCGACACGGCCAGCCTGCGCACCCTGGCGCGCGTGCAGCGCGTCGACCAGCTCAGCATCGTCAACCCGACCCAGGGCACCTGGTGCCTGGACAGCGGCGTCAATCCGGCCACCGGCGCGGCCTGCACCGACGTCGGCACCTACCTGCCCAGCGGCCCGCGCGGCACCAGCCGCGACACCCGCAACGGCCTGGCGGTGCTGCAGAGCGACCTGACCGTGCGTTTCGCCACGGGTGCGGTGGAACACGCCTTGGTCGCCGGCGTGTCGCTGGCCAGCGAGACCTATTCGCTCGACAACGGCAACGTGCAGCGCAACGCCAACGGCACCACGCCGACGTACCCGCCCATGGACCTGCAGGACCCGGACAAGCTCTATACCGGCCCGATCCACTACATC
>DAOOCX010000223.1:0-2793 GCA_035408605.1 Thermomonas sp. | reverse complement strand
GCTTGCGCGGCGAAATGGAAGATCGCGTTCTGCTCCACGCTGCCGCGGATCGCGTCGCTGCCGGGCCCGCGTGCCCAGATGCCGACGTCCTCGCCACCGTGGGTTTCATTGGTCAGCGGGACGGTGGATTCCTGCATGTAGTCGGGGTCTTCGGTATCCACGTTGCGCAGGTCGGGGCGGCCATGCGCGGCCTCGTATTCCTTGCCCATGTGCGGATAACGCTTCGGGCCGGCGGGCTGCGAGCTGCTGGCGCCGGTGTAGCCGGGGCCGTTGGCGTAGGTGAGGGTGGTGTAGGGCAGGCCCAGGCCGTCGTTGACCAGCCCGCCGTCGTCGTCCTCGCCGCTGCCGCCGCGCACCTTGCCCAGGATCGGGTTGCCGCGCTGCGGGTAGCCGGCGAAATTCAACACGTGGGAGTGGTCGGCGGTGACGATGATCAGGGTGTCGTCGACGGAGGTCGCCTCGTTCGCCGCGCGCACGGCGTCGCTCATCGCCACGGTGTCGCTGAGCGCGCGATAGGCGTTGCCGTAGTGGTTGGCGTGGTCGATGCGGCCGGCTTCGACCAGCAGGACGTAGCCGTTGCCGTTGCGCGACAGGCGCGCGATCGCCGCGCGGGTCATCTCCGCCAGCGTCGGTTCGCCTGCCGTGTCCTTCGGGCGTTCGTATTCGAACTGCATGTGGTCGGGCTGGAACAGCGCGAGCAGCGGCTTGTCGAGCGGCGCGGCGTCGAGCTGGGCCTTGTTCCAGACATAGACGCCGCCGGCATGGCGCTGCTTCCAGTCGGCGATGAGGTCGCGGCCGTCGAGGCGCTCGCCGACCTTGTCGTCCTCTTCCGGATCGCGCTGGGTCACCGGCATGAAATTCTTGCGGCCGCCGCCCATCAGCACGTCGAAGCCGCGTCCGAACGGGGTTTCCACCAGTTGCCGGGCGATGTCGATGCAGCCTTCGCGCACGGCCTGCGCGGGCAGGTCGCTGTCGTTCTCCCAGTTGCGTTCCGGCGAATGGGTGAAGGTGGCGCCGGGCGTGGCATGGGTGACGCGCGCGGTGGTGACCACGCCGGTGGCCATGCCGCTGTTCGACGCAAGTTCCCACAGGGTCAGCGCGGGTGCCGCCAGCGCGGCTGCGCAGTCCTTGCGCGCCGCGGACTGCGCGATGCTCAGCACGCCGGCGCGGGTCTTCACCCCGGTGGCGATCGCGCTCATGGTGCCGGCCGAATCCGGCGTCTGCGAGTCGGTGTTGTAGGTCTTGCTCAGTGCGGTCGCGGGATAGGTCTCCCAGGCCAGGCGGTTTTCCTCGCCACTGCCGCCCTTGCGCTGGCCTTCGAAGATGCGTGCGGCGGCGACCGTGGTCAGGCTCATGCCATCGCCCAGGAAGATGATCACGTTCTTCGCCCGGCCCTGCATCGCGCCGCGCGCCGCGGCCTGCGATGCGCCGTCGCGGAACCACCACGCGGCGGTTTCCCCGCCGGGATGGGCGATCGCCGGCACGGCGACCGCGATGCCGGCTGCGGGCGTCGACAGCGCCTGCGTCGATGGGCGTTGGGTGGAGGCGCTGGCGCAGGCGGTGAGGGCGAATACGCAGGCGAACGGAAGCCAGGGACGGCGTCGGGGGAATGGCGTCATCCGTCGATTATGAACGTTCCGCATGTCGCTCGTCCTTCAGCGTTGCAGGCAGGGCACTGACGGACCCGTGGGGCCTCGGGTATGGTCGCGGTCTGCCGTTGCCGGGTGACCCGCATGTTCGAGTGGTGGTTCCGCATCAAGTTCTGGAAGCGCGTGGTCGCCGGCTTCGTGCTCGGGGCGTTGGCCGGTTGGGCGTTCGGTGCCGACGCCGAAACCTGGTTCGGTCCGCTGGGCGATCTCTACGTCACCCTGATCAAGATGATCGCGGTGCCCCTGGTCTTCTTCGCGGTGATCAATGCGGTGGCCTCGCTGAGCGGGCAGAAGTCGATCGCCGCGCTCGCCGGGCGCACCTTCCTGTGGTTCGCGATCACTGCCGTGCTGGCGGTCGGCGTGGGCCTGGCGTTCGGCTGGCTGCTCAAGCCCGGCGTGGGCGTGGGCGTGTTGCAGGTCGCGTCCGACTATTCGCCGAAGAACGTCCCCGGCGTGCTGGACATGCTGCTCAACCTGGTGCCGTCCAATCCCTTCCAGGCCCTGGGTGGCGCGTCCACCGCCAAGACCGCGGACGGCATGACCGTGCTGGTGCCGCGCAACGGCACGGTGCTGCAGGTGATCTTCTTCGCCGGCCTGGTCGGCTTCGCCATCGTCAAGCTGGGCGAGAAGGTCGCGGGCATGCGCAAGCTGGTCGGCGAGGCCAGCGAGATCATGATCCAGGTCACCCGGTTCGTGCTGGAGTTCACCCCGATCGGCACGTTCGGCCTGATCGCGGCGCTGGTCGGCGGCTACGGGTTCGAGCAGTTGCGCCCGCTGCTGATGTTCGTCATCGCGCTGTATGCGGCTTGCGCCTTCCACATCGTCGTGGTCTACAGCGGCCTGCTGCTCGCGCATGGACTCAACCCGCTGAAGTTCTTCCGCGGCGCGGCGCCCGGCATGCAGGTGGCGTTCGTTGCGTCGAGCAGCTTCGCGGCCTTGCCGGTGTCGTTGCGCAGCGCCACCCACAACCTCGGCGTCGACAAGGATTACGCCGCGTTCGCGGTGCCGCTGGGCGCGACCATCAAGATGGATGGCTGCGGCGCGATCTACCCGGCGCTGGCGGCGGTCTTCATTTCGCAGTACGCCGGCATCGAACTGTCGCTGTCGCAGTACCTGATCATCGCGCTGGCCTCGGTGCTGGGCA
>DAOOCX010000222.1:0-2822 GCA_035408605.1 Thermomonas sp. | reverse complement strand
ACCAGCAACGACAACGCACGATGCCTTGCGCATCGCAATGAAGAGTCCATCGCCCGTCCCCTGCGTTCGATAACAGCCCCGGCGACCCGGCGGCCACCCGCAGGGTAGTGCTGGCGCTGTCCGATCGCCTATCGACCAAAAGGCCTAGTCGGCTCCACCGAACGAACGGGAATTCAGCACCACCCACGCCAGTAGGGGCGCAAAGCAGGGGCGAATCGGCTCACGCCGTGGCCACCATCCGCGTCGACGGTGGCGTGGCCGGCGTCAGCCGATCATCGCGTGGCGACGCTGCCCCTCGCCACGCACCACGAAGCGTTCGATGGTCAGCGCCTCTACCCCCATCGGGCCGTAGGCATGCAGGCGCGTGGTCGAGATGCCGATCTCGGCGCCGAGGCCCAGCTGGCCGCCGTCGTTGAAGCGCGAGGACGCATTCACCATCACCGCCGAACTGCGGGTGCCGCGCACGAAGGCCCGTGCCGCCGCGTCATCCGTGGTGGCGATCACTTCGGTGTGGTCGGAACCGAAACGGGCGATATGCGCCAGTGCGGCCTGCAGGTTTTCGACCACCTTCACCGCGATGACGAGGTCGAGGAATTCGGCGTCGTAGTCGGCATCTGTCGCGGGTGCGAGCGTGGGAGCGAAGCCACGTGTCGCCTCGTCCCCGCGCACCTCCACGCCATGCGCTGCCAGCACAGCCAGCGCACGCGGCAGGAACTCCGCGGCGATGTCGCGATGGACCAGCAGCGTCTCCAAGGCATTGCAGACGCCGGGACGCGACGTCTTGCCATCGACCAGCAGGCCAAGCGCAAGGTCGATGTCGGCGGCGCGATCGACGTAGAGATGGCAGACGCCCTTGTAATGCTTGATCACCGGGACTCGGGCGTGTTCGGCGACGAAGCGGATCAGGCTCTCGCCGCCACGCGGGATGGCCAGGTCGATGAGATCGGAGAGCTGCAGCAACTCCAGCACGTGCTCGCGCGCGGTGTCGGCGACCAGGGAGACGGCGGCTTCAGGCAAGCCGGCCTCGCGCAATGCCGCATGCAGGCAAGCCGCGATCGCGGCATTGCTGGCGGCCGCTTCCGAACCGCCACGCAGCAGCACCGCATTGCCGGCTTTCAGGCACAGCGCCGCGGCCTCGGCGGTCACGTTCGGGCGTGCTTCGTAGATCATCGCCACCAGGCCCAGCGGAATACGCTGGCGTTCGATGACGAGCCCGTTCGGACGCGTGTCGCGGCGGGTGATCTCGCCGAGCGGATCAGGCTGCGCCGCGACTTCGCGCAGCGCGTCTGCCATGCCGCGCACGCGCTCGGGTTCCAGCGCAAGCCGGTCCAGAGTCGCCTTGGTCGCACCATTGGCAGCGGCCTTGGCGAGATCGCCGGCGTTCGCGGCGAGGATCGCCTCTTGCCCCGCCTGCAAGTGGTCGGCCATCGCTACCAACAGGTCGCGACGGGTGTCGGCGGTTGCGGTTGCAATCGCCACCTGCGCCTCGCGCGCCGCCAGCGCCAGTCCGCGCACATAACCACCGGTAAAAGCCGCCGTCATGCCGTCGCTTCCTTGATCGTGTCGATGTGTTGCAGCAGCACCAGATCATCGCGATGGATCATCGCCTCGTCGTAGCGGAAACCGAGGATCGCCTCGATGTCGCGGCTGTGGCGACCGGCGATGCGCGCGCTTTCGCCGGCGTTGTATTGCGCCTGCCCGCGCGCCAGCAACGTGCCGTCGCCCGCATGCACGTCGACCACGTCGCCACGACGGAAATCGCCTTCGACATCCTGCACGCCACCGGGGAGCAGCGACGCGCCTCGCAGCAGCGCCGCCTTCGCGCCGTCATCCACGCGGAGCGCGCCGGATGCGGGCGAATGCCGCAACCATTGCTTGCGTGCGCTGATCCGGCTGCCATGCGCGGCGATGAAGGTGCCATGCAGTACATCGCGTCCCAGCGCATCGACCGTCGCCGCGTCGCGGCCGCAGAACAGCACCGTGGCGATGCCGGCCGCCGAGGCCTTCGACGCCGCTTCCAGCTTGGTGCGCATCCCGCCAGTGCCGAGCGCGCCGGCGCCGCCGGCCATCGCCAGCACGGCCGGGGTGACCACGTCCACGCGTTCGATCGGACGCGCATCGGCATCGCCTTGCGGATGCCCGCTGTACAGGCCGGCGATGTCGGTCGCGATCAGCAGCAGGTCGGCTTCGACCAGCGATGCGACCGCAGCGGCAAGGTTGTCGTTGTCGCCCAGCTTGAGTTCGTCCACCGCGACGGTGTCGTTCTCGTTGACGATCGGCTGCGCGCCAAGCCGCAGCAATTCCTGCAGCGCGGTGCGCGCGTTGAGATAGCGACGCCGGTTGCGCAGGTCGTCATGGGTGAGCAACACCTGCGCGACAGGCGCATCGAACAAGGCCTGCCAGAAGCCCATCAGCGAGGCCTGCCCGAGCGCGGCCAAGGCTTGCCGCTGGACGATGCCATTGCCGGCCGTGCCGATGCGCCCGCGACCTGCGGCAACGGCACCGGACGAGACCAGGACGACTTCTCGGCCCTGTAAGCGCGACGCGGCGATGAACCCGGCCAGCCCTCGCGCATGCACCGGATCCAGCCCGCCATCGCCAGCGAGCAGGCTGCTGCCGACCTTCAGCACCGCGCGTCGCCAGTTCGGCAGGGGTTGCGGTGCGAAGGCATTCATCGTTCAGCTCAATGCGTCGAAGCGCGCGCGCAACGTGTCGAGGCGCAAATCTGCCGCGCCACCGGGCGAGGTGCGCACGGCCAGCGAGCCTTCGGGCGTGCGCCCCTGCCCCGCGCGATCAGCCGAGGCGGCCGCGGCCTTGTAGGC
>DAOOCX010000221.1:0-2862 GCA_035408605.1 Thermomonas sp. | reverse complement strand
CAAGCACAAGGTCGACGTCAACACCCAGGAGTTCCTGGCCGCCAAGCATCTGGAATTGAACGAGGTCGCTTACTGCAACCTGCATCTCGATCAACCGGTGCCGTTCGCCGCATACGCGCAGAATCGCAGCCTGGGTGGGTTCATCCTGATCGATCGGCAGAGCAATGCCACGGTCGCTGCCGGCACCCTGGATTTCGCCCTGCGTCGCGCCGGCAACATCCATTGGCAGCACATGGATGTCGACAAGAGTTCACGAGCCGCGATCAAGCGCCAGCAGCCGCGCTGCCTGTGGTTCACCGGCCTGTCGGGCGCCGGCAAGTCGACGATCGCCAACCTCGTCGAGAAGAAACTGCTGGCGATGGGCCGGCACACCTACCTGCTGGATGGCGACAACGTCCGCCACGGGCTCAACAAGGACC
Source organism: Thermomonas sp. (assembly GCA_035408605.1). Classification (GTDB taxonomy): domain Bacteria; phylum Pseudomonadota; class Gammaproteobacteria; order Xanthomonadales; family Xanthomonadaceae; genus Thermomonas. The sequence goes on along the minus strand of DAOOCX010000221.1, from coordinate 2,443 downwards.
TGGGCTTCACCGACGAAGACCGGGTCGAGAACATCCGCCGCGTCGCCGAAGTCGCGAAGCTGATGACCGACGCCGGCCTGGTCGTCCTGGTCAGCTTCATCAGCCCGTTCCGCGCCGAGCGCGAGATGGCGCGCGCGCTGTTCGAACCCGGCGAGTTCCTGGAAGTGCACGTCGACACCACTCTGGCTGAAGCTGAGCGGCGCGACGTCAAGGGCCTCTACGCCAAGGCACGCCGGGGCGAGCTACGCAATTTCACCGGCATCGACTCGCCCTACGAAGCGCCGGAAGCGCCGGAATTGCACCTGGACACCGCCGCCGCCGACCCGGCGACGCTGGCTGACCAGGTCGTGCGTGCGCTCGACCTGGACTGACCGCCACCGGCGCGCTGGCGGCGTCGGGGTTCAGCGGCTGCGCGACGAGGTCGGCTTGGCCGGCGCCGCGGGTGGCGCGCCGGAGGGATCGGCATCGATGCGATGCAGTGCGCGGGTGATCCCGAGCACCTCGATCTTGCCGCCGGCGCGCTGGAACGCCTCCATGTCGGCTTCGATCGCCTCGCGCGTCACCGGGGTGCGGTCGTTGGCCTTGCGCGGGGCGAACAGGTGGCTGGTCTTCGACGGTGCGATCGCGGGCGGTGCGGCACCTGCAGGGTGCGGTTTCTTCGGGCTTGGCATGATGCCTGTCTCCTAGTAGAGCTGTAGCGGGATGCCGCGGGCGTTGCGATCGCTGTAATCGGCGCGCACCTCGCGGCAATACGGGCCGGCCATGACGAAGCGTCGGCAGATCTGTGGGCGTATCTCGTAGATCGAACACTGCATGCGCGCGCCATCGATCGCCACGCACCAGCCTTCCTCGTCGCGGTCCATCACGTGCAGGCCCGCCTCTGTGAGCGTGGTGAAACGCGGCGGAATGCGGTCCTCGGACTGCAGGACCACGGTCAAGCGGCAACAGACCGCATCGCAGCGCATGCAGTCGGCGTCGCTGGATGGCGCGACCTGCGCGTTCACTGCAGGTTTCCGCGACGGTAGTGCAGCATCCTGCCGCGATGGGGGGGGCGGTCGGCATCGTCCATCGGGCAATGCTCGGCATCCACCTCGAACCCTTGCGCCGCGAGCAGGCGGCTGAAGCGCGCGCTGTTGCCGCGGCCCGGATCGGTGACCAGGACCTCGGCGATGGGCAGCGCGTGGCGTTCCACCACCCCGGCGATGAGTTCGGCGTGGTCGCGCTCGTAGAGCACGTCGCTGGCGATGATCACGTCGAAGCGGCCCAGTGCAGGCAGCGGCTGGTGCCAGCGCAACTGGCGGTAGTGCAGGGCGGACAGGTCGTTCAGCGCCGCGTTGTAGGCCAGGAACACTTCCGCAAGCGGATGCACGTCGGTGGCGACCACGTCCGCGCCGCGCCGCTTCAGGACCAGGCTGGCCAGGCCGATCCCGCAACCGAGCTCCATGATGCGCTTGCCGTCGATGTCGAAGCGATGCATCGCCTGCGCCAACAGGCGCCCGGCGGGCCAGACCTGGCCGAACAGGCTCCATTGCGCCGAGGAGATGCCGATGCGGGCGCTGTGGCCATCCGGATCGGCGAACTGCTGGGTATCGACGAGCACACGCAGGCGATAGGCATGGCTGCCGATGGCGTGTTCGATTTCGCGGACCCGGTACCCCGGCATTGGCGCTCCCGGTAGGGCGTCACCCCGTGACGGGGCATTTGACGCATGGAAGAGAAGCGCAGCGGACGACGGTGTGATCGGTCGGGCGGGACGCAAGATATGGGGCTGTCAAGCAGCCATCGTACGCCAGTGCGGCGATGGCGGCCCTCACTGGCAGCCTGGCTGGAACAAAAACGCCGGCGCAAGGCCGGCGTCTTCGCAAACTGGTGGGCGGTGCAGGGTTCGAACCTGCGACCCTTGCCGTGTGAAGGCAATGCTCTACCGCTGAGCTAACCGCCCGAAGAGGCCGCGCATTGTACATGAACGGAGCGCCCCGGCAACGGCCGGGAAGCGGCTTTTCCCGCTCCCGTCACGCCCCAGGCGCGCATCCTTGCCGCATCCCGCCTAAGATGGCGGCTTGTTCTGCAACTCCGGACACATTTTGACGATGGCTTCGATGATCGTGCGCGCCGTGCGCCTGCACCTTGCCTGCCTGCTCTTGCTGCTGCTCGCCGCTTGCGCGAGTGGCGGTGGGCAACGGGTCGCCAACGTTTCGGCCGAGCCGCTTCCGGCGCCGGACTCGACCTCCGCATCGGGTGCCTACAAGGGTGCCACCGACTACCGCATCGGCGCGCAGGACCTGCTGGCGATCAGCGTCTTCGGGGTCCAGGAGTTGAACAAGGAAGTCCGGGTCAATTCCAACGGCCAGATCTCGCTGCCGTTGATCGGTGGGGTGATGGCCGGTGGAAGGACCATCCCCGAACTCGAGGACGACCTGGCGAAGAAGTATTCCACCGGCTA
>DAOOCX010000220.1:0-2863 GCA_035408605.1 Thermomonas sp. | reverse complement strand
GACTTGGCCTTGAACTCGCGGTCTTCGGATGGCTTGTAGCCGCTGCCGCCGCCCCAGGTACCATCCTTGTTCGCCTTCAGGTTCCACAGGGTGACCATGCCGACGATCGGCTTGCCCTTGTGCTCGTCGCTGCAGTTCGCGCAGGTGGCGGGCATGCCCAGGTTCTCCACGATCTTCGCGGCCAGGGTGCCGTTCTTGGCTTCGTAGACTTCGGTGATGGTCATCGCCTTGCCGGTCTTGTCGTCCAGCGTCTTCCACTTGCCGACCGGTGACGTCGCCGGGTTCTGGGCAGAGGCAGAGAAAGCGACCGCGGCAAGCAGGCCGGCGAGGATGAATTTGCGCATTGTGGTCCCCTCCCAGGGAGATGGCGGGGCGCGGCGCGCCCGTTGGCCGAGTGGCGCATTTATACCGCATCCGATGCCGTATGGAGGCTGAAGGTTAGGATGGCTGCATGAACGAAGCGCAGCGCCTGTACGCCGATGCCGTGGATGCCTTGAATCGTCGCCAGTGGCAGGCGGCACGCGCGATGGGGCTGCGCCTCATCGCGATGGTGCCGGACCATGGGGGCGTCCATTTCGTGGCGGGCGTGGCGTCGCTGCAGCTGCAGCAGTTGCCGGAAGGCATCCGCCACCTGCAACGCGCCGTGCACCTCAGCCCCAAGCGCCCGGACTACGCCGCGCAGTTCGCTCGCGCGCTGGCGATGGCGCGCCTCACCCGCGAAGCGCTGGTCGCGGCGGATGCGGCTTCGGCGATGGGGCCCGGGGATCCGGCTACCCTGGACACGCTTGGAGTGGTCTATACCCAGGCCAATGAACACGCGAAGGCCATCGCCCTGTTCGAACAGGCGGCGCGCAAGGTGCCGGCGCATGCGGCGTATCGTTTCAACCTCGGCACGTCGTACACGTTCCTGGGCGACCTGGAGCAGGCCGAGCGCGAATACGAGGCCTGCCTGGCGCTTGAGCCGGGGCATGGCAAGGCGCACCTCGCACTGGCGCAGTTGCGCAAGGCCACCCCCGATGCCAACCATGTCGCGCGATTGCAGGGCTTGCTGGTCGATGCGGGCGATGCGGCGGCGCGGATGTACCTCAACCTCGCGCTGGCCAAGGAACAGGAAGACCTCGGCGACGATGCCCGCGCGTTCGCGCATCTCACTGCGGGAAAGGCGGCCGGCGGCGAAGGCCGCGGATACCGAGCCGAGCGCGATGTCGCCCTGTTCGCCGCGATCGAGCAAGCCACGCCCGCCGGGACAATGAGCGCCCCTGGCAGCGCGAGCGAGGAACCGATCTTCGTCATCGGCATGCCGCGATCAGGCACGACGCTGGTGGATCGCATCCTGTCCAGCCATCCGCTGGTGCATTCGGCGGGCGAATTGCAGAACTTCGGCGTGGTGCTCAAACGTGCATCCAGAAGCCGCACCCCGGAGCTGCTCGACGTCGACACCGTGCGTTCGGCCGCTTCGCTGTATTGGCGACAACTCGGCGATGCCTACGTCGCCAGCACGCGCCCGGCGACGGCGGGCAAGCCGCGGTTCGTCGACAAGCTCCCGCACAATTTCCTCTACGCCGGCTTCATCGCACGCGCGCTGCCGAACGCGCGGATCATCTGCCTGCGACGCAACCCGATGGACACCTGCCTGGGGAATTTCCGCCAGTTGTTCGCGCAGAGCACGCCTTACTACGACTATTCCTTCGACCTGCTCGACACCGGTCGCTACTACATCCTCTTCGACCGGCTGATGACGCATTGGCGGAACACCATGCCGGGCCGCATCCTCGAGATCGACTACGAGTCCATCGTGGAGGACCAGGAAGGCACCACGCGCAGGTTGCTGGCGCATTGCGGGCTGGATTGGGACGAAGCGTGCATGCGCTTCAACGACAACGCAGCGCCGGTTGCGACCGCCAGCGCGGTGCAGGTGCGGCAGCCGCTGCATCGCGACGCCCTGCAACGCTGGAAGCGTTACGAACCGCAGTTGGTCGAGCTGAAAATGCTGCTGGAAGCGGCCGGCGTCGTCGTCTGAATCGCGCAGTCGCCCGCAGGGCGTGCAAAAAGAAACCCCGCCGATTGGCGGGGTTCCTCATGGTGTCATCGACGAAAGGCGATTACTTGCCCTTGCCGAAATTCCACTTCGCTTCCACGTAGTACGCACGGCCCAGCAGGTTGAAGTTGCTGCTGTTGTACGGTTCGCCGCTGTTGCCGGGATACGAACGAACATCCATGTCCGGCATCCGGTTGGCCAGGTTGTTGACTAGGAACGACAGCTTCAGGTCTTCGGTGACATCGAAGTTCACGCTGGCATTGGCCGTCGTGTACGAACCCAGGCGGCCAGCACCCGCGAAGGCATAGCCATCGGGATCCAGCGTCGCGCGGTAGTTCGGCGTCGGGCCGATGTAGTTCGCGTACAGGGTGGTGGTCCAGCGGGCCTTGTTCCAGCTCACCGACGCATTGGCCTTGTACTTCGGGTCGGTGCTCCAGTACGGATCGTTGAGTGCATCGACGACCGGGTCGGTCGGGTAGTCCTGCAGCAGGTGCTCCAGGTTGCGCGTCCACGAACCGGACAGGCCCAACGTGCCGAACGCGCCCAGCTCCTGGCGGTAATTCATGTCCACCGTGACTGCGTCCAGGGTCTGCTTGGCGATGTTGATCTTCTTGACCTCGATCGACTGCACCGTGCCGGCCGAGCCGCGGGTGATCTGGCTGATCGCCGCCTGGCAGGTGCCGGAGTTGATGTCGAGGCCGCCGGTGCGGCAGGCCGCTTCGTCGCGCATCAACTGGTCGACGCTCTGCAAGCGGACTTCGTCGCGGATATCCCAGTGGTGGTAGTCGGCGCTGACCGAGAACTTGGCGGTCGGTGCCCACACCA
>DAOOCX010000219.1:0-3041 GCA_035408605.1 Thermomonas sp. | reverse complement strand
GAACGCGCCGCCGCCGGCGTGTTCCTGGCCTTCCAGTATCCGGTCGAGATCCCCGGCGTGAACAACACCTACTTCCTGCGCGCGGCCGCGAATGCGCAACGCAAGGCGCGCGGCGAGAGCGAACTGGACTCGATGCAGTTCCTGAAGAAGGTGCGCGAGAAGCTCGCCGTGCTGCACCTCAAGGACGAACTGCTGCATCGCGGCGTCAACGAAGGCTTCAGCGGCGGCGAGAAGAAGCGCAACGAGATCTTCCAGCTCGCGCTGCTGGAACCGAAGCTGGCGATCCTGGACGAGACCGATTCCGGCCTGGACATCGATGCCCTGAAGTCCGTGGCCGATGGCGTCAACGCCCTGCGTTCGCCGGACCGCGCGTTCCTGGTGATCACCCACTACCAGCGCCTGCTCGACTACATCAAGCCGGACGTGGTCCACGTGCTGGCCGATGGCCGCATCGTCGAAAGCGGCGGCCCGGAACTGGCGCTGGAGCTGGAAGAACACGGTTATGCCTGGCTGGAAGGCCGCAAGGCTCCGGGGCAGGCCGCCTGACATGAGTGCCCTGCTCGATTCGTTCGCCGCCACGTTCGACGCGCTCGCCGCGCGCGATGCCGCCGGCCTTGGCGAGAACCGCCGCAGCGCATTGGACAGTGTGCTGCGTGATGGCCTGCCCGGCCCGCGCAGCGAGGCCTGGAAGTACACCTCGCTGCGTGCGCTTGAGCGCCGCGGCTTCATTGCACCGCCTGCAACATCCATCGTCGATGCCGAAGCGCTCGCCGCGCGCATCGCCGCGATTCCGTCGCCGCGCATGGTCTTCGTCGATGGTCGCCTTGATGCCGGCAGCAGCGTGCTGGACGGATTGCCGGACGGGATCGACGTCGCGCCGCTGTCGCGCGTGCTGCACGACGGTGCGCCGCGCGATGCCAACATCCTGCAGCGTCGCTATGCCGGCGCCGACCAGGTCTTCGCGGTGGCCAACGCCGCATTGGCGGAAGAAGGCGCCGTCATCCGCGTTGACCGTACGACCGACACGACGCTGCACCTGGTCTTCGTCGCCACCAGTGGCGACATCGGCGTGCACCTGCGCCATCTCATCGACCTGCGCAACGACGCCTCCCTGTCGCTTGTCGAGCATCACCTCGCGCTGGGCGAGGACCGAGGCCTGGCCAACCATGTGAGCCACGTGCACCTGGGCCAGCGCGCGCGGCTGCATCATGTGCGCCTGCAGGACGCCGCCGCCGGCGCCAGTCTCTTCGCGCGTACCGACGCCGTGCTCGCGCGCGACGCCGATTACCGCCGCACCGACCTGGAACTGGGCAGCGGGTTGTCGCGGCATGAATTGAACGTGCGGCTGGAAGGCGACCACGCGAACCTGCAGGCCGATGGCGTGCTGCTGGCCGATGCTCGACGCCACGTGGATACCCGCCTCGGCATCGAGCACATCGCCCGCGATACCCATTGCACGCTGGGCTGGCGCGGGATTGCCGGGCAACGCGGCCGCGCGGTGTTCCATGGCGGCATCGTCATCCGCGCGGGCGCGGACGGCAGCGAGGCGAACCTGTCGAACAAGAACCTGCTGCTCTCGGCGACTGCCGAGGTCGACACCCAGCCGGTGCTGGAAATCCATGCCGACGAAGTGAAGGCCGCGCACGGTGCGACGGTGGGCCAACTGGATGCCAATGCGCTGTTCTACCTGCGTTCGCGCGGGCTGGGCGAGGCCGAGGCGCGTGCCCTACTGACCGGCGCGTTCTGCCGCGAGATCGTGGCCGGCATCGACGATGCACCAACGCGTTCCTTGTGCGAGGACGCGCTGGATGCGGCGTTGGCGAGATTGGGGGCGTGAGCGCACCGAACCACCCTCACCCCGGCCCTCTCCCGCCAGCGGGAGAGGTCGACTGGACGCGAGTGCGCGACAACTTCCCGCTGCTCAAGCGTGAAGTGCATGGCAAGCCGCTGGTGTATCTCGACTCCGCCAATACCGGGCAGAAGCCGGCGGCGGTGATCGAGGCGACCGACGACTTCTATCGCCGCCACAACGCCAACGTCAGCCGCGCCGTGCACACGCTCGGCAGCGAAGCCACCGACGCCTACGAAGGCGCGCGTCGCAAGCTGGCCGCGTTCCTCAACGTGCAGCGCGACGACCTGGTGCTGTGCAGCGGCACCACCTTCGCGATCAACCTGGCCGCGTATTCGTGGGCGCTGCCGCGGCTCAAGGCCGGCGACACCATCCTCATCACCCGGATGGAGCACCACGCCAACATCGTGCCCTGGCAGTTGGTCGCGCAACGGACCGGCGCGACGATCAAGGTGGCCGAGTTGCTGCCGGACGGGTCGCTGGACCTGGACGCGCTGCATGCAGCGATGACAGCGGACGTGAAGTTGCTCGCCATCGCCCACGTCAGCAACGTGCTGGGCACGGTCAATCCGGTCGCGGCGATCTGCCGCGAGGCGCGCAAGCGCGGCATCGTGACGGTCGTCGACGGCTCGCAGGCCGCGCCGCACATGGCGGTGGACATCCCGGCGATCGGCTGCGATTTCTATGCGATCACGGGCCACAAGATGTGCGGGCCGACCGGTACCGGCGCGCTGTGGGCGCGCCGCGAGCATCTGCAGGCGATGCCGCCCTTCATCGGCGGCGGCGAGATGATCAAGGAAGTCCGTTTCGACGGCACCGTGTTCAACGACCCGCCGCACAAGTTCGAGGCCGGCACGCCCAACATCGCCGGCTTCATCGGCCTGGGCGCGGCGGTCGACTACCTGTCCGCGCTGGGCATGGACAACGTCGCCGCACGCGAGGGCGAACTGCTGGCGCACGCGACCGAGGAACTGCGCAAGGTCGATGGCCTGCGCATCTTTGGCGAAGCACGGCACAAGGCGGCGGTGATCAGCTTCCAGGTCGAAGGCGCGCATGCGCACGACCTGGCCACCCTGCTCGACCTGGAAGGCGTGGCGGTGCGTTCCGGCCAGCATTGCGCGCATCCGCTGCTGCATTGGTTCGGCGTGGCCGCGACCTGCCGCGCGTCGCTGGCGTTCTACAACACGCACGA
>DAOOCX010000218.1:0-3066 GCA_035408605.1 Thermomonas sp. | reverse complement strand
CTGGATGTCGAAGGCCACGCGCCGCACATGATGGTCGCCACCACCGCGACACAGGTGCACCTCAACGGCACCCGCGCGCGGCTGGGCGTGTCCAGTTGGCGGCGCAACCCGGCGGACTCGCTCCCGCCGCTGAAATTGTGCGGCGCCTACGTCAATTCGATCCTGGCCAAGCGCGAAGCGAAGGCGCGCGGCTTCGACGAGGCGATGTTCACCGACCGCAGCGGCAACGTGGTCGAGTGCACCGGCGCCAACCTGTTCATGGTCAGGGACGGCAGCGTCGTCGCCATCGAGCATCCGGATGCGTTGCCGGGGATCACCCGCGACAGCCTGATCGCGCTGACCGGCGCGGCATCGCGGATGGCCACGCTGGACGAATTGCTGGACGCCGATGAAGTCTTCGCCTGCGGCACCGCCGCCGAGGTCGCGCCGATCTCGCAGGTCGAAGACCGCGAATACGGCACCAACCCGGTGACTCGCGCCATCGCCGAGCACTACAAGCGCGTGGTGCGTGGCGAAGACACGTCGTATCGCCATTGGCTGACCGCAGTCTGATGGACGATTCGGTAGCCCGCGCCGTGCAGGTGACCGCCAGCGACGTGCTGGCGGCGCAGGCTCGGTTGCGTCGTTACCTCAATCCCACGCCGCTGCACTACGCCGAACGCTTCGGCTGCTGGTTGAAGCTGGAGAACCTGCAGCGCACCGGCTCCTACAAGGTGCGCGGCGCGATGAACGCGCTGCTCGCCGCGCGCGAACGCGGCGACAACCGCCCGACCATCGCCGCGTCCGCCGGCAACCATGCACAGGGCCTGGCCTGGGCCGCGTATCGCCTGGGCATGCCGGCGATCGCGGTGATGCCGAAGACCGCGCCGGACACCAAGGTGGCCGGTGTCGCCCATTGGGGCGCCGCCGTGCGCCTGCATGGCGAGACCTACGACGAAGCCAAGGCTTTCGCCGCGGAACTGGCCGCGCAGCACGGCTATCGCCTCCTGCCCGCGTTCGATGACCCGGATGTCATCGCCGGGCAAGGCACGGTCGGGCTGGAACTTGCGTCGCTGATGCCGGATGTGGTGCTGGTGCCGATCGGCGGTGGCGGCTTGGCCGCGGGCGTCGTGCTGGCATTGAAATCGCAGGGCGTGAAGGTGATCGGCGCGCAGGTCGAAGGCGTGGATGCGATGGCGCGTGCGTTGAAGGGCGACACCAGCCTGCGCGATCCCGTCGCGACCCTCGCCGATGGCGTGCGGGTCAAGGAACCGGGCCATATCACCCGCGTGGTGCTGCATGAATTACTCGACGACATCGTGATCGTGCGCGAGGCCGAGCTGCGCGAAACCCTGGTGCGCCTGGCGCTGGAAGAACACGTGATCGCCGAGGGTGCCGGCGCGCTGGCCCTGGCCGCGGGCCGCCGCGTGGCCGGCAAGCGCAAGTGCGCGGTGGTGTCCGGCGGCAACCTCGATGCCGGCGTCCTCGCCGCGCTGCTGCAGGACATCCGCCCGCGTCCGCCGCGCAAGCCGCGCCGGCGCGTGCAGGAACCGTTGCCGGCCATCGTCAGCGCAACGCCAGTGCTGGACATCGCCGAGGCGCGCGCCGGTGCGGCGCGACTTAGGCCGGCGGCGGCCAACCGCTTCGCGACACCAAGCCCCGCCATCGCATGCACCACCGAGGATTGCACGACGTGACCGACCCGACCCCGAGCGACGTAACCGCACACGGCACGCAACGCATCAAGATTTTCGACACCACCCTGCGCGATGGCGAGCAATCGCCGGGCTTCACCATGAACGCCGCGCAGAAGGTCCTGTTCGCGCATGCGCTGGAGGACCTCGGCGTGGACGTGATCGAGGCCGGCTTCCCCAACAGTTCCCCCGCGGATTTCGGCGCCGTGCAAAGCATCGCCCGCGAGATCCGCCACGCGTCCATCTGCGCGCTGGCGCGTTGCCACCCCGCCGATATCGACGCCTGCGGCAGCGCCTTGCAGGGTGCCGCCGCGCCGCGCATCCACGTGTTCATCTCCACCAGTCCGCTGCACCGCCAGCACAAGCTAGGCATGAGCGAAGACCAGGTCATCGAACACGCGGTGATGGGCGTCACCCGCGCGCGCAGCCACGTCGAGGACGTGGAGTTCTCCGCCGAGGACGCGCTGCGCACCGAACCCGAATTCCTGGTCCGCGTCTTCGAGGCCGCCATCGAAGCCGGCGCGCGCACGCTCAACGTGCCGGACACCGTCGGTTACACCACGCCAGGCGAAATTCGCGCGCTGTTCGAATACCTGCGTGCCAACGTGCGCGGCGCCGACGGCGTGGTCTTCAGCGCGCACTGCCACAACGACCTGGGCTTGGCCGTCGCGAACTCGCTGGCCGCGATCGAGGGCGGTGCGCGCCAGGTCGAATGCACCATCAACGGCATCGGCGAACGTGCCGGCAACGCGGCGATGGAGGAGCTGGCGATGGCGCTGAGGGTGCGCCCCGGCTACTACGGCGCGGACACCCGGCTGGACACGACGAAGTTGCTGGCCACGTCGCGGTTGCTGTCGCGGATCACCGGCATCCAGGTCCAGCGCAACAAGGCGATCGTCGGTCTCAACGCATTCGCGCATGAATCCGGCATCCACCAGCACGGCATGCTGAAGAACCGCGGCACCTACGAAATCATGCGGCCGCAGGACGTCGGCTGGGAGGATTCGCAGCTGGTGCTGGGCCGCCACAGTGGCCGCGCCGCGGTCGCCAATCGCCTGCGCGCGCTGGGCTACGTGCTGGAAGACGCGCAGCTGGACCAGGTGATCGCCGAGGCGAAGGCGCTGACCCACACCCAGCACGTGATCACCGACAGCGACCTGCAGCGGCTGGTCGAAGGCGAGCATGTCGGCCCCGGCTGGCGGATCGCCGGCATGGGCCTGTCCGACAACGCCGGCACCACCCACGCGCGCGTCGACCTCTCCGACCCCGACGGCCGCCACGTGGTGCAGAGCGCCGACGGCGACGGCCCGGTCGCCGCGCTGTTCGCTGCGCTGGCGCATGCCACCAAGGTCGACTTCGTGCTGGAAAGCTACGAAGTGCACAGCATGGGCGT
>DAOOCX010000217.1:0-3096 GCA_035408605.1 Thermomonas sp. | reverse complement strand
CGGACGTCGGCCAGCAGGATCCGTTCTTCCTGGACACCACCCGCTTCCGCCCGGGGTGCCGGCGCGTCCATGCCGGGGTATGCGGGGAGGCGCCCCCCCGATCGACCCGGATGGAACGGACGAGCCTGGCTCGACCATGCGCGGCCGGCGGTGAATCCCCGTGACTCGGTCGCTGATCGCGACGCAAGCGATCCAAGGCCGACCGGCATGTTGATCCAGATCAATGCCCGAGGGCCGCGATCGGAGAACGATGGGGCGCACGGGCGACATTCTGGCGTTCGTGGCGACAACCGGATCCGTTCCCCTCCAATGGCTGCCGGCCGGCAGCGAGGACACGCCAATGAATGCCGCGCTGAACGACTACCTGCGCCAGATGGTGGACGCCAGGGCGTCCGACCTCTTCTTTTCGGTTGGCGCGCCACCCACGCTGAAGATCGATGGCACGCTGCACCCGCTCGACGAGGCCGCGTTGACGCCGGGCGTGGTCACCGAGCTGGCGCTGCAAGCCATGAACGACCGGCAGAAACGCGAATTCGACGAGACGATGGAGATGAACCTCGCCCTCGACGTGCGCGACGCCGGCCGCTGCCGCGTCAATATCTACCGCCAGCGCGGCAATCCGGCGATCGCGATCCGCTTCATCACCAACCGGATTCCTTCGTTGGAGGAACTCCAGCTGCCCGCATTGCTGCAGGATCTTGCGCTCGAGCCACGCGGGCTGGTGCTGGTGGTGGGCAGCGCGGGCGCAGGCAAGTCCACGACCCTGGCCTCGATGATCGACCACCTCAACACGCATCACCAGGTGCACATCCTGACCGTCGAGGATCCGATCGAATACCTCCACACCCACAAGAAGTCGATCGTCGACCAGCGCGAGGTCGGCCTGGACACGCAGAGTTTCGCCAACGCCCTGCGCAACACCATGCGCGAGGCCCCCGACGTGCTGATGATCGGCGAGATCAGGGACCGGGAAACCATGCAGGCGGCGATCTCGTATGCGGAAACCGGCCACTTGTGCATGGCCACGCTGCACGCGAACAATGCCAACCAGGCGCTGGACCGCATCGTCAACTTCTTCCCGGACACCGCCCATCACCAGTTGTTCGTCGACCTGTCGCTCAACCTCAAGGCCGTGGTGTCGCAGCGCCTGTTGCGCACCGTGGACGGACAGCGTGTGCCGGCGGTGGAAATCCTGTTGCGGAGTCAGTTCGTCGCCGAACTGATCGGAAAGGGCGAGATCGCCTCCATCCACGACGCCATGAAGCAAAGCTCCGAGCTCGGAATGCTCCTGTTCGACGACTCGATCTACCGGCTCTATGCAGCGGGCCGGATCAGTTACGAGGAAGCCATGGACAACGCCGATTCGCGCACCGACCTGGGCGTGCGGATCAGGCTGGAAGGTCCTCGGCCGCCCGGCGAGCACCACGACGAACTCGAGGGCGCGCGGATCCAGGGGATCGACGCGGACGGGCGGGTCGTCGAGCACGCGTCGGCTCACGACGGAACCTATCTCAACGTCCGCGGGGGATGAAGACGTGCGGGGCCGGCGCGCGGAATCCCGCCGTGCCGGGTCGCGAGCCGCGCTGGAGCCGGGACTGCGCGTTCACCCGCATCGCGCTCCCTGCCTCGTGTTCCCGACCATCCAGTGATCCCGCACTTCAAGCGAGTGCCTGGCGCCTTGCACGCGACGGCGGGCCGGGATCCCGAATATCACCGCGCCCGAGTTGATCGGGATCAATGCCGCGGACGCCCGCCAGCCCAGACTGTGGGGGAGCCACACTGGAACCGCTGATGCCCGATTCCACCGTACGCGACACAAGCAAGCCCGTCCTGATCACCGATGACGCCGCGCTGGACCGCTACCTGGCGGATGTCCAGCGCGGCGCATACGGGACCCGCCGCATGCCGGCCGGGGTGGAGCTTGCCGACTGGCTGGCCAGCGGCGACGACGCCTGCGAGCGCTGCTACATGCACGCCAGTCGCCTCGACGTACCCCTGGTTCGGCTTCCCGCTGTCGTAGGCGATCCCGAAGTCGCCAAGCTGTTGCCGCCCGCCAAGGCCCGGCAGTTGCGGGTGGTTCCGCTGCGGGCGGCGCAGGGGTTGCTCGCGGTGGCGATGGAAGATCCATCCGACAGCGAGGCGCTGGCCGCGGTCGAGTTCGTCACCACCAATCGGGTCGTGCCGCTGATGGGGTCGGCGCGTGGCATCCGCGCGGCCATCGCACGCAGCTACGACCTGGCCGAGGATCGCGAGACCGCACGCCGGCTCGGCCTGGATCCCCTGGCCAGCATCGATGCCAGCGAAGCCGAGGCGCAGCGACTTGCGCGGGAGCAACCGGTGGTGCGGCTGGTACACGGGCTGATCGCCGACGCGGTGGCCCGGCGCGCCTCCGACATCCACCTGCGCCCCGGCGAAGAGGCGACCGAGGTCCTGTTCCGGATCGACGACGAACTGGTTCCGGTGCGCAGCCTGCTGCGCGCCCTGCACGCCGCGGTGGTGAGCCGGATCAAGGTGCTCGGCGGCATGAACCTGGCCGAGCACCGGCGCGCGCAGGACGGCCGCACCAGCTTCATCCTGGACGACGGCACCGAGGTCGACCTGCGCATCTCGGTGCTGCCGGCAGTGTTCGGCGAGAGCGCGGTGGTGCGCCTGCTGGACACGCGCGAGAGCCTGTGGACGCTCGAGCAACTGGGCCTGGCGGAGGCAGACCGCCTCCGCATCGACGACGTCATGAGCCGCAGCCACGGCATGTTCCTGGCGACCGGGCCGACCGGTTGCGGCAAGTCCACGACCCTGTACGCGATGCTGCTGGAATTGCGCCAGCAGCGGATCAACATCCTCACCATCGAGGATCCGGTGGAATTCCACATCCCGGAGATCCAGCAGATGCAGGTCAACCGCGCGGCGGGCTTCACCTTCTCCAGCGCGATGCGCAACTTCCTCCGCCACGACCCGGACGTGATCATGGTCGGCGAGATACGCGACCGCGAGACCGCCGACATCGCCGTGGAGAGCGCGCTGACCGGCCACCTGCTGCTCAGCACGCTGCATACCAATACCGCCGCATCGACCATCACCCGCCTGCTCGACCTGGGC
>DAOOCX010000216.1:0-3148 GCA_035408605.1 Thermomonas sp. | reverse complement strand
AGCTGTCCGGCATGACCGGCACCGCGGACACCGAAGCCTACGAATTCCAGAACATCTACGGGCTGGAAGTGGTGGTGATCCCCACCCATCGCCCGATGATCCGCAAGGATCATTCGGACCTGGTGTTCCTCAACCGCGCCGGCAAGTACCGCGCGGTGGCCAACGAGATCAAGGCCTGCGCCGCCAAGGGCCAGCCGGTGCTGGTCGGCACCACCTCGATCGAAGTGTCGGAATTGCTGAGCGACGCGCTGAACGAGGCCGGCATCGCCCACGAAGTGCTGAACGCCAAGCAGCACGAGCGCGAAGCGCACATCGTCGCCAACGCCGGTGCGCCGGGCGCGGTGACGATCGCCACCAACATGGCGGGTCGCGGTACCGACATCGTGCTGGGCGGCTCGCTGGAAGCGGAACTCGCCGCGCTCGGCGAGGATGTGTCGCCGTCGGAGAAGGAGCGGATCAAGGCCGCATGGCAGGTCCGCCACGACGCGGTCAAGGCGGCCGGCGGCCTGCACATCGTCGGCACCGAGCGCCACGAAAGCCGCCGCATCGACAACCAGCTGCGCGGGCGTTCCGGCCGCCAGGGCGATCCGGGTTCGTCCCGCTTCTACCTGTCGCTGGAAGACAACCTGATGCGCATCTTCGCCGCCGACTGGGTACAGAAGGTGATGGCGCGGATGGGCCTGAAGGAAGACGACATCATCGAAAGCCCGCTGGTCACCAAGCAGATCGCCAACGCGCAGCGCAAGGTGGAGGCGCACAACTTCGACATCCGCAAGAACCTGCTGGACTTCGACGACGTCAACAACGACCAGCGCAAGGTGATCTATGGCCAGCGCGACGAGTTGCTGGAGGCGGACAGCGTCAAGGCCAACATCGACGGCATCCGCAGCGACGTGGTGGCCGACCTGGTGGAGCGCTTCGTGCCGGCCGATTCTGTCGACGACCAGTGGGACCTGCCGGGCCTGGAAGCCGAGCTGGCCACCGAGTTCGCGCTGCAACTGCCGCTGGTGCGCATGCACCAGGAGCAGGACGAGCTGGACGCGTCGCAGATCCTGGCGAAGGTGCAGGAGTCGGTCGAGGAGCTGTTCCAGGCCAAGGAAGCCCAGGTCGGTGGCGAGACCATGCGCATGCTGGAGAAGCACGTGATGCTCAACGTGCTCGACCAGAACTGGAAGGAACACCTGGGGCGCATGGATTACCTGCGCCAGGGCATCCACCTGCGCGGCTATGCGCAGAAGCAGCCGAAGCAGGAATACAAGAAGGAAGCGTTCGAGCTGTTCTCCGAGTTGCTGGAGAAGGTCAAGCGCGAAGTGATCAGCCTGCTCGCGCGGATCCGCGTCCGCGACGAAGCCGAAGTCGCTGCCGCCGAAGCCGAGGAGCGCGCGCGCGCCGAGGCGGTGGCCAGGCAGATGCAGTTCCAGCATCCGGACATGGGCGGGCTGGGTGCCGACGAGGAAGCCGCGGCCGTGCAGCAGCTCGGCCAGCAGCCGCAGGGCTACGGCGAGGCCTTCGACCGCATCGGCCGCAACGATCCCTGCCCCTGCGGCAGCGGCAAGAAGTTCAAGCACTGCCACGGGCAGCTTGCGTAGCAAGCTGCCCGTGATCCAGCCCGCCTGCGGGCTGGATCCCCAAGGTCGCTGTGCGACCTCGGGTCCCACGGGTCGTGCTTCCGAGCCCCCGCGCCTTCGGCGCGCCCCCCTTACCAAGGGGGGCGTCGGTATCCGAGAGAACGGCGGTCGGAGAGAATTAAGCTCGCTTGATTCTCTTCGTCCCCTTTTCGCAACTCGATGAAGCAAATTCACGTCGTCGCCGGCGTCCTCCGCAATACGCATGGCCACGTCCTGCTGGCGCGTCGTACCGAAGGCCGCGACCTCGCCGGCCTGTGGGAATTCCCGGGTGGCAAGGTGGAAGCGGGCGAGTCCCCTGAAGTCGCGCTGGTCCGCGAGCTGCGCGAGGAACTCGGCATCGAGGCCACGGTCGGCGCATCGCTGATCCGCGTGCCGCAGCAGTATCCCGGCAAGCGGCTGCTGCTGGACGCGCGCCATGTCGAATTCGAGGGCGTGCCCGAGGGACTCGACGGGCAGGCGCTGGCCTGGGTGCCGCAGGAGGATCTGGTCGGTTACCCGATGCCGCCCGCGGACATGCCGGTGGTCGCCGCGTTGATCCAGCCGGATCGCTACCTGGTCACGCCGGCGCCTGGCGATGATGACGAGGCCTGGCTGGCGTCACTGGCGGATGCGCTGGCGCGCGACGTGCGTCGCGTGCAGTTGCGCGCGCCGGGTGTCGCGGCGCGTCGTTGGAGTGGCCTGGTCGCCGATGCCATCGCGCTGTGCCGCGATGCGAGTGCCGAGGTCCTGCTCAATGGAGATCCCGACTGGGCCAGGCAAGCGGGGGTTGGCGTGCACCTGCGCTCGGCCCAGCTGCACGATGTGGCACTCGGGGCGGCCCTGGAGGGCGTGCGGCAGGCGGGTCACGCCATCGCCGCCTCCTGCCATGACGCAGCCGACCTGAAGCGCGCGGAGGCACTCGGCTGCTCCTTCGTCGTGCTTGGCCCGGTGCAGGCGACCTCCTCGCATCCCGGCGAGCCCGGGATCGGCTGGGAGGCATTCGCCGGCTTGCGCGAACATGTGGCATTGCCGATCTATGCGATCGGCGGCCTCGCGCCCGCGGAGATCGCCAAGGCGCGTACCCACGGCGCCCAGGGCATCGCCGCGATCCGTGCCCTGTGGGAGGCAGGGCGCGCCTAGGCCGCCAGGCGTCGGTACAGCCGATCCAGCGCTTCCACCTGCGGCGGCAGCGCCTCCAGCGGGCCATCGTTGACCAGCACGTCGTCGGCAATCGCCAGCCGTTCCCGCCGGCTCGCCTGCGCCGCGATCATCGTGCGGGCCAGGGCATCGTCGATGCCGTCGCGCTGCAGCAGTCGGGCCAGTTGCATCGCTTCCGGCAGGTCGATCACCAGGATGCGCTGCAGCCACGGATAGGCATCGCGACCGCCGCCTTCGGCCAGCAGCGGGATCGAGGCGATCGCGTAGGGCCCCGGCGCGGCACTGCAGGACGCCCGCAGCGCCTCGCGCACGCGTGGATGGACGATCGCCTCCAGTCGCCGTCGCGCATCGGGGTCGGCGAACACGCGGCGGCGCATGGCCGG
>DAOOCX010000215.1:0-3209 GCA_035408605.1 Thermomonas sp. | reverse complement strand
CGGGCGTGATCTTGTCGCAGTTGGAAATGCACACCAGCGCGTCCGCGCAATGCGCATTGACCATGTACTCCACCGAGTCCGCGATGATTTCGCGCGACGGCAGCGAGTACAGCATGCCGTCGTGGCCCATCGCGATGCCGTCATCGACGGCGATGGTGTCGAACTCCTTGGCCACGCCGCCGACGCGTTCGATCTCACGCGCGACCAGTTGCCCGAGATCCTTCAGGTGCACGTGGCCGGGCACGAACTGGGTGAACGAATTGGCGATCGCGATGATCGGCTTGTGGAAGTCGCCATCGGTCATGCCGGTGGCGCGCCACAACGCGCGGGCACCGGCCATGTTGCGGCCGGCGGTGGAGGTCTTCGAACGGTACTCGGGCATCGGCGTGCGGCTTCGCGATTGTGCTTGGCGGGCTGGAAGCCTTGATTCTGCTGGGTTTCCACGGTTTCAGGTGCAACCGTCGTTCATGCGAAATCGGCATAAGCCGACCTGTTGACACCACCGCGCGGCGCATGGTCTTCTCGCTCCATGTTGCAACGCCGCACATCGCCGACGACCCCACCGACCGCCCCTGCGGCGTCGATCCTCGTACTCGTCCTTATTACCTCGCCAACAGGTGCGGGACGATCCGGCGCGTAAGCAGAAACACAACGCCAGAATCGCAAACCCCGCACCGAAAGGCGCGGGGTTTTTCGTTTCTGGGCCCGGAAAAACAAAAGAAAAACCACCACGCCACCATCGAACCCAACCCAGGACAGACGCAATGACCAGCAGCAGCAAGCCCCGCATCGCCATCGTCGGCTACGGCAGCCAGGGCCGCGCACATGCGCTCAACCTCCGCGACTCCGGCTTCGACGTCACCATCGGCCTGCGCCCGGGCGGGCCGACCGAACTCAAGGCGAAGGCCGACGGCTTCACCGTGAAAACGCCGGCCGATGCGGTGAAGGACGCCGAGATCGTCGCGATCCTGACCCCGGACATGGTGCAGCCGCAGCTGTACGGCGAAGTCATCGAGCCAAACATGGCACCGGGCGCCTGCCTGTTGTTCGCGCATGGTTTCAACGTCCACTACGGCCAGATCACCCCGCGCGAGGACCTGGACGTGGTGCTGGTCGCGCCCAAGGGCCCCGGCGCGCTGGTCCGTCGCGAATACGAGATCGGCCGCGGCGTGCCATCGGTCTATGCGATCCACCAGGACAAGAGTGGCAATGCCGAGCAGTTCGCGCTGACCTACTGCGCCGGCATCGGTGGCGCGCGCCAGAACGCGATCAAGACCACCTTCAAGGAAGAAACCGAAACCGACCTGTTCGGCGAGCAAGCCGTGCTCTGCGGTGGCGCGACCAAGTTGGTCCAGGCCGGCTGGGAAACCCTGGTCGAAGCCGGCTACCAGCCGGAGGTCGCGTATTACGAGTGCCTGCACGAACTGAAGCTGATCGTCGACCTGTTCTACGAGGGCGGCATCACCCGCATGCACGAATTCATCAGCGAGACCGCGCAGTACGGCGCACTGACCCGTGGCAATTACGTGGTCGACGACAACACCCGCGCGCAGATGAAGAAAGTCCTGACCGAAATCCAGGACGGCACCTTCGCGCGCCAGTGGATCGCCGAATACGCCGCCGGCAACGCCAACTACAAGGCGATGAAGCAGGCCGACCTGGACCATCCGATCGAGGCGATCGGCAAGAAGCTGCGCGCCAACATGAAGTGGCTGGCCAGCTCGCAGGCAGCACCGGCGAAACAACCGGCGACCGATGCGCAGCCGCAGAGCGAGGCCGCCTGATGAATGGAGCCCGCTGGCTGGCGCAAGCCCTGGTCGCGGAAGGCGTGGAAACGCTGTTCGGGTATCCCGGCGGCACGATCATGCCCTTCTACGACGCCCTGCACAGCGCACCCGCACTGAAGCACGTGCTGGTACGCCACGAACAGGGCGCGGCGTTCGCCGCCAACGGGTATGCGCGTGCCAGCGGGCGCGTCGGCGTGTGCGTGGCCACCTCCGGGCCGGGCGCATCGAACCTGGTGACCGGCATCGCCGATGCGATGCTGGATTCGGTCCCGATGGTCATCATCACCGGCCAGGTGCCGACCCACCTGATGGGCACCGACGCATTCCAGGAACTGGACGTGTTCGGCATGACCCTGCCGATGGTGAAGCACAGCTTCATCGCCCGCCGTGTCGAGGACCTGCCGATGATGGTCGCCGAGGCGTTCCGGCTGGCGCGTTCCGGCCGCCCCGGCCCGGTGCTGATCGATCTGCCCAAGGACGTGCAGATGGCGGATGCGTCGCATCTGCCTGCCCATGCCTCGCTCGGAATGGATGCCGTCGAGGCGCCTCGCGATGCCTCGCTGCACGAAGCATTGGCGCTGATCTCGCAGGCGCAGAAGCCGGTCATCTATGGCGGCGGTGGCATCGTCCTCGGCGATGCGGTGCAGGCGTTCCGCACCTTCGTCGATGCCACGCAAATCCCGACCGTGCTGACCCTGAAGGCACTGGGCGCGCTGGCCACCGCGCATCCGCTCCACCTCGGCATGATCGGCATGCATGGCAGCCGCGCCGCCAACCTGGCAGTCCAGGAATCCGACCTGCTGATCGTGGTCGGCGCGCGCTTCGACGATCGCGCCACCGGCAAGCTCGCCGAGTTCGCACCGAACGCACGCGTCGTCCACATGGACATCGACGCCTGCGAGATCGGCAAGCTGCGGCATGCCGATGCCGGCGTGCGCGGCGACATCGCCACCACCCTGATCAGGCTGACCCTGCCCTGCGCCGCCCACCTGCACGGCCGCCACGGCACCGCCCGCAAGGCATGGCGCGCGCAATGCCAGCAACGCGCGCGCCAGCACGCGGCGCGCTACGACGCCCCCGGCGAGACCGTGTTCGCCCCGGCGCTGCTGAAGCGCCTTTCGGAACTGGCGCCCGAGGCGATCGTGTCCTGCGATGTCGGCCAGCACCAGATGTGGGTGGCCCAGCACTGGCGCATGGACGACCCGCGCAAGCACCTGACGTCGGGTGCGCTGGGCGCGATGGGCTTCGGCCTGCCCGCGGCGATGGGCGCGCAGGAAGCGATGCGCAATGCAGGCCGCCCCGACGCGCAGGTGATCTGCGTGAGCGGTGACGGCTCGATCATGATGAATATCCAGGAGCTGGCCACGCTGAAGCGCTACCGGCTGCCGGTGAAGGTCGTGCTACTCGACAACCAGGCGCTGG
>DAOOCX010000214.1:0-3233 GCA_035408605.1 Thermomonas sp. | reverse complement strand
GTCGCGTCGGAGTTTCGCACAGGCCAATCCGGACGCGCTCAGCGCAGCCGTTTCAGCTCGGACAACTCCGGCAGCCACGCCGCCTTTTCCGACAGGATGGCGATGGCGGCATCGAGTTCCTTGCGGGCTTCGCTGCGCTGGTTGGAGGCGAGCAGGGCGCGACCCAGCACCCCACGAGCCAGGCCCGTATTGAGATGGTCGGCACTGAGCGCGGTGGTGAACATCGCCACGGCCTGGCGTGCGTGCGAAGTCGCAGCAGTCGCATCCCCGGACGCCAGTTGCGCGCGCGCCAGCGTCATCAGCGCGAAGCCTTCCCGGCGGCTGCCTGGTGCATCCACATGGTCGCGTCGAAGTGCGTCGCGTGCATGCGCCAGGGCCGGTTGCGGGAGGTCATTGGCGAGTTCGGCCAGCGCTAGCGTGGACAAAGCATTCGCGGCGGTCTCGTCCGCATTGCGGGTGGCCTGCAATTCTTTCCAGCGTCGGCGCGCCAGCGCCAGCGCATCGGCGGCGCGGCCTTGGTTGAGCAGGTTGGTGGTCAGTTCGCTGCGCGCACTGGACAGCGCTTTGGCGCTGTCCGCGCTCGGCTTGGCGGCGTTGGACGCTTCCAGTGCAGCCACGACCTGGCGCAATTGCGCTTCGCCCTGTTGCAGTGCGCCGCCGCGGCTGTACAGCGAGGCCAGGTTGCTGCGCGCGGTCAGCAGGTTGCTGTGGTCGGCGGGCAGGACCTTGTCCCAGATGCCGACCGCCTCGCGGAGCTTGTCCATCGAGCAGGCCATGTCGCCCTGTTCATAGCAGCCGACGCCCCAGTTGTTGATCCGCAAGCCCAGTTCGTATTCGCTGCCGGGCGGCTGCTTGCGCATGATCGCCACCGCCTGTTCGTAGAGCGGCAACGCCTCGCCGGCGCGGCTGGTGGTTCCAATCATCGTCGCCAGTTCGCCCAGACTCGCCGC
This sequence comes from Thermomonas sp., assembly GCA_035408605.1. Lineage (GTDB taxonomy): Bacteria > Pseudomonadota > Gammaproteobacteria > Xanthomonadales > Xanthomonadaceae > Thermomonas. The sequence goes on along the minus strand of DAOOCX010000214.1, from coordinate 2,283 downwards.
GATGTAGGGATGGTCGGCCGGCAGGATGCGGCGACGGATCGCCAAGGCCTGCTGCTCCGTCGCGATCGCCGGTTCCATCTTGCCGCCCCGGCTCAGGTAGACCGCCCGGTTGTGCAGTGCGGTCGCAAGCGCGAATTGGTTGGTCGGTCTGGCGCGGCGGATACCCTCCGCGACGTCCTTGGCGAGGGCCGCGGCGGTGTCGAACTCGCCGTTGTTGCTCAGGATGGCGGCGTATTCGCCCAGCATCGAGCGGGTGTCCTCGTCGTCGTCGCCACGCAACTTGCGCATGCGTTGCCAGGCCTCGCGCGCAAGCGGCACGGCACGTTCGTAATCCTCGAGGTGATCCTGCAGCTTCGCGCGTTCCATCTGCAACTGGGCCGCGACTACCTCGGGTTCGCGCAGGGACGATGCGTGAGCGCGCAGCCATGCATCGCTTTCATCGAGCTTGCGCTGCAGGCCGTCCACGTCGTCGGCTTCCAGTCGCAATTCGGCCTGGCGGAAGCGTACCTGCAGCACGTCGTCGGCCTGCGAAGCCGGCAGCAGGACGAGGGCGCGCGCGAGTTCCGCATCCGCCTTCGTGTACTCGCCCAGTGCGATGTAGCTGTCGGCCAGGGTCAGCCGCAGCTTGCCTTCCGCCCCGGGCTGGCCGCGCAGTTCGTCGCGATCCAGGCGCGCGACGCCGAGGTCGATGAGTTGCCGCGCGGTGGCGTCAGGCCCAAAGCCTTCTTCTGGGTCGATGCTGCGGAAGACATCGACAAGATAGTTGTTCACGGCATCCGCGCGCTGCGCCTGCAGGCGGGCCTCGCGTGCCTGCCACAAGGCGGAACCGAGGCCACCACACAGCGCCACCACCACCGCGGAGAGGGCACCGACCGCCAGTGCATTGCGGCGGATGAAACGACTGGCGCGGTAACGGAGGGTCGGCGCGCGGGCGGAGACCGGCTTGCCGTCCAGCCACGCCAGCAGGTCCGCGCGCAGCGCATCCACGCTGCCATAGCGCTGCGTGGCATCGGAGACCAGGCAGCGTTGCGCGATCGCGGACAGGTCGCCGCGCAATTGTTTCGCCAGCGCGGCGGGGGTCGACCCGCGCTTCGCGGCGTCTTCGGCGCAGGAATGCAGCGCGGCATCCCACAGCGCCTGCGGATCTCCGTCCATCCGCGTCAGTCGCGTGCGCAGCGGCGTTTCGCCGGTCAGGCCATAGGGATGCGCCTGCGCCAGCAGCGCGTACAGCAGCACGCCAAGTTGGTAGAGATCGGTGGCGGTCGACACCGGCTCGCCATGCAACTGTTCGGGCGATGCGTATTCGGGAGTGAATGCACGCTCGCCGGTGCTGGTGCTGCCGGCGTCGTCGTCCTCCAGCAGCTTGGCGATGCCGAAGTCCAGCAGGAACGCATGGCCACTGGCATCGACCACGATGTTCGATGGCTTCAGGTCGCGATGCACCACCAGCTGCCGATGCGCGAACGCCACCGCATCAAGCACCTGCAGCAGGAGGCGCACGCGGCCACGCACGTCGAGCGTGCGCGCATCGCACCAGCGGTCGATGCGTTCGCCCTCGACCAATGGCATCACGAACCAGGGCGCGTTGTGGTCGTCGACGCCGCCATCGAGCAGGCCGGCGATGTGCGGATGCTGCAGGCGGGCCAGGATCTGCCGCTCGCGCAGGAAACGCTGTCGCGCGAGCGCGCTGTCGAGGCCAATGCGGATGCGCTTCAGCGCCGCTTCGTGGCGGTAGGCACCATCGACGCGTTCGACCCGATACACCGCGCCCATGCCGCCCCGGCCGAGCACCTCCCGGACGTTCCATGGGCCGATCCGCGTGCCGGCCGGCAGTTCCACCGGATCGGTGCTGTCCTCGCGCAGCGACGCCAGCTTCGGGGTGATCGGATCCGCGTCGTCGCCGGCATCGGCGGCCAGCATCGCCTGCACGTCGCGAAGCAGGTCGTCATCGCCGCCGCATTCGCCTGCAAGCCAGGCCGCGCGTGTGGCTGCAGGTTGATCGAGGGCGGCATCGAACAACTGCAGGGTGCGCTGCAGGCGCGCCGGGTCGATGCTCATGCGCTGCCCAGTTGCGCCATCAGGAACGCGCGCGCGCGCCGCCAGTCGCGTTGCACGGTGCGTTCGGTGATGCCCTGGATGTGGGCGATCTCCGGTTCGGTGTAGCCGCCGAAGCAGCGCAGTTCCACGCCCTCGGCCGCGCGCGCGTCGGCCTGCGCCAGCGACGAGAGCAGTTCGTTGAGTTCCAGCACGTCCAGCGCGGGCGCGGTGTCGGCCAGGCCGGTG
>DAOOCX010000213.1:0-3237 GCA_035408605.1 Thermomonas sp. | reverse complement strand
TCGATGGCCGAAAAACTGTTCCCGGGCCAGAACCCGCTGGGCAAGGTCTTCTACAGCTGGGGCGAATCGCCGACCGCGGTGATCGGCGTCATCGAGGACCTGGCACGCCCCAACAGCGTCGGCCAGGGTCCCTACGCGATGATCTTCGCGCTGCGCGAATACGGCCCCGGCCTGCACTTCATCCTCCGCACCGATCCCGGCCGTCGCGCGGACGTGCTCAAGGCCGCGGTTACTGCGCTCAAGAAGACCGATCCCAACACGCTGGTGGTCAACGAAGACACCTTCGACGAGATCCGCGCCGGCTTCTTCGAGCAGGACCGCTCGATGGCGGGGATGCTGATCGTGGTGATCGCCGCGCTGATGCTGGTGACCGCACTCGGCATCGTCGGCCTGGCCAGTTTCTGGGTGCAGCAGCGCACCAAGCAGATCGGCGTGCGCCGCGCGCTGGGGGCGACTCGCGGGCAGATCCTGCGCTACTTCCAGGCGGAGAATTTCCTGCTGGCCAGCGCCGGCATCGTCCTGGGCATGCTGCTGGCGTACGGCATCAACCAGTTGCTGATGAGCAAGTACGAACTGCCGCGACTGCCGCTGTTCTACCTGCCGATCGGTGCCGTCGCGCTGTGGGTACTCGGGCAGGTCGCGGTGTACTGGCCGGCGCGGCGTGCGGCATCGGTGCCGCCGGCCATCGCCACGCGTTCGGTCTGATCGATGACCTCCGCCTACAATCGCGCCATGCCGATGGAATCGCCATGAACCATGCCTTCGCACGATCCGGCATCGCGCTGCTCGCGGCGGCGGCCATGGCTGCCTCCGCGGCCACGCCGGAGCCGCCGACGCTGCAGGCCACCATTGCAGCGCTCGACACCGCGGTGTTCGACGCCTTCAACCACTGCGCGGATCCCGCGCAGTTGCAGGCGCATGCCGCGCATTTCGCGCCCGATGTCGAGTTCTACCATGACACCGGCGGCGTCACCTGGACGCGCGACGCGATGATCGCCAACACCGCGAAGTACGCCTGCGGGCACTACACGCGTGAACTGGCCGCCGGTAGCCTGCAGGTGGTTCCGGTCAAGGACTTCGGCGCCATCGCCCAGGGCGTGCATCGGTTCTGCCGGGTCGACACCGGCCGCTGCGAGGGCGAAGCCGACTTCACCATGGTCTGGCGGCTACGCGACGGCCAATGGACCATTACCCGCGTGCTGAGTTACGGCCACCGGCCCAGCACCGCAACGCACTGAATCGACGGCCGACTGGATCCCATGCCCACCATCCTGGTCATCGACGACAACCGCGCGGTCAGCACCGCGCTCGAGGTGCTGTTCTCGCTGCACGACATCGACACGCTGCATGCGGAGTCGCCGCGCGAGGGCCTGGACCTGCTGGAACGCGAGCAGGTCGACCTGGTCATCCAGGACATGAACTTCGAGGCCGACACCACCTCCGGCGACGAAGGCACCGCGCTGTTCCACCAGATCCGCACGCGACATCCCGACCTGCCGGTGATCCTGCTGACGGCGTGGACGCACCTGGAATCGGCGATCGACCTGGTCAAGGCCGGTGCCGCCGATTACCTGGCCAAGCCCTGGGACGACCGCAAGCTGCTGGTGACGGTGAACAACCTGCTGGAACTCGCCGAGGCGCGTCGCGAGCTCACCCAGGCGCAACTGGGCGAGCGCCGTCGCCGCGATGCGCTGCTGCGCGACTACGACCTGCGCGGCATCGTCTATGCGGATCCGGCCAGCGAGAACGCGCTGGCGCTGGCCTGCCAGGTCGCGAAGTCCGATATCCCGGTGCTGGTCACCGGCCCGAATGGTGCCGGCAAGGAACGTTACGCCGAGATCATCCACGCCAATTCGCTGGTACGGAACGGCCCCTTCATCGCACTCAATTGCGGCGCGTTGCCCAGCGAGCTGATCGAAGCCGAACTCTTCGGTGCCGAGGCCGGTGCCTACACCGGCGCCAACAAGCCGCGCGAAGGCAAGTTCGAGGCGGCCGATGGTGGCACCTTGTTCCTCGACGAAATCGGCACCCTGCCGCTGGCCGGCCAGGTCAAGCTCTTGCGCGTCCTGGAGACCGGCCGCTTCCAGCGGCTGGGCAGCAATCGCGAACGCAGCGTCAAGGTGCGCATCGTCAGCGCGACCAATGCGAATTTGCAGGCGCTGATCGCCGATGGTCGCTTCCGCGAAGACCTGTTCTACCGGCTCAACGGCATCGAACTGCGCCTGCCGCCCTTGGCGCAGCGCCCGCGCGACATCCTGCCGCTGGCCCGCCACTTCCTGCCCGCGGGCAAGCGCCTGGGCGACGACGCCGAGCGCGCGTTGCAGCGCCACGCCTGGCCGGGCAACGTGCGCGAATTGCGCAATGCCGTGCAGCGCGCGGCCCTGCTCGCGCGCAGCGATGTCATCGCGGCCGCGGACCTCGCCCTGCCTCCGGGCGCGCTGGATGCCGGCAACACCGGCGGCGACGAACCCGACCGCGCCAGCATCGAAGCCGCGCTCGAGCGCAATGGCGGGGTGCTGGCACAGGCCGCGGCGGATTTGGGATTGTCGCGGCAGGCGCTGTATCGCCGGCTCGACCGCCTCGGCATCGCGCGCAACTGATGCGCGTCCTGCGCGTCCTCCCGATCGCGGTGCGGATGGTCGCGATCACGATCACCGGGATCGCGGCCGCGACTGCGACGACCGTGTTGCTCGCACGCTGGATGCCGTCGTGGGTCGCGGCGTTGGTCTCTGCCGTGGTCATCGGCAGCGTGGTCGCGGCGATCATCTGGCGCGCGCTGGTGCCGATGCGCGCGCTGTTCCGCGCGCTGGCCGGCACCGTGGCGAGCTATCGCGATGGCGATTTCAGTTTCGGCATCACCTGGGACAAGGCCAGCGACCTGATCGAACTGGTCGACGCGCACAACGCGCTCGGCAACGCCTTGCGCGAGCAACGGCTGGCGCTGGTGCAGCGCGAGTTGCTGCTCGACACGATGGTGCAGAACACCCCGGTGGCGATGGTGCTGGTGGATGCGGCGCGCCGCATCGTGCTGGGCAACCTCGCCGCGCGACGGATGCTCGGCGAAGGCCGGCGGCTGGAAGGACGCGCCTTCGACGACGTGCTGGCCAACGCCGACACCGCCCTGCAGGAAGCCTTCGAACGCGGTGGCGACGGCATGTTCACCGTGGGCAGCGACGACGACGAGGACATCTACCACCTGTCGCGACGCGGCTTCCGCCTCAACGGCCGCCCGCACGA
>DAOOCX010000212.1:0-3242 GCA_035408605.1 Thermomonas sp. | reverse complement strand
CTGCCGCCTTCCCACAGCTTGCCGAAGCGCGCTTCCATCCAGGCGATGCCGATCTGCGGCCGGTACACCTTGAGGTTCAGCCCGAGCTGTTCGACCAATTGGTCGGCGTAACGATAGGTTTCCGGGAAGAGATAGCCGGTATCGACCAGGATCACCGGGATGTCCGGCTTGGCTTGGGTCAGCAGGTGCAGCGACACCGCCGATTGCGTGCCGAAGCTGGTCGACAGCGCGTGCGGGGCGGCCAGGCTGTCCATCGCCCAGGCGACGCGCTCCTGCGCCGACAGGCGGGCCAGCCAGCGATTCAGCGCGGATAGCGCGTGCGGCGATTCGGCGGCGCTGATGGGATCGGGCGGGCTCATGCGGCAACCTCGATGGGGATGGTGCGATGACGTGGTGCGGGGGCAGCGACGGTGCCGTTGCGCAGCAACCAGTCGCCGAAACGTTCGTCCTGCGCGCGCTCGCTGGCGTAGGCCGCGAACAGCGGATCCAGCGCGGCGAGGATCTGCGGCTCGTCGATGTTTTCGCGATACAGGGTGTTGAGCCGCTCGCCGCGATGGTCGGCGCCGAGCATCAGGTTGTAGCGGCCGGGCGCCTTGCCGACCAGGGCGATCTCGCCGAGGTAGGGCCGCGAGCAGCCGTTCGGGCAGCCGCTGATGCGCAGGTGGATCGGTGCATCGGCGATGCCGTGGCGGGCCAGCAGTGCGTCGACTTCGTTGACCAAGTCGGGCAGGTAGCGTTCCGCTTCGGCCATCGCCAGGCCGCAGGTCGGCAGGGCGACGCAGGCCAGTGCGTTGAGCCGCAACGGCGAGGCGCTGCGCCAGCCATCCAGCGCATGTTCCCGCAGCAGCGCATCCACGCGCGATTGCAGCGTGGCCGGGATGTTGGCGATCACCAGGTTCTGGTTGGAGGTCAGGCGGAACTCGGCGTTGCCGCCTTCTGCCTGCAGCAGCCGCGCGATCTCGCGCAGGCCGGTGAGGTGCAGGACGGCGTCGCCGCGACCGTCCAGCGCACCATCGACGATGCGCCCCGACGGGATGCGCAGGGTGACGTGCTGCAGGTCGTGGCCGGCATCGACCCAGCCGAAGCGGTCGCCGTTGTGGTCGAAACGGAACGCACGCGCCGGCCCCAGGGGAAAGCCGGCGCGCCGTTCCACTTCGTCCTTGAACCAGTCCAGCCCGCGATCGTCGATCGTGTACTTCAGGCGCGCGCGCTTGCGCACCGCGCGGTTGCCGAAGTCGCGCTGCGCGGTGACTACGGACTCCGCGACCGCGATGACCTGGTCGGGCGTGGCGAAGCCGATGACGTTGCCGAGCCGCGGATAGGTCTCGGGATCGCCGTGGGTCGCGCCCATGCCGCCGCCGATGCTGACGTTGTAGCCCAGCAACGCGCCGGCGTCGTCGAGGATCGCGATGAAGCCCAGGTCCTGCGCGAACACGTCGACATCGTTCAACGGCGGGATCGCGAAACCGATCTTGAACTTGCGCGGCAGGTAGGCCTGGCCGTAGATCGGTTCGACTTCCTCGCCGCTGCCGCCCACGCGTTCCTCGTCCAGCCACAACTCGTAGTAGGCGCGGGTGTTCGGCAGCAGGTGCTTCGACACCGCCACGGCCTGCGCCAGCACCTGTGCCTGCACGCCCGGATGCAGCGGGTTGGCAGCGACGGCGACATTGCGATTGACGTCGCCGCAGGCGGCCAGTGTGTCGATCAATGCGGCGTTGATCGCCCGCATCGTCGCCTTGAGTTCGCCCTTGACCACGCCGTGGAACTGGAAGGCCTGGCGGGTGGTGATGCGCAGGCCGCGTTCCGCATAGGTGCTGGCGATCGCATCCAGTTGCAGCCACTGCCTGGGGTTGATCACGCCGCCCGGCGTGCGGGTGCGGATCATGAAACTGAAGGCCGGTTCCAGCTTGGCGAGGCGGCGCGCTTCGCGCACGTCGCGGTCGTCCTGCTGGTAGCTGCCGTGGTACTTGATCAGGGTCTGGTCGTCATCGCGCAGGGCGCCGGTGACCGCGTCCGCCAGCGAGGCGAGCAGGGTCCCGCGCAGGCCCGCGCTGGCCCGCTTGATGTCCTCGACCGAATGCGCGCTCATCAGTACAGGTCCCGCGCGTAGCGGCCCTCACGGGCCAATGTGTCGAGAGCGTCCGTCGCCGCGTCGCGGTCGCCGCCGTTGTGCGCGGCCAGCGCATCGACCAGCGCCGCATGCACGTCCTTGCCCATCGCGGTCGCGCCGCAGACGTAGAGGTGCGCGCCGCCCTGCAGCCAGTCGTGCAGGGCGCGCGCCTGTTCGGTGATGCGCTGCTGCACATAGACCTTGCGTGCGGTGTCGCGCGAGAACGCCAGGTCGATGCGCTGCAACTGGCCGTCCTTCAAGGCGCGCTGCCATTCCAGTTGGTAGAGGAAATCGTTGCGCTGATGCGGTGCGCCGAAGAACAGCCAGTTGCGGCCAGTTCCGCCCAGCGCCGCGCGTTCCTGCACGAAGCCGCGGAACGGCGCCACGCCGGTGCCGGCACCGATCATGATGATGTCGCGGCTGGCATCGGCTGGCAGGCGGAAGCGCTCGTTTGCTTCGATGTAGACCGGCAGGGTGTCGCCTTCGGCACGGGTTGCCAGTTGGTGCGAGGCCGCACCCCAGCGCGCCTGGCCCTCGATGTCGTATTCGACGTGCGCGACGGTGAGATGCGCTTCGTCGCCGACGAGCTTGCGGCTGGAGGCGATGGAATACAGGCGCGGTTGCAACGGGCGTAGCGCGGCGACCAGCGACTCGGCATCCCAATCCGCGCGCTGGCGTTGCAGCAGGTCGATGGGCTGCAGGCTGGCCAGCAGTTGCTGGAAGTCACCGGCATGTTCGGGCGCAAGCAGGCGCTGCAGGTCGGCATTGCCACTGCGCTCGGCCTGCGCGGCCACGAACGGGCGGGCGAGGCGGGTGAGCTCGCGCTTGTCGAGCAACCACGCGCGCAGGCTGCGTTCTTCCTCGCCGATGCGCACTGCGGTCTCGCCGTCCAATGCAGTGGCCTGCAACACGGCATCGACCAGCGGCTCGGGGTTGCGCGGCCACAGGCCCAGCGCATCGCCGGGTTCGTAGGCCAGGCCGGCACCGTCGAGGGCAAGCTCGAGATGGCGCACGTCCTTGCCGCCGGCACCGAAAGTGATGCGTTGGTTGGCGAGCACCGGGGCGGCGAACGGCTTGGCGCGTGAATATGCTGCGGCCGCCACGGCAAGCGGACGGAGCGGGGTGACGGTGG
>DAOOCX010000211.1:0-3283 GCA_035408605.1 Thermomonas sp. | reverse complement strand
AGGTTCATCTCCCAACTCCGGGGAATGCGGCTCGGATCTTGAGGAAGAAGTAGGCGTCGTCGCGGAAGCCGTAGGCGATGCGCTTGATGACCTTGATGCGGTTGTTGATGCCTTCGACGAGGCCGGTGTGCATCGGCCAGCGCACCCGGCTGACGATGCCGCGCCAGTAGGGGCGCAGGCACTTGGCAAAGTGCATCAGGGCCGGGATGCCACTTTCCCGGGCGTGACGCAGCCACTGCGTCCAGGCGCGCCTCCAGGCCCAGGCGGTCGGTACCGTCCATAGTGCCTTGAGCTGCTCCTTCATTACGTAGACCGCCATCAGCGACTGGTTGGCGGCCAGTACCTCGTCCAGTCGCACCTGCTCGGCTTCCTTGAGCTGCTCCGGGTTGCGCAGCAGGATCCAGTGCGCGCGCTTGACGACCTTGCGGGCCGGCTTGTCATGACGCAATCGGTTGGCAGCATCCACGCGCACGCGGCCGATCACTTCCCTGCCGTACTTGGCGATGACATGGAACAGGTCGTAGACCACCCGGGCGTTCGGGCAGTGCTGGCGCACCTCCAGGTCGTAGGCCGTGTTCATGTCCATGGCCACGGCCTCGATGCGTGCGCAGCGCGCAGGCCCGAGCAGCTCGAAGAACGGCCGTACCTCGGCGCGGGAGCGGCCACGTCCCACCCACAGCACCCGCTTGCGCTCTGCGTCGACCACCACGGTGGCGTAGCGGTGGCCCTTTTGGATCGCGAACTCGTCCATCGCGAGCCGGCGTACGCCGTCCAGATCCACCGGACCCAGGCGACGCTCCAAAGCCCGGAAGTCGATGGCCTTGGCGGTCTTCCAGTCGATGCCATGCCAGCGGGCGGCATGCAGCACCGAGGTCACCGCGCACAGGCGGGCGACGCTGTCGGCCAAGCGCCGGGTCACCCGGCAATGGGGATCCAGCCACTCAAGGCGCTCCAGCCGCGGCCCGCAACGCGGACAAGCCAGTCGCAGGCGCTCGACGTGCAGCTCGACCGGGGCCCCGAACACCGGCAAGTCGCGTATCCGCCGCAGCGTGCGGTCGTGGATGGCCGCAACGACCTCGCCGCAGCCGCTGCAGCGACGAACTTCACCAGGCGCTGGCCTCAGCTTCACTGCCAGCCAACGACGCTCGCCGCGCTGCTCGTGCCACCACGCCTCAACCCGATACCCCACCCAGCCTCCCAGCTGGGCAATACAATCCCCGTCGGCCACGGCCGACCCCCGGTTTGTTGACTCGACAACTGCAAACTAACCGGGTCGGCCGTGCGCCTCTCCCTCAGATGGGAGAAGAACCCCTTTTTTTGGGGGGATCGGGGCGCGCCCGCCTTGTTCAGGCCGCTTCATTGCCCCTTCCCGCGGGCAGGGGGACAATAGCGACATGATCGATGCCACCCGTTATCCCCGGCTGTTCCGGATCGACCGCCCGGCCGACCTGCGCGCCTTCGAGCCCTCCGAACTGCGCGCCATCGCGGATGAGTTGCGCGGCTACCTGATCGAGTCGGTGGGCAAGTCGGGAGGCCATTTCGGGGCTGGCCTGGGCGTGGTCGAACTGACCACCCTGCTGCACTATCTCTACGACACCCCCGACGACCGCATCGTCTGGGACGTCGGCCACCAGAGCTATCCGCACAAGATCCTGACCGGTCGCCGCGACACCATCCACACGGTCAAGCAGAAGGATGGCGTGTCGCCGTTCCCGAAGCGCGAGGAGAGCGAATACGACACGTTCGGCGTGGGCCATTCGTCGACCTCGATCTCGGCAGCACTGGGCATGGCCATCGCCAATGCCCGCGCAGGCAACGACCGCAAGGTTGTCGCGGTCATCGGCGACGGAGCGATGACCGCGGGCATGGTCTATGAGGCGCTCAACCACGCCGGCGGCATGGACGAGGAACCCAACCTGCTGGTGATCCTCAACGACAACCGCATGTCGATCAGCGAGGCGGTCGGCGGACTCACCAAGATGCTCGGTCGGATGACCGGCAGCAAGACCCTCAACGCGCTGCGCGAGGGCGGCAAGAAGCTCCTCGGCGACAAGCGCAGCAGCGGCACCGCGCGCTTCGTGCGGCGCTGGGAAGAACACTGGAAGGGCATGTTCGTGCCCTCCACCCTGTTCGAGGAAATGGGTTTCCACTACACCGGCCCGATCGACGGCCACGACGTCGACGCGCTGCACGACGTGCTGACCATGCTCAAGGGCCTGAAGGGTCCGCAGCTGCTGCATGTCATCACCACCAAGGGCAAGGGCTACGAGCTGGCCGAAGGCGACCAGATCGGCTACCACGCGGTCTCGCCGTTCGACCCGAGAAGGGCTTGGTGGCGAAGACCGGCGCGAAGAAGCCGACGTACACCGATGTCTTCGGCGATTGGCTGTGCGACATGGCCGCCGCGGACGACACGCTGCTGGCGATCACCCCGGCGATGCGCGAAGGCTCCGGCCTCGTGCGCTTCAGCCAGGAATACCCGGCGCGTTATTTCGACGTCGCCATCGCCGAGCAGCACGCGGTCACCCTCGCCGCCGGCATGGCCTGCGAAGGCGCCAAGCCGGTGGTCGCGATCTACTCCACCTTCCTGCAGCGCGCCTACGACCAGCTGGTCCACGACGTCGCCATCCAGAAGCTCGACGTGCTGTTCGCGATCGACCGCGGCGGCGTGGTCGGCCCGGACGGTGCGACCCACGCCGGCAACCTCGACCTCAGCTTCCTGCGCTGCGTGCCGAACATGGTCGTGATGGCCCCGGCGGACGAACTCGAATGCCGGCGCATGCTCAGCACCGGCTACCGCCACGAAGGCCCGGCCGCGGTGCGCTACCCGCGCGGCACCGGTCCGGGCGTGGCGCTGGACGCGTCGCTCGAGACCCTGCCGATCGGCAAGGCGGAGCGTCGTCGCACCGGTTCGCGTATCGCGTTGCTCGCCTTCGGCGCATTGGTGCCGGCAGCGGAAACGGTCGGCGCGGAGCTTGGCCTGACCGTGGTCAACATGCGCTTCGTGAAGCCGCTGGATCGCGCGCTGATCCTCGAACTCGCGAACTCGCACGAAGGGTTCGTGACCCTGGAGGACAACGTGGTCGCCGGTGGCGCCGGCAGCGGCGTGGCCGAGCTGCTGGCCGCCGAAGGCATCGTCCTGCCGATCCAGCACCTGGGCCTGCCCGATGCCTTCCAGCACCACGCCAGCCGCGAAGACCTGCTCGCCGAAGCCGGACTGGACGTGGCCGGCATCCGCAATGCGGTGCTCAAGCGCTGGCCACACGCGACGGTGCCGGCGCAG
>DAOOCX010000210.1:0-3298 GCA_035408605.1 Thermomonas sp. | reverse complement strand
GTTCCCGCAGGGCTACACCAATTACCCGGGCGACTACGGCACCGGCATCGGCGGCAATTTCCCGCGCGACGTCTGGTACTACACCGCCGAGCAGATGGCGGCGTGGAACGCGGCGCAGGCCAACCGCGATCCGGTCGGTCGCCGCTACCCGTTCTACGACTTCTCGCTGCAGGAAAAGACCAGGGCCGCCTTCGTCCAGGCCAACCTGGAAGGCGAGCGCTGGAGCGGCAACGTGGGCGTGCGCCTGGTCAAGACCAGCGAGGACGTCTTCCAGTACGTGCCGGGCGGCACCGCGACCACCCCGGGTGCGATCACCGGTTCGGCGTTCGGCAATTTCTCGCCCTTCCTGATCAGCAACGACTACACCGACATCCTGCCCAGCGCGAACTTCAAGTTCGACGTCACCGATGACCTGGTGCTGCGCCTGGCCGCCACCAAGACCATGGCCCGCCCCGACTACTCGGCGCTGGCCGGCGGCCTGAACCTGTCGCCTCCCGCCAGCGAGAACGACGTGGGCGGCGGCAATTCCAGCAACCCGAACCTCAAGCCGATCCGCTCGACCAACTTCGACGCCGCGCTGGAGTGGTACTACGCCCCGCGCGCGCTGCTGTCGGCCAGCGTCTATTACATGGACCTGGCGAGCTACGTCAGCCGCGGCATCACCGAGCAGAGCTTCCTGACCTTCGACCAGGCGCATCCGAACGGCTACATGGCCCGTTACCTGGTCAGCTCGCCGATCAACGCCAAGGCCTCGGTCAAGGGCGCGGAGTTCGCGGTCGAGCAGCCCATCGGCGAGCACTTCGGCGTCAGCGCCAACTATTCGTACACCGACGCCAAGGAAGACAGCGGCGCCCCGATGGTCGGCGCCTCCAAGAACGTGTTCAACCTGATCGGCTATTTCGAGAACGACAAGCTCAACGCGCGCATCGCCTACAACTACCGCTCGCATTTCTTCAACGGCATCGATCGCCTGTCCGCGTTCAACCAGGACGACACCCGCTCGGTGTCGGCGTCGGTGGGCTGGACGTTCAACCAGCACTTCGCGGTCACCCTGGACGGCATGAACCTGACCGGCGAGAAGCTGAAGTACTACGCCGAGAACAAGGATCGCCCGCGCGCGATCTACAACAACGGCCGCCAGTTCTACGTCACCCTGCGCGCGAAGTTCTGATCGCGCGGCAACGCACTGCAATACCCCCCGATCGGGGCCCGCACTCCGGGCCCCTCTTTTTTGCCAACATGCTGGCCGGCGGGGCCCAACGCCAGACGAGGATCGACGCCATGACCCGACCCACCGCCTCCTTGTTGCCTGCCGGCCTGCTGTTCGCGTGCATGGCGATGGCGGCACCGACGTTTGCCGCCGATGCACCCGAGGTGCCGCGGCTGGTGCCGCGCGCCGCGTCCGTGCAGGCCATGCCGGGGCGATTGGTGCTGGCCGGCAACACCCATTTCGTCGCGCGCGACCCGCGCGCGAAACAGGTCCTGGCGCAACTCGTGCGGCTGGCGGGCGATGCCCTGCCGGACACCGCGCTGCGTTCCGCCAATGCCGGCGCGACCCTGGAACTGAAGATCGTGGCCGGGCTTGATGTGCCGGCAGAAGGCTACCGCCTGCAGATCGCGCCCGATGGCGGGTTGTTGCAGGCCGCCGACGCGGACGGCCTGTTCAATGGCGCGATGACCCTGCTGCAGTTGCTGCGCAAGGACGCCGCTGGCACCGCGTGGCTGCCGGCGGTGCGCATCGACGACGCGCCGCGCTTCGCCTGGCGCGGGTTGATGCTGGATTCGGCCCGCCATTTCCAGTCGGTGGACGAGATCAAGCGCCTGCTCGACGCGATGGCCGAACTCAAGCTGGACACTTTCCACTGGCACCTCACCGACGACCAGGGCTGGCGTTTCCCGGTGCCGGGCTGGCCGAAGCTCACCGAGGTCGGCAACTGCCGCATTCCCGCCGGCGACGGCGGCATCGACACCATGACCGGCAAGCCGGTGCCGTATTGCGGCGTCTACACCGAAGCGCAGATCCGCGACGTGGTCGCGCATGCGGCGTCGCTGCACATCGAGGTGGTGCCGGAAGTCGACATCCCCGGCCATGCCACCGCGGCGATTGCTGCGTATCCGCAACTTGGCGTGTCCGGCCAGCCGATCGCGGTGTCCAATGAGTGGGGCGTCAACGTCAACCTGTTCAACGCCGACGAGACCACCATGCGCTTCCTCGAGGACGTGCTCGGCCAGCTGGTCAAGCTGTTCCCCGGCCGCTACGTGCACATCGGTGGCGACGAGGCGGTCAAGGACCAGTGGAAAGAGTCCGCGAAGATGCAGGCGCGGATCCGCGAACTGGGGGTGAAGGACGAGGCCGGCCTGCAAGCCTGGATGGTGGCGCGGCTGGAACGCTTCCTGTCGACCCACGACCGTCGGCTGCTCGGCTGGGACGAGATCCTCGATGGCGAACTGCCGCCGTCGGCGACGGTGATGTCCTGGCGCGGCACCGACGGCGGGATCAAAGCGGCCAAGCGCGGCCATGACGTGGTGATGGCGCCGTGGGGCAAGCTCTACCTCGACTACCTGCAGACCATGTCGCCGGACGAGGAACCGGGCCGACCGACCCAGGTCACGCTGGAGACGGTCTACGCCTTCGAGCCGGTGCCGGCGGTGCTGGACGCCACCCAGGCGAAGCACATCCTCGGCGTGCAGGCGAACGTGTGGACCGAGCACATGCGCAGCTTCAAGCGGGTGCAGCACGCGGTGTTCCCGCGCATCGCCGCGGTCGCGGAAAGCGCATGGTCGCCGCGCGAGGGCAAGGACTACGCCGATTTCCTGCAGCGCCTGCCAGCGATGCTGCCGCGCTGGAACGCCCTCGGCATCACCCCGGCGCCCACGCCATTCCAGCCGCTGATCGATGCCAGCGCAGGGGCCGGCGGCAAGGTCCGTGTCGAGATGTCGCAGCCGCTCGGCTACGCGATCCGCTACACCACTGATGGCAGCGCGCCGAATGCAACATCGCCGACCTACGCCGGGCCGCTGTCGCTTGCGATGCCGGTCGATGTGCAGGCGCAGGCGTTCGCGGGAGAACAGCCGCTGGCGCCGCCGGTGCGTCGCGCGTTCACTGCGTCCTCGCTGCTCACGCGCAGCGACGAAGCACTGGCGATGTGCACCGGCCAGCTGATGTTGCGGCTGGAAGACGACGGCCCGCGCGAGGGCGACCGCGCGATCTTCAACGTCGACATCTTCAATCCGTGCTGGAGCTGGAAGCAGGCGCCGCTGGCCGGGATCGGCGCGGTCGAGGTGCGGGCCGGGCGCA
>DAOOCX010000209.1:0-3375 GCA_035408605.1 Thermomonas sp. | reverse complement strand
GATCGCGCCCTGCACGAACACCGCGATGTCGGTGGTGCCCGCGCCCATGTCGACCAGCACCACGCCGAGTTCGCGCTCGTCCGGGGTCAGCACCGCGGTGCTCGACGCCAGCGACGACAGCACCAGGTCGTCGACCTGCAGGCCGCACTTCTGCACGCACTTGGTGATGTTGGCGGCGGCCGATTGTGCGCACACCACCAGGTGCGCATGCACCTCCAGGCGCACGCCGGTCATGCCGACCGGGTTGCGGATGCCTTCCTGCGAATCGTCCAGCACGTAATCGCGCGGGATCGCATGCAGGATGCGCTGGTCGGCCGGGATCGCGACCGCCTTGGCCGCCTCCAGCACGCGGTCGAGGTCGCCGTAGCTGACTTCGCCGTCGCGGATCGGGGCGATGCCCTGCGAGTTGCGGCACTGCACGTGGTTGCCGCTGATCGAGGCATACACGCTGCGCACTTCGCAGCCGGCCATCAGCTCGGCTTCTTCCACCGCGCGCTGGATCGACTGCACGGTGGAATCGATGTCGACCACCACGCCCTTGCGCAGGCCGCGCGATTCGTGGGAGCCGATCCCGATCACCTCGATCGGTTCGCCCGGCGCGTATTCGCCGACCAGCGCGGTGACCTTGGAGGTCCCGATGTCCAGGCCGACGATCAGCGACTTGTCGCCCTTGCGGTTCATGTGGTTCCTTGCGTGTCGTTGCGCCCGGCCGGTGCCACCGGCGCGGGTTGGGGGAGAGTGGCGTCCTGCACCGGCGCGGGCAGCGCGCTCGCCTTCGGCAGCGCGGCCCAGCTCAGTGCAAAACCATTGGTGTAGCGCAGGTCCGCGCGCACCAGGCGCTGCCCGGGGTGCTGCGCGGCCAGCCGCGGCAACAGTGGTGCGAAGCGTTCCAGCCGCTGTTCGGGATCGCTGCGCCCGAGCACGACTTCGGTGCCATCGGACAACGTGATCGACCAACTGCCGCGCTTGTCCATGCCGGCGCCGCGCACGCCGCCGGCATTGGCCAACCGCTCGCGCGCCTGGTTGTAGAGGGCCACGACTTCGGCCACCTGGGTGTCCGGGCCGTCGAGTTGCGGCAAGCCCGCGCGCACCTGCACGCCCTTCGCCGAGAACAACTTGCCGTGCTCGGAGAGCAGGCGATCCGAGCCCCAGCGCGCGTACGGACGATGCTCGCTGATCCGCACTTCCAGCACGTCCGGCCAGTGCTTGCGCACTTCCGCGCGCTCCACCCACGGCAACGCGCCGACCGCGGCCTGGATGCGATCCAGCTCCACCGCGAAGAAGCCCTGCTTCGCATACGGCAGCACGGTCGCGCGCAGTCGCGCCTGGTCGACCTGGTGCAGGTCGCCCTGCACGCGCAGCGTGCGCAGGGGCCATTGCGCGCCGCCCACCCAACCGTTGACGACGGCCACGACCGGCAGTGCGACCAGCGCCACCGCGAGGATCCAGGCCAGCAGTCGCAGCATCGCGCTCATGCGTCCGCGCGCTCCCCGTCGACCACGGGCAGGGTCTGCTCGAGGATCCGCCAGCACAGCTCCTGGAACGACACGCCACGCTGGCCGGCCGCCTTCGGCACCAGCGAATGGCTGGTCATGCCCGGCGCGGTGTTCACTTCCAGCAGCAGGAGCGCGCCGCTGGCGCGATCGCGCATCACGTCGACGCGGCCCCAGCCGGTGCAGCCCGCGGCCCGGAACGCGTCCAGCGCGAGCTGGCGGATCGCGGCCTCGTCGTCGCCCTGCAGGCCGGGGCACAGGTATTGGGTGTCGTCGGCGATGTACTTGGCGTTGTAGTCGTACCACTCGCCCTTGGGCACGATGCGGATCGACGGCAGCGCGACGTCGCCGAGGATGCCGACGGTGAGTTCGTCGCCGGCCACCATCTGTTCCATCAGCATCTCGCCGCCATAGGCGCGCGCGACGCGGATCGCGTCGTCGATGCCGGCCTCGTCGGTGACCCGCGCCACGCCCACGCTGGAGCCTTCGCTGGACGGCTTCACGAATACGGGCAAGCCGAGCTGCAGCGCCGCGGCCCGCACATCCGCACCCGGCGACAGGCGCAGGAACTTCGGCGTCGGCAATCCCGCGCTCATCCACACCTGCTTGGTGCGGATCTTGTCCATGGTCAGTGCGCTGGCCAGCACGCCGCAGCCGGTGTACGGCACTTCCAGCGCTTCCAGCAGGCCCTGCAGCACGCCATCCTCGCCACCGCCACGATTGCCGTGGAGGATGTTGAAGACGCGGTCGAACTGGCCGTGCACCAGCGCGTCGACCAGCGCCGGGATCCCGTCGACCGCATGCGCATCCACGCCGCGCGCCTGCAGCGCCTCCAGCACGTTGCGACCGGAATCCAGCGAGACCTCGCGTTCGCTGCTGGTGCCGCCCATCAGCACGGCGACGCGGCCGAAGTCGCGCGCATCGCTCACCCGCAGCGGCGGGAACGGCATGTCCGCGCTCATGCGTTGTCTCCTTGCAGGCCAGTGCGTGCGATCTGCTGCGCGGCCGCGCCGATGTCGCCGGCACCCATCATCAGCAGCAAGTCGCCGTCGCGGAGCACGCCGACGAGCGCATCGCGCAGGTCGGCGGCACCGTTGACCACGACCGGATCGACCCGACCACGGGTGCGGATCGAGCGCGCGAGCGACTTCGCATCGGCCCCGGCGATCGGCGCTTCGCCGGCCGGGTACACCTCGGTCAGCACCAGCGCATCCACACCGGACAGCACCGCGGCGAAATCGTCGAACAGGTCGCGGGTGCGCGAATAGCGATGCGGCTGGAACGCGACCACCAACCGCTTCTCCGGCCAGCCGCCGCGCGCGGCATCGAACACCGCGGCGAGTTCCTTCGGGTGGTGGCCGTAGTCGTCGACCAGCACCACGTCGCCGCCTGCGTCCAGCGGCAGCTTCGCCAACTGGTTGAAGCGCCGACCGATGCCGGCGAACTGTTCCAGCGCGCGGGCGATGGCATCGTTGTGCACGCCGAGCTGCCAGGCGACCGCGGAGGCGGCCAGCGCGTTCTGCACGTTGTGCCGGCCCGGCAATGCCAGCGTGCACGGCGTGCGCGTGCCATCCGGCAGGCACAGCGTGTAGTGCATGCGACCGCCCTGCTGGCGCACGTCCTCGGCGCGCACGTCGGCCGCGGCGCTGAAGCCGTAGGTCACCACGTGGCGCGGGGTGTTTTCGGCCAGCGCGGCCACTTCGGCATCGTCGATGCACAGCACCGCCAGCCCGTAGAACGGCAGCCGGTGCAGGAATTCGTTGAACGCTGCCTTCACCCGGGCGAAGTCGCCGCCGTAGTTCTCCAGGTGATCGGCGTCGATGTTGGTGACGATCGCCACCGCCGGGTTCAGGCGCAGGAAGCTGCCGTCGCTCTCGTCGGC
>DAOOCX010000208.1:0-3442 GCA_035408605.1 Thermomonas sp. | reverse complement strand
TGCAACAGGCGGGCGTAGATCGCGCGGTAGAACCGATCGCGCGCAGTCGTGCCCGACGCCGCATCGTAGGATCCGCCGTCGCGGTTCAAGCCGAACTCCGACAGCACGATGGGCTTGCCCAGCTTGCCGGCCGCGTCTATGTGCTTGTCGATGTAGTCCAGCGAGGCCTTCAGGCCTGATTCCAGCCGCGCCGCGGGATCCTTGTGGTCGATCCAGCTCCAGTTCGACGGCCACAGGTGGAAGGTGAGGTAATCGACGTTCGGCGTCTTGTGCGCCTGCAGGAACAGGTCGAGGTCGCCGAGCGAGCCCATCGCGCCTTCGCTGCCGGTGCTGACCAGTTGTTTCGGCGCCAATCCGTGGATGAAACCCGCGGTCTCATCGATCCATGTGTCGTACGCGGCGAGATTGAGGTGGCCATCCTTCGCACTGCCCGGACGCGGCTCATTCGCCAGTTGCCAGGACATCACCGTCGGATCATCGGCATACGCCACGCCGCTGATGCCATTGGTGCGGCCAACGATGGTGCGGATCGCGTCGCGATAGATCGCCTGCGCCTTCGGCAGCGCGTAGAAGCGCGCCGAATTCTGCATGAAGCCATCCCAGTCGCCGCTGGCGTCGGGGTCGGAAAGCGGCTCGCCGGTCGCCCATGCCACGTACCGCGACATGCCGCCGGACCATTGCCAGAAATTGTTGAGGTAGAGCACGGCCTTCATGTCGCGCTTGCCCATTTCCACCAGCAGGGTGTCGAGCCCCTGCAGCAGCCGTTCGTCGTACGTGCCCGGCGCGGTCATGATCGCGGGACGCACCGCGCGCCTGAAGCCACTGGCTTCGGACATCGCCAACACGCGCAGGTTGTCGATGCCGGCTGCCTTCAGCTGGTCGAGTTCGGCGCGCAGCCGCGCACGGTCGCCGATACCGTCGGGCGCACCGAGATACGCGCCATACCAGAAGTTCGCACCCGCGAAGCGATACGGATTTCCATCGATGGTGAAACGGGTGCCCTCGACTTGCACGAAGCCGGACTGCATCTTCGGGCGCGCGTGCGGCGCGTGCGCGGCGCCGTGCGTGGCAGGCGCAGCAGCGACGACAGCCGGTTGCGACGCGCAGCCGGCCAGCAACAACGCGAACGACAGCAGCAAGTGCAAGGGGCGCATGGTCGGGCCTGCCTGGAGACAAGCCCGCACGATAGTCGAGCGCGCCGGCCGCGACCATTGCCAATCACGACATAGCCGGCGCGTGTTTCGTCATGCCTCACGGCGCGCGGCCACGGTGCTGGCGCGCGTCACTCGGCGGGTGCGGGCTCCGCCACCTTGTCAGCATCCGGGTTGATGGTGGGATGCTTCAGCCACGCAGCGATGTCGCCCGCCAGCGCCACGGCGATCCTGTCCAGCGGCTTGCACACGGCCATGTCGAACGGCCGCGCCGATACCCGGCGGAGACTGAAGTTGCCGAGCAACTCGCCGTTTTCGCGCAACTCCCCTCGCACCTGCCCCCATTTCGGGCCGCTCATGTTGCCGCCGCCTGCGGTATGCGCCTTCACGATGGACAGCACCAGCACCTTGCCTTCGACGGTAGCGAGGTCGGCATCGGTGACTTCGACCGTGCGACCCGATTTCCACGAGATCAGCCCCGGCAGGTTCCGGTTCCAGTCGCACTTGTGCAGGTTGGTATCGCTGATGTCGCGCATGTAGGGCACGACCCTGGCGACCTTGATGGTGTCGCCCGCGGTCGCCCCCAGCGGCAAGGCGGCAAGCATGACCAGCGACAACCCGCGAAACCCGATTCCCATCCGAACGATCCCCGATCCATTGCGCGGCACATGGCCGCGAGACGCCGGGGCGTCCCCGGCAAGGCCGCGGATTGTCCGTGACGGCGGGCGTGCGCGGCAATCCGCGCGACGCCGGAATGCGACTCAGGTCGCGTCGAGCATCGCCGTATTGCGTACTGCACCCTTGTCGGCGCTCGTCGCCAGCAGCGCATAGGCCTTGAGCGCGGTGCTGACCTTGCGCGCGCGCGGCTGCACCGGCTTCCAGCCTTTGGCGTCTTGCTCGGCGCGTCGCGCGGCAAGCTCATCTTCATCCACCACCAGGTTGATGCTGCGCGCCGGAATATCGATGCGGATGCGGTCGCCATCGCGGACCAGGCCGATCGCGCCACCCGCCGCGGCCTCCGGCGACGCATGGCCGATCGACAGGCCCGAGGTGCCGCCGGAGAAGCGGCCATCGGTGAGCAACGCGCACGCCTTGCCGAGCCCTTTCGACTTCAGGTAACTGGTCGGGTAGAGCATCTCCTGCATGCCCGGCCCACCCTTCGGGCCTTCGTAGCGGATCACCACCACGTCGCCGGCCTGCACCTCGTCGCCGAGGATGCCGGCCACCGCCGCCTCCTGGCTTTCATAGACGCGTGCCGTCCCTTCGAATACATGCACGGATGCGTCCACGCCTGCCGTCTTCACCACGCAGCCATCGGGCGCGATGTTGCCGGCCAGCACGGCGAGCCCGCCTTCCTGCGAATACGCATGCGCGACACTGCGGATGCAGCCCTCAGCGCGATCCGCATCCAGCGACGGCCAGCGCGTGGCCTGGCTGAAGGCGACCTGGGTCGGGATGCCGGCCGGGCCGGCGCGATAGAACGTCGATACCCGTTCGTCGTCGACGGTCGCGATGTCCCACTTCGCGATCGCATCGCCCAGGGTCGCTGCATGCACGGTCGCGACATCGGTGTGCAGCAAGCCGCCACGCGCGAGTTCGCCGAGGATCGCGATCACACCACCGGCGCGATGCACGTCCTCGATGTGGTACTTCTGGGTATTCGGCGCGACCTTGCACAGTTGCGGCACGCGTTTCGACAGCCGGTCGATGTCGGCCATGCCGAAGGCGACTTCGGCCTCCTGCGCGGCAGCGAGCAGGTGCAGGATCGTGTTGGTCGAACCGCCCATCGCGATATCGAGTGTCATCGCGTTCTCGAACGCTTCGAAGGTGGCGATGCCGCGCGGCAGGGCGCGCGCATCCTCGGCGCCATACCAGCGATGGCAGAGTTCCACCGCAGTGCGCCCGGCTTGCAGGAACAACTGCTCGCGATCCGCATGCGTCGCCAGCACCGTGCCGTTGCCAGGCAACGACAGGCCCAATGCTTCGGTCAAACAGTTCATCGAGTTCGCGGTGAACATGCCGCTGCAGGATCCGCAGGTCGGGCACGCACTGCGTTCGACAACGGCCACTTCTTCGTCGGACGCATTCGGATCCGCGGCCATCACCATCGCGTCGATCAGGTCGAGCTTGTGGCCGGACGTGGTGCCATCGGCGAGTTTGGTCTTGCCGGCTTCCATCGGCCCGCCGGACACGAACACGGTCGGGATGTTGAGTCGCAGTGCCGCCATCAGCATGCCGGGCGTGATCTTGTCGCAGTTGGAAATGCACACCAGCGCGTCCGCGCAATGCGC
>DAOOCX010000207.1:0-3455 GCA_035408605.1 Thermomonas sp. | reverse complement strand
CGTCCTTCTCCTTCTTCAGCGCCTCGCGCTGGATCTTGAGCTGGATCAGCCGGCGTTCCTTGCGGTCCATCTCCTCCGGCTTGGAATCGATCTCCATGCGGATGCGCGATGCCGCTTCGTCCATCAGGTCGATCGCCTTGTCCGGCAACTGGCGGTCGGCGATGTAGCGGTTGGACAGCGTGGCCGCGGCGACGATGGCGGGATCGGTGATCTCGACGCCATGGTGCACCGCGTAGCGTTCCTTCAGTCCGCGCAGGATCGCAATGGTGTCCTCCACCGACGGCTCGCCCACGAAGACCTTCTGGAAGCGGCGTTCCAGCGCGGCGTCCTTCTCCACGTACTTGCGGTATTCGTCAAGCGTGGTCGCGCCGATGCAGTGCAGCTCGCCGCGTGCGAGCGCGGGCTTGAGCATGTTGCCGGCATCCATCGAGCCTTCCGCCTTGCCGGCGCCGACCATGGTGTGCAGCTCATCGATGAACAGGATGATCTGGCCTTCGTTCTTCGACAGGTCGTTGAGCACCGCCTTCAGGCGCTCCTCGAACTCGCCGCGGAACTTGGCGCCGGCGATCAGCGCGCCCATGTCCAGCGACAGCAGACGCTTGCCTCGCAGGCCTTCCGGCACCTCGCCGTTGATGATGCGCTGGGCAAGGCCCTCCACGATCGCGGTCTTGCCGACGCCGGGCTCGCCGATCAGCACCGGGTTGTTCTTGGTGCGCCGTTGCAGGACCTGGATGGTGCGACGGATTTCCTCGTCGCGGCCGACCACCGGATCGAATTTGCCGCTCTCCGCGCGCGCAGTCATGTCGATCGTGTATTTCTCCAGCGCCTGGCGCGCGTCCTCGGCGTTCTCGTCCTGCACTTTCTCGCCACCACGCAACTTGTCGATGGCCGCCTCCAGCCTGGCCTTGTCGCCGCCGGCGGCCTTCAGCGCCTTGCCGGCCGCGCCTGACTCCTCCAGTGCAGCGAGGAGGAACAGCTCGCTGGCGATGTAGGCATCACCACGCTGCTGGGCCAGTTTGTCGGTGACATTGAGCAGGCGCACCAGGTCGTTGCCGGCCTGCACGTTGCCGGCCTGGCCGCTGACCTTCGGCAGTTTGTCGAGGGCCTCGGTCAGGCGCTCGCGCAGCACCGGCACGTTGACGCCGGCCTGCGCCAGCAGCGGGCGCGTGCCCCCACCCTGCTGGTCCAGCAGCGCCAACAGCAGGTGCGCGGGTTCGATGATGGTGTGGTCGCGACCCACGGCCAGCGACTGCGCGTCGGCGATGGCCTGCTGGAAGCGCGAGGTGAGTTTGTCCATGCGCATGGGGGAATCCTTGAAGAGGGATGGGCCGCTCGCGGCCAATGTGTTCCAGATGCGGTTGCCTTGCCCTGATTCAAGTCAAAGCGCGCGCGGCATTCGGGCTGGGTTATGGTCTCGGCTGCCCGTCCCGGAACCCGCCCGATGATCCGTTCCCGCGTCCTTGCACATGGCTTGCTGCTGGTCCTGTCCGCCGCACCCTGCTTTGGCGCCACGCCGTCCCCGGGCGAGCAGCGGATGCGTGCCGCCATCGACGCCGACCAGCCACATGCGATCGCCTTGCTGGAGAAGCTGGTCAACCAGAACTCGGGCTCGCTCAACATTCCCGGGGTCACCGCGGTCGGCGGAATGGTGCGCGCGGAGCTGGAGCCGCTGGGCTTCGACGTGCAGTGGATCGACATGCGCGCTACCGGACGCGCCGGCCACCTGGTCGCCACCCACGCGGGTAACGGACGCGGCAAGCGGATCCTGATGATCGGCCACCTGGACACCGTGTTCGAGCCGGATTCGACGTTCCAGCGCTTCGTCCGCGACGGCGAACGCGCGACCGGTCCCGGCATCGCCGACGACAAGGGCGGCGTGGTGATCATCATCGCTGCATTGCGCGCCATGCATGCCGCCGGCACCCTGCGCGATGCCGACATCAAGGTGGTGCTGACCGGCGACGAGGAGTCGGCCGGCACGCCGCTGGAGGCCGCGCGCGCCGACCTGGTCGCGGCGGGCAAGTGGGCGGACGTTGCCCTGGAGTACGAAGAACTGATCGTCCGCGATGGCCGCGACTACGCCACGGTTGCACGTCGCGGCGTGACCGACTGGGAACTCACCACCACCGGCATTACCGGACATTCCGGCGGTGTGTTCGGCGACGCGCTTGGCTATGGCGCGAACTACGAACTGGTGCGCATCCTCGATGCATTCCGGCGCGAACTGCCGGAACCCAACCTCACCGTCAACGTCGGCCTGATGCTCGGCGGCACGCCTGCCACGCTGGACCCGGGCGGCGCGCGCGGCAGCGCCGCCGGCAAGACCAACATCGTCGCCGCGGAAGCGGTCGCGCGTGGCGACATGCGCACCTTCAGCGCGGCGCAGGAGGCGCGGGCGCGGGCGAAGATGCAGGCGATCGTCGACGCCCACCTGCCGAAGACCGACGCCACCCTCGCCTTCGACGATTCCTATCCGGCGATGGCGCCTACCGCGGGCAACCGGGCCCTGCTCGCCCTGCTCAACCAGGTCAACGCCGACCTCGGCCTGCCGGCGATGGGCGAATGGGATCCGGCCAAGCGCGGCGCCGCCGACTCCAGCTTCGTCGCCGCCGACGCCGACGTGCTCGCGGGCCTGGGCGCAGCAGGCACCGGCGCGCACGCGGTGGGGGAGACGCTCGACCTGGCCAGCATTCCGCGCCAGGCCCTGCGCAGCGCGGTGCTGATCGAGCGATTGTCGCGCACGCCGCGATGACGGCCGGCTGGCACCTGTACCTGCTGCGCTGCCGCGACGGCAGCGTGTATGCAGGCATCACCACCGACATCGACCGCCGCTTCCGCCAGCACGCGTCGGGACGCGGCGCGAAGTACACCCGCGCGCATCCACCGGAATGCGTGCTCGGCAGCCGCGGCTACCCGGATCGCGCCAGCGCCTCGCGCGCCGAGCATGAGCTCAAGCGCCAGCCGAAGGCGCGCAAGCTGGCGTGGTTGCTGGCCGATCCGCAGCCACGATCGGCAGAGGACGGCGCCCCACCCGACGCGTCGACCCGCTGCTAACACCGGGCTGGCCATACTGGCCCGATGCACGCACCGCCCGCCCCACGACGGCCGCGTCCGGGCCTGCCCGAAGATGGCTGGGCCCTGTTCCTCGACGTCGATGGCTGTCTCCTGGAGTTCGCCGATGCCCCAGACCGGGTGATCGTGCCGCTCGGACTCCGGGAATGCCTCCATGCGTTGTCCGAGCGCTTGGGTGGCGCCCTGGCGCTGGTCAGTGGTCGTTCCCTGGAAGCGCTGGACGACCTGTTCTGGCCACTGCGCTTGCCGGCGGCGGGACTGCACGGACTGGAGCGCCGCTCGCGCAATGCCGAACATCGCGCGCCCATCGCAACCCATGTGCTGCGCCGCCTGTGCGCACAGGCCGAGACGCTGGCGATCGAGCATCGTGGCGCGATGGTGGA
>DAOOCX010000206.1:0-3487 GCA_035408605.1 Thermomonas sp. | reverse complement strand
AGGTCGAGGTCGGTCTCGGCGCCGTCGTCGGTGACGTAGACCTCGCCGTGCTGGAACGGGCTCATGGTGCCCGGATCCACGTTGAGGTACGGGTCCAGCTTCATCATCGTGACCTTGAGGCCACGGGCTTCGAGGATCGCCGCGAGCGAGGCGGCGGCGATGCCCTTGCCGAGCGAGGACACCACGCCCCCGGTGACGAAGACGAGGGGGGTAGGCGATGCGGGGGAAGTCATGGCGTCGACACGGCGCTGGAAAGCCGCATTCTAGGCCAAGCGCCCCGCCGCTGCACGCGCCGGCTGCGTCCGTATCGACGGAAACCATTGATCCGCAACGGGAAAACCCGGCCGACTCAGGATTCGGCGTCGAGCGCCTCGCGCAGCGCGCGCACCACCGCTTCGTCGCTGCGCCCGTGCCCGCGGGCCAGGCCCGCAGGCCCCTCCGCACCGATGCCGGGATCGAACACCCTGGCCGATGCATGCAGTTCGCGGGCGCCCGCCAGGCGCGCCACGTCGGCGATATTGCCCGCGGTCACCCCGGCACCGGCGACCAGGGCGATGCGTCCGGCCGCACGCTCGATGTCGGCGGCGATCACGGCAGCCCCGTCCAGCGCGTGGTCCGCGCCACCGGAGCTCAGGATGCGCGAGCAGCCCAGGCCGATGATGCGTTCCATCGCCGTGGTGCGATCCGCGACCACGTCGAAGGCGCGGTGGAAGGTCACGTCCAGGCCGCCCGCAGCCTCGATCAACACCCGGCAGCCGGCCAGGTCGACATGCCCCGCGATGTCCAGCAGGCCAATCACGACGCCGTCGCAGCCCAGCCGCACGCAGGCCTCGACATCGCGGCGCATCGCCTCCAGCTCGGCGGGCGAACAGGTGAAATCACCGGCGCGCGCGCGAACCAGCACGTGCAGCGGGATGCGCAGGCGATCGCGGGCGAAGGCGATGCTGCCGAAGGACGGGGTGGTGCCGCCTTCGCCGAGGTTGGCGCAAAGCTCCACCCGGTCGGCGCCACCGGCCTGCGCGGCCAGCGCGGATTCGACCGAATTCGCCGCGATCTCCAGCAGCCGCCGCGACGACGCCATCAGGTCTTGGACGTGGCGTAGACCGCGGGGGCCTGCAGCAGCGTGTCCTGCTGTTGCGCATCGCAGACCGCGTAAACGAAGCCCTGGTGCAGCGCGAACGCGCCGACCTCGCCATGGTTGTTCATCGCAAGGAAACAGACCTGCAATGTCTTGCTGGCCTGCGGGCGTTTCATCACCACGCGTTCGATGGCCAGGTGGCAGGCATCGCTGGGCGAGTGGCCTTGCCGCATCAGTTCGACGACCAGGAAACTCGCGGCATTGCGCAACATTTCCTCGCCCACGCCGGAGGCGGTGGCGCCGCCGACCTGATCGTCCACGTACAGGCCGGCACCGATGATCGGACTGTCGCCGACGCGGCCGTGCATCTTCCAGGCCATGCCGCTGGTGGTGCAGGCACCTGCCATGCGGCCATCGGCACCGAGCGCGAGCATGCCGATGGTGTCGTGGTTGTCCTTGTTGCCCGGTACGCCGCGGCGTTCGGCGTTGATCTCCGGCGCATAGCGCGAGGTCTCCCGCCATTCGCGCCACGCCTTCTCCGCTTCCGGCGTGCGCAGCTCGCGCGGTTCGAAGCCTTCGGCAACCGCGAACTGCCTGGCGCCATCGCCGACCAGCAACACATGCGGCGTTTTCTCCATCACCTTGCGGGCAACCGAGATCGGGTGGTCGATGTCCTGCAAGGCCGCCACCGCACCGCAGCTGCCGTCGCCCTTCATGATGCTGGCATCCAGGGTCACGAAGCCGTCGCGATCCGGATAGCCGCAACGGCCGACGGTGGAATTGCACTGGCCGGTCTCCGCCCAGCGCGCGCCGGCCTCGACCGCATCGAGTGCATTGCCGCCAGCCGCCAGGATGCGCCATGCCTCGCGATTGGCCGGCACGCCGAAATCCCAGGTGGAGACGACTTTTGCCCCATTCGATGCCGGCAATGCGCGCGCAGCCGGCAACAGCGCCGCACCCGCGGCCATCAACGAAGACTGCAGGAAGCGGCGGCGCGACGACATCGTGATGGCCCTGTCAGGAAGGATGGTGGGCGACGTGCCACGCAGCGGCGCCGATGATGCCGAGCTGGCCGTGTTCGACCGTGTACACCGGCACGTCGCGCAGGGTGTCGGAGAGCACGCCCTTGTCGAGGAAGCGCTGCATGAAGCCGCCCTGGCGCAGGTAACGGTCCAGGTGTCCGGACAGACCGCCGGCCAGGCACACCGAACCGGCGCGGAACGTGATGGCCAGGTCGCCGGCGAAGCTGCCCAGCCAGCGGCAGAACAGCGCGGCGCACTCGGCGGCCAGCAGGTCGCTGCCGGCATCCGCGGCATCGACGAGTTCGGAGGGCGTATGCCAGTGCGGCTGCACGCCGCGCAGTTCGCACAAGGCGTGGTACAGGTTGATCAGTCCGGGGCCCGAGAGCACGCGCTCGTTGTCCACGTGGCCGAAGCGCGCCTGCAGCAGGCGCACCACGTCGAGTTCCAGCGGGGTATTCGCCGCCAGTGCGGCATGCCCGGCCTCACTGGGCTGCACGCCCGTGCGGCCACCCTGGTCGATCACCAGGGCCGCGCCCAACCCGGTGCCGGGCCCGACCAGCACCACCGGCAGGCGCAATCCATTGCCGTCGCCGGCACCCAGCACCTGCAATTGATCGACCGGGACCTGCGGCAGGGCCCAGGCCAGCGCCTCGAAATCGTTGATCAGGTGCAGGTGGGCGATGCCGGCCTCGCGGCGGGTCTCGGCCAGCGAGACCTTCCACGGCAGGTTGCTGTTCAACAACTGGTCGCCCTGCAGCACGCCGGCGATGGCGACCACGCAGGCCACCGGGAACGGGCCGGCCTGCGCAGCCTCGCATTCCTCGCGGAAGCGGCGGAGGATCGCGGCCAGGCCGGCGAATACCGCGCAGGGATAGCGGCGGTGGAACAGCACGCTGATGCCGCCACCGGCGTCCACCCCGACCAGGCCCAGCCGGGCGTAGGTGCCGCCCACGTCGGCAGCGATCAACCGCGCGCCGGGCTGGTTCCCGGCCGCGCGTGCGGCAACATCCACCACAGGCAAGCTCCCTGGCCGGCGATGCGCCTGGCCTTTCCGCGATTGTATCGGCCACGGCCGCAAGGCAGGCAGGGCTGGCGTGCAAATCCCGACCTCAGGCCACACACTGGCCGCCCCCTGCACGTTGCACGACTCGATCGAACGAATGAATACCCGCTACAACGCCGCCGACATCGAAGTCCTCTCCGGCCTGGATCCGGTCAAGCGCCGCCCCGGCATGTACACCGACACCGCGCGGCCCAACCACCTGGCCCAGGAAGTCATCGACAACGCGGTGGACGAGGCGCTGGCAGGACATGCGCGCACGATCAGCGTGACCATGCATGAAGACGGCAGCTGCGAGGTGTCCGACGACGGCCGCGGCATGCCGGT
>DAOOCX010000205.1:0-3490 GCA_035408605.1 Thermomonas sp. | reverse complement strand
CAGCGCCGAAGGCGCTGCGGATGAACGCCCCGCTGCTTCCGGTGAACGCGGCGGTGTCCGCGGCAACTCCATTGGAGACGCAATCCGCGCTCGCCGGCGACAACAAGGTCACCGTGGTTCCCGTCGCCCTGATCGAACCCTTGGTGAAGGCCCTACCCGACCCGAAGGACGAGGCGAAGGACGTGGAAGGCCGGGATCCGGTGCAGGAACCTGGAAGACGAGGACGTTAGACCGGTCGCGCCGCCTCGGCGCGCTCGCGCTCCTTGAGGAACTTGCCGAACTGGTAGCCGCTCGCGCCCACTGCGCCGAGGATCGCCACCAGTGCCATGCCCACGAGGAATTTCCTGCCCATTGTTGTTCCCTTGCCTGCGCGGATGTGGCGCCCAAGGTGCACGGTCGCCCGTAGGCACGCACAGTGCGCGAGGTCGGGATGACGTCCGGCACGGCAGCGATGCAAGCGCTTACTCGAAGTGCCGGAACCCTTCGCTGGATCGCGCCCAAGCCATGCCATGTCGATCCACGGCGGACACGCCGGTACCGGCAACGACGCGACCGATGCGCGTCACCGGGACGTGCGCGGAGGCTGCTTCGAGCACCGCTTCGCGCATGCTGGCCGGCGCGCTGAAACACAGTTCGTAGTCGTCGCCGCCGGTGGCCTGCAGCCGTCGGCGCGCCTCGCCGTCGAAGCTCGCTCGCAACACGGGCGACGCCGGCAACCCATCCACGTCGAGCCACGCGCCGACGCCGCTTGCCTTGCAGACATGCCCCAGGTCCGCCAGCAGGCCATCCGAGACATCGATGCAGGAGGCCGCGATGCCGCGCAGCGCGCGTCCAAGCGACACCCGCGGCGTAGGCCGGTCCAGGCGCAGGCGCAAGGCCGGATCGATCGCGCCGCCTGCCTGCCACTGCGACAGCGCCGCCGCGGCATCGCCCAGGGTGCCGCTGACCCAGAGGTCGTCGCCAACGCAGGCGCCATCGCGCCGCAACGCCTGGCCCGGCTCGATGAACCCGTGCACCGCCACGCAAACCGACAACGGCCCGCGCGTGGTGTCGCCACCCACAAGCGCGACGTCATGGTGCGCGGCGAGCGCGAGGAACCCGTCCAGGAACCCCTCGACGAACCCGGTCGATGCATCGGGCAGGGACAGCGACAACGTGCACCACGCCGGCGATGCGCCCATCGCCGCGAGGTCGGAGAGATTCACCGCCAGCGCCTTCCAGCCGATGTCGGCGGGCGCGGTCTCCGGCGGGAAATGCACGCCGCTGTTGAGCGTGTCCATCGCCACCGCCAGCTGCATGCCGACCGGTGGCTGCAGCAGCGCGGCATCGTCGCCGATGCCGAGCAGCACGTCGGGGCGGGCCGCGACGCGCCGGCGGATGCGCTCGATCAGGTCGAATTCGGCGACCGTGCTGTCCACCGCCGTTCCGTGGTTCAGCGCGGGCGCGCCGCCTGCGACTCGCTGCCGCGCAACGCCAGCGCGGCCTTGTCCAGCACGCCGTTGACGTAGGTGTGGCCGTGCTCGGAGCCGAAGCGCTTGGTGGAGTCGATCGCTTCGTTGATCACCACCCGGTAGGGCACGTCGGGGCGGTGCAGCAGTTCGTAGGCGGCGATGCGCAGGGCGGCGCGCTCGATCGGGTCGACCTCGTCCACCTTGCGGTCGATGAAGCCCGCCAGCGCCTGGTCCAGTTGCGCCACGTGGCGCAACACGCCACGCACCAGGTCCTCGAAGTACTCAAGGTCGGCGATCTCGTGCGCCTGTTCGTGGGCGAATTCCGCGATGAGGGCGCCTTCGCTGGTCGCGCTCAGCTGCCAGGCGTAGATCGCCTGCAAGGCGCGCCGACGCGAACGCGAGCGGGCCACGGGGTCGATGCCATCGTTGCGATGCCGGTTCATGCCAGTTTCTCCCGCAGGTTCGCCATTTCGATCGCCACCAGTGCGGCCTCCTCGCCCTTGTTGCCATGGCTGCCGCCGGCGCGTGCCGCGGCATCCTCGAAGCGATCCACCGCCAGCACGCCGTTGAGCACCGGCACGCCGGTGTCCAGGGCGACGCGCATCAATCCGTCGGACGCGCCATCGGCCACCTGTTCGTAGTGGCGCGTGTCGCCGCGGACCACGCAGCCCAGCGCGACGATGGCCGCATGCCTGCCGGCCAGGGCGATGTCGCGCGCGGCCATCGGCAATTCCCATGCCCCGGGGACCCGGACCACGTCCACCGCCGCTTCGTCCACGCCGTTGCCGATGAAGGTCGCGCGCGCGGCATCCACCAGCGCATCGACGATGCGCGGGTTCCAGCGGCTGGCGATGATCGCGAAGCGCGCGCCCTGCGGGGCGCGCAGGTCGCCTTCGATGTACGGCATGGCGGGTCGGCCTGGAACGGGGCCGCGCAGTTTACCGCGCGGCCGCCGGCGCCGTGGCCGCGATGGTCTCGACCACCTCCAGCCCGTAGCCGGCCAGGCCCACCTGCCGCCGCGGGGTGCCGAGCACGCGCAGCTTGCCCAGGCCCAGGTCGGCCAGGATCTGCGCGCCGGCGCCATTGCGCCGCCACTGGCCCACGTCCTTGCTGTTCGCGGCCGGCGCGGCCTGCTCGCGCAGGCGCGCCAGCAAGGCCTCGGCATTGCGCGGCTCGGACAGCACCACCATCACGCCCTGCCCTTCGGCGGCGATCGCGCGCAGGGCATCGGTGGCGGCCACCCCG
The DNA here is from genome assembly GCA_035408605.1 of Thermomonas sp. Lineage (GTDB taxonomy): Bacteria > Pseudomonadota > Gammaproteobacteria > Xanthomonadales > Xanthomonadaceae > Thermomonas. The sequence goes on along the minus strand of DAOOCX010000205.1, from coordinate 794 downwards.
AAATCGTCGCGGCGCCAGTGCAGCAGGTCGCTCAGCGGGTTTTCGACCTGGACCCGCACCAGGGTCGGCATGGCCTTGTCGGGCGTGCCGCGCACCAGCGCGAAGTGCAGCTCGTGGGCGATGCGGTCGCGGTAGGTGACCAACCGGAACGGGCCGAATTCGGTGTCGATGGCGCGATCGTCGATGCGCTCGACGGTGTGCTCGGTGGCGAGCCGATACGCGATCAGGTCGGCGATCGAGCCCATCTTCAGGCCGTGCTCGCGGGCGAACACTTCCAGCTCGGGCCTGCGCGCCATGCCGCCATCGGCATTCATCACTTCGACCAAGACGCCCGCCGGTTCCAGCCCCGCCAGCATCGGCAGGTCGCTGGCGGCTTCGGTATGGCCAGCGCGGGTCAGCACGCCGCCGGCCTGTGCAGTGAGCGGGAAGATGTGGCCGGGCTGGCTGAGGTCGCTCGGCTTCGCATCCGGCCGCACCGCGGTGCGGATCGTATGCGCACGGTCGTAGGCGCTGATGCCGGTGGTAACGCCTTCGGCCGCCTCGATGCTGACGGTGAAATTGGTGTGGAACTGCGCGGTATTGGCCTGGACCATCGGCGCCAGCCCGAGTTGCGCGCAGCGTTCGCGGGTCAGCGATAGGCAGACCAGGCCACGCGCATGGGTGACCATGAAGTTGATGTCGGCCGGCCGCACCAGCTCGGCGGCCATGATCAGGTCACCTTCGTTCTCGCGGTCCTCGTCGTCGACGATGACGACCATGCGGCCGGCTCGGAGTTCTTCCAGCAGTTCGGGGAT
>DAOOCX010000204.1:0-3520 GCA_035408605.1 Thermomonas sp. | reverse complement strand
TCCAGCCGACCAACGCCCCGACCGCCGAGAACTTCATGGAGTTGCTGGTGCTGGTCGATGCGCTGAAGCGCGCGTCGGCGGCCAGCGTGACCGCGGTGGTGCCGTACTTCGGTTACGCCCGCCAGGATCGCCGCCCGCGCTCCTCGCGCGTGCCGATCACGGCCAAGGTCGCGGCGAAGATGTTCGGCGCGGTGGGCACCGACCGGGTGCTGACCGTGGACCTGCATGCGGACCAGATCCAGGGCTTCTTCGACATGCCGGTGGACAACGTGTACGCGTCGCCGCTGCTGCTGGCCGACATCTGGCGCGCGCATGGCACCGACAACCTGATCGTGGTCTCGCCCGACGTGGGTGGCGTGGTGCGCGCGCGCGCGATCGCCAAGCGCCTCGACGATGCCGACCTGGCCATCATCGACAAGCGCCGGCCGAAGGCCAACGTGTCCACGGTGATGAACATCATCGGCGACGTGGAGGGCAAGACCTGCGTGCTGGTCGACGACATCGTCGACACCGCCGGGACCCTGTGCGCCGCCGCGAACGCGCTGAAGGAGCGCGGCGCGCTGAAGGTCGCGGCCTACTGCACCCACCCGGTGCTGTCCGGCGCGGCGATCGACAACGTGACCCGCTCGCAGCTGGACGAACTGGTGGTGACCGACACCATCCGCCTGTCCGAGGCCGCCAAGGCCTGCCCCAAGATCCGCCAGCTCAGCGTGGCCGAGCTGCTGGCCGAAACCATCCGCCGGGTGGCGTTCGGCGAGTCCGTCAGCTCGCTCTACGTGGACTGACGCCAGGAACCCGCGATGCGGCATCGCCGCGTCGCACCCCACTCACCTGGTCGCGGGTGAGTGACATCGCCGCCGCGAGGCGGCTTCAATGCAACGAGAGTGAAACAACATGGCAACGCATGAAATCAACGTCGAACGCCGCGCAGTGGAAGGCAAGGGTGCGAGCCGCCGCCTCCGCACCGGCGGCAAGATCCCGGCCATCGTCTACGGCGGCGGCATCGATCCGGTCGCCATCCAGCTCGACCACGAGAAGGTCTGGCTGGCCCAGCAGAACGAGTGGTTCTACTCGTCGATCCTGGACCTGAGCCTCGGCGGCGACGTCCAGAAGGTCCTGCTCCGCGACATCCAGCGCCACCCCTTCAAGCAGCTGATCATGCACCTGGACTTCCAGCGCGTCAGCGCCGACCAGGCCCTGCGCGCGAAGGTGCCGCTGCACTTCCTCAACGAGGACAAGTCCCCGGCGGGCAAGGCGGCCGACGTGGTCGTCCTGCACGAGCTGAACGACGTGGAAGTGAGCTGCCTGCCGAAGGACCTGCCGGAGTTCATCGAGATCGATCTGTCGAACCTGGCCGTCGGCGACATCATCCACCTGTCGGAGCTGAAGCTGCCGGCCGGCGTGGAGATCCCGGAGCTGAAGCTGGGCAAGGAACACGACGTCGCCGTCGTGATCGCCAAGCACGGCAAGGAAGACACCGAGGAAGCCGCCCCGGAAGCCGCCGACGTGCCGGCGACCAAGGCCGCGAAGAAGGACGACAAGTAATCCTTTGATTCGTCTCGGCGCGACCCCGTGTCGCGCCGACCTGGATCCGAAGGATGTCGCTTCCGATGGCAGGCCTGCGCCTCATCGTCGGGCTGGGCAATCCCGGTCCCGAACACGCCCGGACCCGGCACAACGCCGGGTTCTGGTTTATTGACGCGCTGGCGGAACAGGCGGGCGCGCGGTTCGGGCTGGACAGCAAGCTGTTCGGCGAGATCGCCAAGGCCGGCATCGGCGGTCACGACGTCTGGTTGCTGAAGCCTGCGACCTTCATGAATCTCTCCGGCAAGTCGATCACGGCGGCGTTGCGCTACTGGAAGATCGAGCCCGAGGAAATGCTGGTCGCGCACGACGAGCTGGACATGCCGCCCGGCGTTGCACGGCTCAAGTTCGACGGCGGCCATGGCGGCCAGAACGGCCTGCGCGACACCATGCGCCTGCTCGGGCATGGCAAGTTCCACCGCCTGCGGGTCGGCATCGGCCATCCCGGGCACAAGGACAAGGTCACGCCCTGGGTGCTGGGCAAGCCCGGGCGCGACGACGAGGCGAGCATCCTGCGTGCCATCGACGACGCCATCGGCGTGCTGCCGCTGGCGATGGACGGCAATTACCAGGACGCGATGACCCGGCTGCATACGCCGCGGCCAAGCTGATCCACCTGATTTTTCTTCGCGCGGCCAGACGCCGCGCGACAACGGAGCAACACGCGCCATGGGCATCAAATGCGGCATCGTCGGCCTGCCGAACGTCGGCAAGTCCACGCTTTTCAACGCGCTGACCAAGGCCGGCATCGCCGCCGCCAACTTCCCGTTCTGCACCATCGAGCCGAACGTCGGCATCGTCCCGGTGCCGGATCCGCGCCTCAATGCGCTGAGCGAAATCGTCAAGCCGCAGAAGTGCATCCCGACTGCGGTCGAGTTCGTCGACATCGCCGGCCTGGTGGCGGGCGCGGCGAGCGGCGAGGGCCTGGGCAACAAGTTCCTGGCCCATATCCGCGAGGTCGATGCGATCACCCATGTGGTGCGCTGCTTCGAGAACGACGACGTCATCCACGTCAACAACAAGGTCGACCCGCTGGCCGACATCGATACCATCGACACCGAGCTGGCGCTGGCCGACCTGGAGTCCGTCGACAAGGCGCTGAACAAGGCGGAGCGTTCCGCCAAGACCGGCGACAAGGACGCGAAGGCGCGCGCCGAGGTACTGGGCCGCATCAGCGCCGGCTTGAACGAGGGCAGGTCGGCGCGGTCGCTGGGCCTGTCAGACGACGACAAGGCGGCGGTGCGCGACCTGTTCCTGATCACCCTGAAGCCGGTGATGTACGTGGCCAACGTGCTCGAGGACGGGTTCGAGAACAACCCGCACCTCGACGCGGTGCGCGCTCGGGCGGCGGGCGAGGGTGCCGAGGTGGTGCCGGTCTCCGCCGCCATCGAGGAAGAGCTGAGCCAGCTGGACGATGCCGATCGCGACGAATTCCTGAAGGACCTCGGCCTGGACGAGCCCGGCCTGAATCGCGTCATCCGCGCCGCCTACAAGCTGCTGGGCCTGCAGACCTACTTCACCGCCGGCGTCAAGGAGGTTCGCGCGTGGACGGTCAAGGCCGGATCCACCGCGCCGCAGGCGGCGGGCGTGATCCATACCGACTTCGAGAAGGGCTTCATCCGCGCCGAGACCATCGGCTACGACGATTTCCTCAAGTACAGGGGCGAGGCCGGTGCCCGCGACGCCGGCCGGCTGCGCCTGGAAGGCAAGGAATACCGTGTGCAGGAAGGCGACGTGCTGCACTTCCGCTTCAATGTCTGACCGATCTGCACATAGGCGTTGACAGTCCCGAAAGCTGGCGTCAAAATTGCGGGCTCTTTGGGGAGCTTCGGTTCGCCATCGGGACAATCGGAGGGATACCCAAGCGGCCAACGGGGGCAGACTGTAAATCTGCTGGCTTACGCCTTCGGTGGTTCGAATCCACCTCCCTCCACCA
>DAOOCX010000203.1:0-3525 GCA_035408605.1 Thermomonas sp. | reverse complement strand
CCGCGCACAAGCTGTGCACCGGCATCCCCGCGGCCGACCGCAAGCACGTGACCGTGGAAGGCGCCGGCCACTACGGCATCTTCAGCGGCCGTCGCTGGCGCACGCAGGTGTATCCGCAGGTACGCGACTTCATCGCCGCGCATGCAGGAGGCGTGGAGAGCACGCCGGGGAAGACGCCGAAGAAGAGGCCCACGCGCTGAGGCGATGCATGCCGCGGCATGGGCGTTCGATGCCGCTCGCCTCGACGGCCGTCAGTCGAGCTTGAATCTCTGGCGTTTCGCGTCAAGCGTGAGCGTGTGGCCCAGGAACAGCTTGTTGCCGAGCATCCCCTGCATGCCGGAGCTGCGCATCAGCCATTCCTGCATCCGCGATGTCCCTTCGACGTAGGTCACTTCGGACAGTCGCAGCGTGGCGTTCGAAAGCGCAAGTGTCTGCGCCGCGGGTGCCGTCATCACCTTCAACGCGCGCCCCCACGAATTGCCGGTGTCGACCTTGATTGCCCCACCGGGCGTCCGCAGCCTGTCCCATTCCTGCTTGCTGGTGAGCAATGCATAGCCGCTGGATCCCGAGTCGTACAGGAACATGCCGTCCCGGCCCGCGATGCGTGCGGGGATCAGCACCCTGCGCTTGGTGAACTTGAACCCGGAGAACCCCGCCTCCGGAACCTCCTGCAGGAAAGCGGTGGTTCCCCGCTTGAAATCCAGGACCAGGATGCGCTTCTCCAGCAGGTCGGTCCCGATCGTGCCGATGATGTTGGCCGCTGCCGGGTTGCCGAACTCGACCTTGCTGCCGTAGTCGAGCAACCCGAAGCTCCCGGAGCGAATGCGCAGTCCGTCGATCGAGAAGCCCAGGCCAAGCTGGCGGGCACCGTGCCCGATTGCGAAGCCCGCACGGCGCTGCTCGAGCACGGAGCGGATGGCATTGCCGTAGAAGACCGTGCTCGGCGAACCCAGGTCCAGTTGCATGTAGAACGTGTCCGCGATGCCATCGAGCTTCACCGGCAGGAGGAGCGCGGCATGCGGGTTGCCGTTCGTCGCAAGCCACCGGATCGGGACCTCCGTCGCCATGCTCGACACGGACAGGGCATTTTCCGGCGGGGTGAACTTCCTGTCGAAATACACGTACCCGCCACCCAACGACACCACCAGCGAGACAAGCAACGCCAGCGCGACGCGTTTCAGCCTCCTCATGCTCAATACGCCTGGCTGCTGACCAGCAGCGCCTTCGCCAGCTTGCCGTGCAGGTGGCCCACCAGCCGCGCCAGGTGCAGCATCGCGATGATCAGGACGATGCCGATCACGATGCTCAACGGCCAGGCCCACGGCGCCGACCAGTCGATCCAGCCATGCCCGTCCAGGTGGATGTTGGCGTCGAAGCCGAACCAGTGCGCGAACGGCATCGCGATGAAGGCGGCACCCAGCGCCAGCGTGGTCACTGCGACCGCGAAGTAGACGACGCCCAGCGGCTGCATCGCCAGGAAGTAGGCCATCGTTCCCCAGGTGCGCGGGTCGGTGAACATCGCGCCGATCCGCTGCAGCCAGGGCAGGCTGCGATCCGAGTAGACCGGGCGGCGCGGCATGCGTTCGCCCAACATCACCTCGACGATGCGCCCTTCCACCAGGGCCAGCACGCGGGTGGCGCCGATGAACAGGATCGCGAACGGAATGCCGATGACCAGGATCGCCAGCCCCAGCGAGAGCGAGAGCCCGGTCACCGCCCAGGTGAAGTAGAACGTGCCGGTGGCCAGCGACAGCAACATGTAGAACAGCGAGCCGTAGGTATGCGGATCCGCCAGCACGCCGAAGAAGCGGCCGGGCAGCGACCTGCGCGGCGGCGCTGGCGGCGCGCGCAACGCGGTCTGCACGCGCACCTCGGTATCTCGGTAGATGTCGGCGACCTCGTCGGGCGCACCGTAGCTGCCGGCGACCGCGGCGATCACCTCGGCCTCGGACTTGCCGGGATTGGCGGCCAGTTCCGAGCGCAGGTAGTCCTCGGCGTCGTACAGCGCATCCTGGGCCAGCGCGGGATCGCAGCCCTGCAACGCCTGGCGCAGGCGTTCCAGGTAGGCGGGGATGGTGGTCGGCAGGTCGTGGACGGCGTTCATGCGCTGGCTTCCTTGAGCACGGCATCGAGGGAATCGCGGGTGGCGCGCCAGGCGGCGGACCAGTCGGTGAGGGCGTCGCGCCCGGCGGCGGTGGCGCGGTAATAACGGCGCGGCGGGCCGCTGACCGAGGGCTCGACGTAGCTGTCCAGCAGGCCGGCCCCTTCCAGGTTGCGCAGCACCGGATACAGCGCGCTCTGCTTGCCGGCCAGCACGCCATCGCCGAGCTGCTCCAGCCGCTTGGCGATCTGGTAGCCGTACATCGGCTCGGTGGAGGCCGCCACCACCGCCAGCAGGGCCAGCGAGACCGTGCCGGCGCTGAGCTCCTTGTGGAATTTCCGTAAGAGGGCTTCGTCCATCTGCGGATCCGCCGGGTCTATGTTGTAGCGAATACTATTGTTCATTTCGATATAGCGAATGTGCCAGTAGTCATGCGCTCACATTAGCCCGACCCAGGCCACCCCGCCCGGCCCGGCGCGGACGCTATGCTTCGGCCTTTCCCGCATTCCGGATGCCCCATGCGCCCTGCCTTGCTCGCCATCGCCCTGTCGATTGCCGTCGCCACGCCCGCCCTGGCCCAGGACGCCGCCAAGCCGAAGTACCGCAGCGCCAAGGACATCATCGACGCCGCGCCGGCCAGCGCCTGGCGCGACCTCGACCCGGCCAACACCCTGTACATGGAGTTGCCGGCCGGCCGCGTGGTGATCGAACTGGCGCCCGGCTTCGCCCCGGAACACGTGGCCAACATCAAGACCATGGCCAGGGGCGGCTTCTGGGACGGGCTGGCGATCTATCGCTCGCAGGACAACTTCGTGGTCCAGTTCGGCGATGCCGAGGGCGAGGAAGCCGGCAAGGCCAAGCCCTACCCGGCCGGCACGAAGACCCACCTGCCCGCCGAATTCACCCGCGATGCCAGCGGCGCGCGCTTCGACAAACTCCCCGACCGCGACGGCTATGCGCCGGAGGTCGGCTTCATCGACGGCTTTCCCGCCGCCCGCGACCCGAAGGCCGGCAAGGCGTGGATGGCGCACTGCTACGGCATGCTCGGCGCCGGCCGCAACAACGCCCCGGACAGCAGCATCGGCGCTGAACTCTACGTGGTCACCGGCCAGTCGCCGCGCGCGCTCGATCGCCAGTTGAGCGCAGTCGGCCGGGTGGTCAAGGGCATGGAATTCCTGAGCGTGATCCCGCGCGGCCCGGAACCGATGGGCTTCTACGAGAAGCCCGAGCAGCGCGCGCCGATCGTCTCGATCAAGCTGGCCAGCGACGTGCCCGAGGCGCAGCGCACCCCGCTGCAACTGCTGCGCACCGACAGCCAGGCCTTCATCGACGCCACCGAGGCCCGCCGCAACCGCGTCGACGGCTTCTACACGATCCCGGTCGGCCACATCGACCTGTGCAACGTGCCGCTGCCGGTGCGGGCG
>DAOOCX010000202.1:0-3581 GCA_035408605.1 Thermomonas sp. | reverse complement strand
CCGCGACCGAGTGGAACAAGCTGTGCCGCGGCAACCTGGACGGCATGGTCACCGACACCCGCATGCTGCTGATCGAAGGCATCAAGCTGGCGCAGAAGACCTTCGTCGCCGCCAAGCACGCGCTGGGCTGGGTGTCCGAGGAACTGGACCAGTTCGTCATCCACCAGGTCAGCAAGGTGCATACCGCCGCCTTCACCAAGGCGATCGGCATCGATCCGCGCAAGGTCCTGACCATCTTCGGCGAACATGGCAACATCGGTCCGGCATCGGTGCCGATCGTGCTGTCCAAGCTGCGCGAGATGGGGCGCCTGAAGAAGGGCGACCGGGTGGCCTTGCTGGGGATCGGCTCGGGCTTGAATTGCTCGATGGCGGAAGTGGTCTGGTAACCGGACGGCTTCAACCGAAGCGTTGCAGCAGCCACGCCCACGCCGGCAGGGTCAGCAGCGACAACAGGATCCCGTAACCCACCAGCGCGGCCGCCAACCGCGGCGCCAGCTGGTGGGAGATCGCCAGCGCGGCGGCGGTGATCATGCTGGGCATCGCGGATTCCAGCACGTTCGCCCGCAGCATGTCGTCGCGCAGGCCGAACGCCAGTGACAGTGGCAGGGCCAGCGCCGGCAGTACCAGCAGGCGCAAGGCCAGGCCCACCGCGAGCGGCTTGACCTCGTCGCGCGGCAGCCTCAGCTGGATGGTCAGGCCCACCGCCAGCATCACCAGCGGCAGCAGGGCATCGGCCAGCCGCTGCAGGCCGCCGGCGATCCACGCGGGGGGCGTGGCCGGCATCAACGTCAGGCCCAGCAGCAGCGCCCACAGCGGCGGGAAGCGCAGCATCCGCACCGCGACCGTGCGCAAGGTCGGCGGCGCATCGCCGCCGTAGCGCGCGAGCACGTACAGGCCGAAGGTGGACAGCAGCACGAAGATGCCGAACTGGTCGTAGACCACGGCATACGGCAGGGCGTGTTCGCCCAGCAGCGCCTGCACCATCGGGTAGCCGATGAAGCTGCTGTTGCCCAGCGCCACGCACAGCAGCAGCACGGCGTGTTCGTCGCGGCGGAAGCGCAGCCAGTGGCTGGCCAGGGTCACCAGGCCGAGGGTGGCCGCGGCCAGCAGCCACGGGGTAGCCACGATGCCCAGCAGGGAGGCCTGCATGTGCAACCGTGGCACGTAGGTCAGCACCGCCGCCGGCAGGCAGACGACCAGGACGATGCGGTTGAGGACTTCGGCGGCGTTGTCCGGCAGCACGCGCAGCCGCGCGAACAGCATCCCGATGCCGAGCATGGTCAGGATCAGGGCGAATGCGTCGAAGGCCATGCGGGGATTCTCGCCGCGTGGACCGTGGCTCGCCATCGGGAATTGGTCGCAGTGGCCTGCGCCGGTATCCTTTGCGGCCATGCGGCCCGCGCCGCGCAGGATCCGGCCGCGCATGCAGTTCCCCGACTACCCCTTCGCCCCGCAACGCTTCGAGGTGCGACCCGGCATCGCCATGTCGTACCTGGACGAAGGCCCGCGCGATGGCGAGGTGATCGTCATGCTCCACGGCAATCCGTCATGGAGCTTCTACTGGCGGCACCTGGTCAACGGACTGAAGGATCGCTACCGCTGCATCGTGCCCGACCACGTGGGCATGGGCCTGTCGGATCGGCCGGACGATGCCGCGTCCGCGTCGCCGCGCTACGACTACACCCTGCAGTCGCGGATCGACGACCTGGATGCCCTGCTGCGGCATCTCGGCATCGATGGCCCGCTGACCCTGGCGGTGCACGACTGGGGCGGGATGATCGGCTTCGGCTGGGCGCTGCGCGATCCGGCGCGGGTGAGGCGGCTGGTGATCACCAATACTGCGTCGTTCCCGCTGCCCGCGAGCAAGCGCTTCCCGAAGCGACTGGCGATGGGCCGCGATTCGAGGCCGGGCGGCTGGCTGATCCGCCGCTTCAACCTGTTCGCACGCGGCGCGGCCTGGTTCGGTACCAGCCGGTCCTTGCCGAAGGACGTGCGCGCCGCCTATGCCGGGGTGTACGACGGTTGGGACCAGGCGATCAGCACCCTGCGCTTCATGCAGGACATCCCGCTGGATCCCGGCGACCGCGCGATGCCGATCGTGCAGGCCGCCGCCGCGGCGTTGCCAAGCTACGCGGATCGTCCCGCCTTCATCGGCTGGGGCCTGCAGGACTTCGTGTTCGACCAGCATTTCCTGGCCGGCTTCCGCAAGGCGCTGCCGCGCGCCCTGGTGAGCGAATTCGACGATGCCGGGCATTACGTGCTGGAGGACAAGCACGAGGTGCTGGTGCCGGCGATCCGTCGCTTCCTGGACGCGCATCCGCTGGTCGGTACCGCGTGATGGATTTCGACGCGCTGGACCGCAGCCTGCGCGAGTCCGCGCAGGACTTCACCCTGGATGCGGACGAGAAGGTGCAACTGCGCGAGCTCGGCGCGCAACTGGACGCGCCGCGCGTGCGCTTCCTGCGCAACCGCGCGTTCGACATCGCCCGCGAAGCCATGCTGGCCACGCCTGCGGACACGCTGGACGTGCTGCGCTGGCTCGAGCAGGTGGTGAAGACGCTGGACGCGGCGAACGAGGCCGCGCCAGTCGTGTCCAGCGCCTACTTCTCGCCGGGCGACACCTGCCTGCGCCGGCTCCGCGACCTCATGCGAAGCTGCAAGGCCACGCTGGACATCTGCGTGTTCACCATCGCCGACGATCGCCTCACCGAGGCGATCCTCGAATGCCACGCGCGCGGCGTGCAGGTCCGGGTGGTCAGCGACGACGACAAGCAGCACGACAGCGGCAGCGACATCGCCCGCCTGCGCGCGGGCGGCGTGGCGGTGCGGCTGGACGACAGCCCGTACCACATGCACCACAAGTTCGCGCTGGTCGACGGGCGCCTGCTGGCCAATGGCAGCTTCAACTGGACCCGCAGCGCGACCGAGAAGAACGACGAGAACCTGGTGGTGACCGACGACGCCAACCTGGTGCGCGTGTTCGGCCTGCAGTTCGAAAAACTCTGGCAGCAGTTCGACTGAGGCTGTCAGGGTTCGGGTAGCGGATTCTTCTCGGCCTCGTCCACGCCGATCCAGTCGGCCGGCGTCAACGCAGGCAGGCCGTGCGCGATCCGCGACTTGTCGCATTGCGCGCTGGCCGCGCCGAACTCCCAGCTTGCCGGCACCAGTGCGCACACCGACGGCCGGCGGTCGTGGATCGTGCAGCGCGAATAGCGGCCGATGTCGGCATCCAGCGCGATGCAGCGCGGGTCTTTCTGCGAGGTGCCGCGCATCACCCGCTCGTGCGTGCGCAGCGGCTCCGTCAACTCGAAGGGGACCTGGCCGCCCAGCGCGGGATCGGCCTCCGACCAGTGGAAACTGACCCGGAAGAACGCGCAGCAGGCACCGCAACTGAGGCAGGGATGGTCGGCGGGCATGCGCCATTGTCGGCGACAATGCGCGCATGAGCGAGATGCCACCCGAGACCTGCAACATCGCGGCCGCGCTGCCAGGGCTCGCCCGCGAGCGCCCGGACCAGGTGGCGATACGCTGCCCCGGCCGCAACGGCCGCTACGAGGTCGCGCTGACCTACGCGCAACTCG
>DAOOCX010000201.1:0-3598 GCA_035408605.1 Thermomonas sp. | reverse complement strand
GGTGGTTGCCAGCGGCAGCGCCGATGCGGCCTTTGGCATCGAGGTCGCTGCGCTCGACAACGGCCTCGAGTTCGTGCCGCTGGCGCGGGAGAACTACTTCCTGGTGACACTCGCCGCGCAGCTGGGGCACCCGCATGTCGCGGAACTGCTGCGTGCGCTGCGCGATCCGGCATGGCGCTCGATCATCGAGTCCATCCCGGGCTACAGCGCCGAAGGCAGCGGCGAAGTGCTGTCGCTGCGCGCGGTGCTGCCATGGTGGACCTATCGCAAGCCGAAGCCAGGGGCGGAGCCACCGACCTGAGGCATCAGGTCGAGCAACTGCGGAAGCCGCAGAACATCTCGTCGCGCTCCGGCAGATAGAAGTTGCGGAATTTCGGGTGCCGCATGCGACCGCTGGTGGCGAACGAGGCCCCACGCAATACCTTGTGCGTTCCGAACCAGGGCTTCGAGTAGTCGCGATAGGGATCGACCCGGAAACCGGGGTACTCGCGAAAGGTGCTTGCGGTCCACTCCCAGACATCCCCCCAGCGAAAACCTCGCGCGGCACCCGCGTGTGCAGCCACTTCCCATTCGACCTCGGTCGGCAATCGGCGCCCGGCCCATCGGCACCAGGCATCGGCCTCATACCAGCTGACGTGAACCACCGGCTGGTGCATCGGCAAGCGCACCAGCACACCGAAGCGCCGCTGAAGAACGCCCTGCCGCAATTGGTCGACGTACCTCGGAACCCGCCGGCCTGCGCGTTGCACCCACTGCCAGCCGGCTGCAGACCACCATCGCACGTCGTCGTAGCCACCGTCCTCTACGAACTCGGCGTACTGTGCCCAGGTGACGGCCTGCGAGTCGATCTCGAACTCGGGCACAGCCACCTCGTGGGCATCGGTCTCGTTATCGAAAACGAAACCGTTTCCACGCGCCAGGCCCAAGGTCCAGCGCGTCGGCAGGAACGTCAGCGGCGGCCGCTGCACCGATTGGCTCCGGCCCGACGCATGCCGCAGCAGAGGCGGTGCGCGGTCGTCGCTGTCAGGCAACGTCAGGCCCAGCGTCTGGGCCATCATCGCGAACGCCTCGCCGTGCATGTCTTCATGGAACAGCGCCAGCCTGTGGAAATAGAGCGCGGCATCCGGATCACCAGTCTCGACATCGGTCGCGTCGAGCAGGTCGAGCGTGATCTCCATCGTCTCGGCCAGGTAATCCTTGGTGCGCTGCAGGCCGGGCAGGTCGAGTGACCAGCGGGTGTCGTGCGGCACGGCGGACGAGTCGTACCAGTCGTCGGCCTGGGGTTCGATCGAAGCGAGCCGGATGCCGGTGGGGTCGCAACCGACGCCGCGCTGGCGTTGGACGTGACGACCGATCCAGTGCTCCTGGAACCAGCCGACGTGCCCCGCCGCCCAAAGTGGCGGATTCAGTTCGGGGCGCATCGGGACGCGCCAGTCAGTCGCGTCGAGACCTGACTCGTAGACCGACAACCACTGCAACGTATGATTTCTCGAGTCCATGAGCGCCAGCGACAGCAGGTCCTTGCCGGCGCAGCGCAGCAGCGGCGAATCCACGTCCGTCGTGTCACTGACCCATTTTTCCGGTGCCTTCTTGTTCAAGTCGTCTCCAGCATCGGGCCTTGCATCGTGATCGCCAGAACTCACCGACCCACCGTGCTGATCGTGAGTCCTGCGCTGGCCGCAGCCAACAACGGCAACTGGCAGACCGCATCACGCTGGGCCCGGTTGTTGCGCCCCGATTTTCACACCCGGGTGCTTGGCGACTGGCACGGCGAGCCCTGTGACGCCTTGATCGCGCTGCATGCGCGGCGCTCGGCCCACGCCGTCGCGGCCTACACGGCTGCGCACCCGACGCGCCCCTGCATCGTCGCGCTGACCGGAACCGACCTGTACCGTGACATCCGCGATGACTCCTCCGCGCAGGAGTCGCTGCGGCGCGCCTCTCACCTGGTGGTGCTGCAGGAGCAGGGCATCGCTGCCCTGCCGCCCGCCATGCGCGCAAAGGCTCGCGTGATCTTCCAGTCGGCGCCCACTCGCCAACCGGCGCCGCCACCCGGACGGGTCCTGCGCGTGATATTCGTCGGTCACCTGCGTGCCGAGAAAGACCCCATGACGCTGCTGCGAGCCGCCTCACGGCTCGCGTGCCGGCGCGATATCCGCATCGACCTGATTGGCGATGGACAGGACTGCGCGCTGGCCGAATCGGCGCGCCTCGCACAGGCGACGCAGGCGAACTTCCGCTGGCTCGGTGCACGGCCGCATGCCGAGACGCGCCGGCGCATCCAGCGCGCGCACCTGCTGGTCAACAGCAGTCTGATGGAAGGCGGCGCCCATGTGATCCTCGAAGCGGTGCGAAGCGGGACCGCCGTGCTGGCCTCGCACGTCGCCGGCAACATCGGGATGCTGGGGGAGGCACACGCAGGCTATTTCGAGGTCGGCGATGATGCAGCCTTGGCAGCGCTGATCGAGACAGCCTGCGACGACGCGCTGTTTCTGGCGCGTCTGCGCGCAGCGGGGGAAAGCCGCTCGGCGTTGTTCTCTCCATCCATCGAAAAACAGCGACTGCATCAACTGGTCGCCGAGTCATTGCGACCTGCCGTGATCCACGCCCAGACTCCACAGGAAACCCGCCCATGACTGACATCCAGCCCGCCGACCGCCCTGCCGCCCCGCGCCTGACCTCGCTGGCCCATGGAGGCGGCTGCGGCTGCAAGATCGCGCCTGGCGTGCTCTCGCAGATCCTGAAGAGCAGTTCGGGCTTCCCGATACCCAAGGAACTGCTGGTGGGCATCGAGACCGCAGACGATGCAGCGGTTTACCGGCTCAACAACGAGCAGGCACTGATCGCGACGACGGACTTCTTCATGCCGATCGTCGACGACCCGCGCGACTTCGGACGCATCGCGGCGACCAACGCGATCAGCGATGTCTACGCGATGGGCGGCACGCCGATCCTGGCGCTGGCGCTGGTCGGCATGCCGATCAACGTGCTGTCCACGCAGACCATCGGCCGCATCTTGGACGGCGGCGCGTCGGTGTGCCGTGCCGCGGGCATTCCGGTGGCCGGCGGCCACAGCATCGATTCGGTGGAGGCCATCTACGGCCTGGTGGCGCTGGGGCTGGTGCATCCGCAGCGCGTCAAGCGCAATGCCGACGCGAAGCCCGGCGACGTGCTGGTGCTGGGCAAACCGCTGGGCGTGGGCATCATGAGCGCGGCACTGAAGAAGGGCCAACTCGGCGACGCGGGTTACGCGCAAATGCTGGCCACGACGACGCGGCTCAACACACCCGGCCCGGACCTGGCCGAGTTGCCGGGCGTGCACGCGATGACCGATGTCACCGGCTTCGGCCTGGCCGGCCATGCGCTGGAGATGGCGCGCGGCGCAGGCTGCGATGTGCAGATCGACTGGAACGCGGTGCCGCTGCTGCCCGGCGTGCGCGCGCTGGCGGCGCAGGGCATGGTCACCGGCGCGTCGGGCCGCAACTGGGCAGGCTACGGCGCGCAGGCGGTGCTGCCCAACGGCTTTGCCGCCGAGGACCGCGCCTTGCTCACCGACCCGCAGACCAGCGGCGGCTTGCTGGTGGCCTGCGAGCCGGCG
>DAOOCX010000200.1:0-3602 GCA_035408605.1 Thermomonas sp. | reverse complement strand
CCTGGACGCCCTGGCGCGTCGCGGCGAGCAGGCCCAGTTGCGATTGGCCAATGCGTTGCAGCGCCGGCTGGAGCAGGAACGTGCACGCCTTCGGCATGCGGATGCGGTGCTGCGGGCGGCGCATCCACGCCGCCGCATCGACCGCCTGCGCGAACGCCTGCAGGCGCTGCGCGGACGCCCGCAATCGCTGCTCGCCCGCCACCTGCAGCACGAGGCGCTGCGCCTGCGCGGGTTGGCGCGGTCGCTGCATGCGATCAGCCCGCTGGCCACGGTCGCGCGCGGTTACAGCATCCTGCAGCGCGAAGACGGCCGCGTGGTCCGCGGCATCGGCGACACCCACCCGGGCGAAGCGCTGCAGGCGCGCCTGCACGATGGCCGCCTGCGCCTGCGGGTCGAAGGAACGGAGTCCGGATCATGAAGAAGCGCTGGCCCTACTACCTCGCCAACCAGCCCGTGCAGGCGAATACCAGGCTGGACGTGCTCGACAAGTTCAGCGGCGAACGCGTGGCCCGCGTGGCCTTTGCCGATGCCGCGGCGATCGAGGACGCCATCGCCGCCGCCTACGCGGCGCGCGAGGCCATGGCCGCGTTCCCGCCGGATGCCCGACGCGACGTGCTGGAACATTGCGTGGCGCGCTTCGAAGCGCGCAGCGAGGAACTCGCGCTGGCCCTGTGCATCGAGGCCGGCAAGCCGATCAAGGATGCGCGCGGCGAAGTCACGCGCCTGGTCGACACCTTCCGCATCGCCGCCGGCGAGGCCACGCGCATCGGTGGCGAGGTGCTGGAACTGCAACTGTCGGCGCGCACGCGCGGCTACCGCGGCATGACCAAACGCGTCCCGATCGGCGCCTGCAGCTTCATCACCCCGTTCAATTTCCCGCTCAACCTGGTCGCGCACAAGGTCGCGCCGGCGATCGCCGCCGGCTGCCCGTTCGTGCTCAAGCCGGCGGCGAAGACGCCCTTGGGCGCGCTGATCATCGGCGAGGTGCTGGCGGA
The DNA here is from genome assembly GCA_035408605.1 of Thermomonas sp. Classification (GTDB taxonomy): domain Bacteria; phylum Pseudomonadota; class Gammaproteobacteria; order Xanthomonadales; family Xanthomonadaceae; genus Thermomonas. The sequence continues at coordinate 2,607 of DAOOCX010000200.1, read as the reverse complement.
GACCGACCTGCCCACCGGCGCGTTCTCGATCATGCCCTGCAGCAACGACGACGCCTCGGCGCTGGTAGAGGACGAGCGCATCGCCCTGCTCAGCTTCACCGGCGGGCTGGTCGGCTGGGACATGAAGGCGCGCGCCGGCCGCAAGAAAGTGACCCTGGAACTCGGCGGCAATGCCGCCTGCATCGTCGATGCCGATCCCGGCAGGCCGCTTGACGAGGCGGTCGAACGGCTGGTGTTCGGTGCGTATTACCAGAGCGGCCAGAGTTGCATCAGCGTGCAGCGCATCCTGGTCCATCGCGACCTGCACGATGCGCTGGCGAAGAAACTGGTTACCGCGGTGAAGAAGCTCAAGGCCGGCGATCCGCGCGACGAGGCCACCTCCATTGGACCGGTCATCGACGAAGCGTCCGCCAAACGCATCGACGACTGGATCGCCGACGCCATCCGCGGCGGCGCGAAAGCGCTGGTGCGCGGCAAACGCACGGGCAACCTGCTCGGTGCCTCGCTGTTGCGGGACGTGCCGCGCGACGCCGACCTCTACCGCAAGGAAGCGTTCGGCCCGGTCGCCTGCATCGAGGCGTACGACGACTTCGACCAGGCCATCGCCCGGGTCAACGACAGCGACTTCGGCCTGCAGGCCGGCGTGCTCACCGCGCGCATCGACCATGCCATGCGCGCCTGGGACCGGCTGGAGGTCGGCGGCGTGGTGGTCGGCGACGTGCCCAGCTTCCGCGTCGACAACATGCCCTACGGCGGGATCAAGCAGTCCGGGCTTGGCCGGGAGGGCGTGCGCTGCGCGATCGAGGACATGACCGAGCCGCGCCTGCTGGTCATCCGCGACTGAACCCCGGCGCTCAGCCCGTCAGCCCGACTGCACGGCCACGTACGGGACCGGCGGCGCCGGTCGGCCGAACAGGTAGCCCTGCGCGTACATGCAACCCAGGTCGTGCAGGCGTTCGCGCTGCCGCTGCGTCTCCACGCCCTCGGCGATGATCTCGATGTTCAGGCTGTTGGCCAGCGCCACGATCGCTCGGATCACCGCCACGCTCTCGGTACGGACATCGCCGTCCAGGCCGGAGACGAAGCTGCGGTCGATCTTCAGGCTGGCGATCGGGAACCGGTGCAGGTACGACAGGGCGGAGAAGCCTGTGCCGAAGTCGTCCAGCTGCGCCAGCACGCCATGCGAACGCAGCATGTTGAGGCTTTCGCTGGTGCGCGGGGCGTCGTCGAGCAGCGCGACCTCGGTGATCTCGATGCGCAGCCGCGACGGTGCCACCTGGGCGGCATCCAGCAGGTCCAGCAGCCGGCTCGCGAAGTCGGGCGCGCGGAAGTGCCGCGGCGACACGTTGATCGCGACGTAGCCCGGCATCGGATAGCGGGCCATGTCGGCGATGACCCGCGCATACATCAGCCAGTCCACCTGTTCGATCAAGCCGCTGTCCTCGCCCACGTCGAGGAAATCGCCGGGGGTGAGCAGGCCGCGCTGCTCATGGCGCCAGCGCAGCAGCGCCTCGTGGCCGACGCGCTCGCCGCTGACCAGTTGCACGATCGGCTGGTAGAACGGCTCGAACGCCTCGGCGTTGATCGCGCGGCGCAGGTCGGATTCCATGTCGAGGATGCGGGTGGCTTCGTCGCGCATGTGCTCGTCGAACATCACCGAGCGGTCGCGGCCGTCGCCCTTGGCGCGGTACATCGCGGCATCGGCGTCGCGCAGCATGTCCTCGCCGCTCTCGTAACGCGCGTGCGACAGGGCGATGCCGATACTGGCGGTCGGGAACAGTTCGCGCCCCGCCAGCCACACCGGCGCACCCAGCGCGGCCAGCACGCGACGACCGAGCTCGGCGGCCATGTCCGGCCCGTCCAGGCTTTCCGCCAGGATCGCGAATTCATCGCCGCCCAGCCGCGAGACCACGTCGCCGGTACGCACGCTGCCGACGATGCGGCGGGCGGCCTCGATCAGCAGTTCGTCGCCGACCGCGTGGCCGGCGCTGTCGTTGACCAGCTTGAACCGGTCGAGGTCGAGGAACAGCACCGCGAAGCAGGCCTGCGGGTTGCCGCGCGCCACCGCGATCGCCTTGCCCAGGCGTTCCAGCAACTGGGTGCGGTTGGGCAATCCGGTCAACGCGTCGTGGGTGGCCTGGTAGGTCAGCTTTCGCTCGGCGCGCATGCGCTCGCCGATCTGTTCGACCAGCTCGGCATTGGCCTCGGCCAGTTCGCGGGTGCGCTCGCTGACCCGTTGTTCCAGCCCGGCGTGCGCGTGCATCAGCCGGTCCTGCGCCTGTTTGCGGGCCAGGCTGCTGCCGATGTGGTAGGCCACGAACGTCAGCAGTTCCTGGTCGCGGGTGGTGAACGCCACGTCCGGCGAATAGCTCTGCACGGCGATCACGCCGACCACCTTGTCGTCGTACAGCAACGGCACCCCCAGCCAGCAGTGCGCCAGGGTCCCGATGCTTCGGACCTTGCCTTCAGACTCCAGCCGGCGGATCCGCGCACGGTCGGCCAGCAGCGGCTTGCCGGTCCGCAACACGTATTCGGTCAGGCCGCTGGCGACTCGGCGCGGCTTGCGCATCTGGTCGCGGTCGTCCACCGAATACGGGAACTCCAGCA
>DAOOCX010000199.1:0-3623 GCA_035408605.1 Thermomonas sp. | reverse complement strand
TTCGCCCGCGAGATCGCGCCGCAGTTGCAGGCGGAAGACCTGCGCATCGAGCCATTGCTCGAGTTGGACGAGGAACAGCGCATCCCGGCTGCGCTCTGGGATCGGCTGCGTCTGCGTTTCGCTGACTGATTCCCGATGAAGATCGCCGACCTCGCCGGCCAGCGTGTCGCCCTGTGGGGTTGGGGGCGCGAGGGTCGCGCGGCCTACACCGCATTGCGCGCGCGCTTGCCCGAGCAGGCGCTGACGCTGTTCTGCAGCGAGGCCGAAGTCGCCGATGCCGCGGCGTCGCATGATCCGTTGCTGGTGATCGAGCATGCCGCGACCGGCGAACGCCTTGGTGCGTTCGACGTGGTGGTGAAGTCGCCCGGGATCAGTCCGAACAAGCCCGAAGCGCTGGAAGCGGCATCGCGTGGCACCCGCTTCATCGGCGGCACCGCGCTGTGGTTCGGCGAGCGCGCCGACGCCGCCGGCGATGTCGCCAACGCGATTTGCATCACCGGTACCAAGGGCAAGAGCACCACCTCGTCATTGCTGGCGCACCTGTTGCGCGCGTCGGGCCTGCGCACCGCGCTGGCCGGGAATATCGGCCTGCCGTTGCTGGAACTCCTGGATGAAGATGCCGACGCGTGGGCAATCGAGTTGTCCAGCTACCAGACCCGGGACGTGGCCGCCTCCGGCGCGCGCCCGCGCATCGCCATCGTCACCAACCTGCATCCCGAACACCTGGACTGGCACGGCAGCGAGACGCGCTACGTCGAAGACAAGCTGGCGCTGGTGACCGAGGCGCATCCGCACATCGCCGTGCTCAATGCCGCCGATCCGCGCTTGGCTGCGCTGGTGCTGCCCGGCAGCGAGATCCGCTGGTACGGCGATACGCGCGGTTGGCACCTGCGGGGCGACGCGCTGTATCGCGGCGACGCATTCGTGATGCAGACCGAGTCCATGCCGCTGCCGGGCTGGCACAACCGCAGCAACCTGTGCGCCGTGCTCACCGCGCTGGACGCGTTCGGGCTGGATGCCGCCGCTCTGGCGCCGCATGCGGCCACGTTCCAGCCCTTGCCCAACCGGCTGCAACCCATCGGCACGCGCGACGGCATCCTCTATGTCAACGATTCCATCAGCACCACGCCGATGGCCACGCTGGCGGCGCTGTCGCTGTATCGCGACCGCCCGGTCGCCTTGCTGGTGGGCGGGCATGATCGTGGCCTGCCGTGGGACGACTTCGCCCATGCGATGCACGCGCAGGCGCCGCGCGCGATCGTGACCATGGGGCAGAACGGCCCGCGCATTCGCGCGTTGCTGGAGCCGGTGGCGGCACAGGCGGGGTTCGCGCTGTCGTCGGCCACCGACCTTGCCGATGCGATGGCGCAGGCACGCGACGCACTGCCCGATGGCGGCGTGGTCCTGCTGTCGCCGGGAGCGCCGAGCTTTGGCGTGTACCGCGACTACGTGGCGCGCGGCCGCCACTTCGCCGAACTGGCCGGATTCGATCCGGAAATGATTTCCGGGATCTCGGGGATGGGGATCGTTTGAGGCTCGTCAGCCTGCTATTGCTTGTCATTCCCGCCTTCGCGGGAATGACGGGAATGGAAGTTCACGCATGTTGAACCCGGCCGGGTTAGCGTAGGCAGACGTCCCCCGGAGATCCCGCCATGCGCCGCCCGCCCTTGAACAGACTGCTGCTTGCCCTCGGATTGCTGCTGGCCACCGGCCCCGCGTTCGCCGCGATGCAGGCGAAACCGATCGAATGGAAGGTCGGCAAGGAGCGCTTCAGCGGCTACGTGGTCTACGACGATGCGTCGACGGACAAGCGCCCCGGCCTGGTGATGGTGCCGAACTGGATGGGCGTCACCAAGGACTCGGTCGAACGCGCGAAGGCCATCGCCGGCGATGACTACGTGATCCTGATCGCCGATGTGTACGGCAAGGGCAACCGGCCCAAGGACGCCAAGCAGGCCGGCGCGCTTGCGGGCAGTTTGCGCGGCGATGATCGCACCCGCCTGCGCGCGCGCATGCAGGGCGCACTGGCCACGCTCAAGGCGCAGGCTGGCAAGGCGCCATTGGATGCCGACAGGATCGGTGCATTCGGCTTCTGTTTCGGCGGCTCCGCGGTCCTGGAACTGGCGCGGGGTGGCGATGAACTCGCCGGCGTGGTCAGCCTGCATGGTGGGCTGGCCCCTGGCGTCAAGTCGGCGACCGCCGAGGCCGTGAAGACCCCGCTGCTGGTGCTCAACGGTGCCGACGACAAAGCGGTGCCGGACAGCGACATCCTTGCATTCGAGAAAGAGATGGACGGCGCCGGCGCGGATTGGCAGTTCGTCGACTTCAGTGGCGCCGTGCATTGCTTCGCCGAGCCGAGCGCCGGCAACGATCCATCCACCAATTGCGCCTACGACGAACGCGCGGCCAAGCGCGCCTACCGGATGATGGACGACTTCTTCGAGGAGCGCTTCGGCGCGGCCGACTGATCGCGGGTCGATCGCGGGTCGACCGCGACTCAGTGGTCGCGGCTGACCGAGTACTGGGCGAGGCCACGCAGGGCCGCGACGAACTCGTTGTCGTCCAGGCCCGCCAGCGCAGCCTCTGCGTCGCGTGCGTACTGCAGCGCGCAGTCGCGGCTGTAGTCCAGGCTGCCGCAGGCGTGGATCGCGGCCATGACCTGCGGCAGTGCACCTGTATCGCCCTGCTGGATCGCCGTGCGCAGGATGGCTTGCGTCGGGGCGCCGCTGTGTTGCATCGCATGGATCAGCGGCAGCGTGGCCTTGCCTTCGGCCAGGTCGTCGCCGAGGTTCTTGCCCAGGGTTCCCGCATCGGAGGCGTAGTCCAGCACGTCGTCGGCGATCTGGAAGGCGTAGCCCAGCGCCATGCCGTAGCGATGCATGGCGTCGCAGGTGGCGGCATCGGCACCGGCGAGCAATGCACCAAGGCGCGTCGCCGCGGCGAACAGCACGGCGGTCTTGCGCTCGATGACCCGCAGGTAGGCGGCCTGGTCGGTATCCGGGTTGCGCACGTGCAATAGCTGCAACACCTCGCCCTCGGCGATGGTGTTGGTGGTGTTGGCCAGCAACTGCTGCACGTCCATGCGTTCCAGCTCGACCATCAACTGGAAGCTGCGCGAATACAGGAAGTCGCCGACCAGCACGCTGGCGGCATTGCCCCACACAGCATTGGCGGTCTTGCGGCCGCGGCGCAGGTCGGACTCGTCGACCACGTCGTCGTGGAGCAGGGTGGAGGTGTGGATGAATTCGACCACCGCCGCCAGTTGGTGGGCGTCGGCGCTGCGATGCCCCAGCGCACCCGCGGTCAGCAACAACAGCATCGGCCGCAGCCGCTTGCCGCCGGCGCCGATGATGTATTCGGCCACCTGGTTGATCAGCACCACGTCCGAGGCCAGCCGCTGGCGGATCAGCGCATCCATCGCCGCCATCTCCGATGCGGCCAGGGCCTGGATCGCGGGCAGGGCGAGTCGACGTGGGGCTGGCGCGGCGGAGTCGTGCATGGGATGTCGCGTCGGGGGATGCGCAATTATAGGCCGCGCCGCCCCGACCGGTCCCGCCACCCGCCTATCCGGGCAGCATCGCCTCCGAGGCGGTCTGCGACATGCGCTTCTGCACCTCGTCGCG
>DAOOCX010000198.1:0-3677 GCA_035408605.1 Thermomonas sp. | reverse complement strand
CACGCTCAGCGCCACGCACACCACCAGCGCCGGCAGGATCCGCAACGCGCGCGAGGCCAGGTAGCCGCGGGTGTCGTTTCGCTCGAGGCTGGCCGCGATCAGGAATCCGCTGATGAAGAAGAACACGTCCACCGCGACGCCGCCGGCGAACTTGAATTGCGTCAGCTGGGTGACGAGGTCGCCGCCGGCGCTGCCGGTGATCGCCCAGGCATGGCCGTAGATCACCAGCCATGCGGCCAAAAGGCGAATCAGGTTGAAGTTGTTGCGGCCACTGGCCCAGGCGTCGGCGAGGGTCGGGCCGCGAAGCCATGGCGGCATCGTCATCAGCCTGCGAAGCGCCAGTGCCAAGGTTCGTAAACGATCCCGCGCGGATTGCCGCGCGGATAGCTCATCGCGAAGCCGTGTCCATCGGCGTTCGCCTGCAACCAGCCGAAGGCGGGCGTGGCCTCGAACGATTCTTCGGCCGGCGGCTCGTCGGGCGTGCCGATGTCCAGTGCGCAACCGCCGTGGTGTTCGGAAAAACCGGGCGCGGCATTGACCCGCAGGATCTCGTCGACCGACAGACCGCGTGCGAGCTTCCGCACGAATATGCCCAGCTGGTAGTCGTGGCTGCGGTAGCCGGAGATCGCCTCCAGCACGATGCCATCGCGCACTGCCGCCTCGCGCATGCGCAACCACGCGCGGGCGGCATCGATGCGCAGCCACAACGCGCGCCGGTAGCGGTCGAAGCCCGCAAACGCGAGCCAGTCGGGTTCGGCAACGAGACCCAGCCCGGTTCGTTGCGCGTAGCCCTCGGCATCGACGCCGAGCGCATCCAGCCGGTCCTGCAGTCGATGCAACGGCAGTTGGCCGACATGATCGATGCCGTTGCGTGCGTGCAGCGGCGACGCGTCCAGCAGGTCCAGCGCAGCGTCCAGGCCGGGTTCGCGATGCAGGCGCGGCACCAGCGGCTGGATCCCTTCCGCAAGATCGGCCGCCAGGTAGGTGCCGTCGCGCTTGCGTCGAAGCACGCGGCGCGCACGCGACAGGATGCGGGCATCGCCGTTGCTGCGCGCGCGCAACAGGCCGCCGGGCCACAACTCGATGTCGGGCGTGTTGAGCAGGACGGCCTTCAGCGGAACCGGTGGCGTGCGTGTCATCGGCGCAGGATAGAACCTGGCAGCGTTGGCGTCAGCCGCGCGCGGCCTTGAGTGCGTCCAGCAACACCTGCGGCCGCTCGGGGCTGAGCAGCAGGAAGGCGCCATCGCGCTGCGGCAGGATCAGCACGCGCTCCTGGTCGGTGAGCAGGCAGAACGCCTTCGCGCGGTTGCGCAGGCGGAAGTGCCCTGCGGCGAAACCGGGCAGGGCATAGCCATTCGTCTTCAGCAACGGCTTGTACTCGTTGTGTTCGCCGAGGTCGACGATGCGGGCATGGTCGAGATCGAGTGCGGCCAGCGGCAGCTTGCGCGTGTAGAACGTGGCCGCGACCACCAGTTGGCCATCCTGCAACGTGACGCGCCTGCGCCTGAGCATCGCCAGCGGCAGCACGATCGCGATGACGATGATCGCGATCGGCAGCGCCTGCCAGAACGGCCCGACCTGGTCGGGGCGTGCGGGGATGAGGATGACGAACGCGACCAGGGCGATGGCCAGCACGACCATGAACAGCCATGCCTTCACCTGCAGCGGCGCAAGCGGAAACTCGCGCGGCGGGGCGATTGCCGTTTTCACTGTCAGTGCGCCTTGATCCAGGCAGCCACGTCGGTGATCAGCGCCGGATCGACGTGGTTGGGCTGCTGGTACTCGGCCAGGTTGCCCTCTCCCTCACCGGGCATCGCCAAGTGGTTGAGCGTTTCGTAGAGCTTGAACGTCACCTTCGGATTGTCGTGGAACCCACTGCGCCATGCCTGCCAGTCGGCATCGACCACCTGGATGTCGCGCGCGCCCTGCAGTACCAGCATCGGCAGTGCTACGGATTTCGCTTCGGCGACCGGATCGACGCTGTCGATGCTGCGCCAGTAGCCGGCGGGCAGGCCCATGACGGTCTTGGTGGCGGCGTCGGTGGCGGGGTCGCGGATGCTGCGGACCTGCTGGATCAGCGCGGTGATCGCGTCGCGTTCGGCATCGCTGGTCTTCTGGTCGTCCAGCACCGCCAGCCGGCGGTTCTGTTCGATGACGATGTCGAGCAGCGAGCGCGCCGGGGCGGCCAACAGCACCAAGCCGGCGACGTGGCCGGAAACCGCGGCGATCCGCGGCGCCATCATCCCGCCCTGGCTGTGGCCGAGCACGAACACGCGCTTGGGGTCGATGCCGTCGAGTGCGCGCAGCGCGGCGACCGCCTGCACCGCATCGTTGGTGGTCTCCTCGTCGACGCCGAAGACGCCGCTGGCGAAGTCCTGCGGACGCGCCCTGGTGCGCTTCTCGTAGCGCAGCACCGCGATGCCCTGCGTGGCGAGGCCGCGGGCGATGTCGAGGAAGGGCTTGTTCGGGCCGATCGTTTCGTCGCGATCGTGCGGGCCGGAGCCATGCACCAGCACCACCGCCGGTAACGGGCCACCGCCCTTCGGCATCGCCAGCGTGCCGGGCAGGGCACGCTCGTCCTCGCCAACCGCGAGCTCGCGTTCGCTGAAGTTCGCGTCGTCCCGCACCGCTGCCGCGGGTGCCGGCGCGGCGGCCTGGGCCGGCTGGATCATGAAGCCCACGACCTTGCCGGAGACGTCGATGGCGAATTTCGCCACGAGTTCGGCTTTCTCGAAATGCAGCGGCACCTGCACCAGCGTGGCGCCGTCCTGCAGCATCGATTGCGCCTCGCCGCGACCGGTGGGCTTGCCGACCTGCGCCGGCAGCGATTCCCACACGCCTTTCAGCTTGTCGGCCGGCACCGCCTTGGCCATGTCGGCGGAGAACAGCGCCTCGACCTGCGCGTATTCGCCGGCATCCAGGTGGTCGAGCGCGCGGGTGGCGATCGCTGCGCCATCGATCGGCGCCTCTTGCGCAACGACGCGGCCGGACAGCAACAGGCCCAGTCCCAGCATCAGCAGCAGCGCGCTCGCCAGCAGCAAGCGGATGACGATGTGCGATGCGCGCTCTACGCCGAACCGGCGTTCGATCATGTGGACGATGTGGAGCATGGTGTCCTCCCAGGACGCAGTGCGGAGCGCGGCGCTCAGGCCGGCTTCTTGAAATAAAGGATGCTGGTGGCGGCGACCTGGGTCACTGCGACCAACTCCCAGCCCAATTGGCCGAGAGGCGCGATCGTTTCCTCGATCTTCTTGGGCTTCGTGCCCATCCACTGGGTGACCTCGACCACCTTGTAGTTCCAGCGCGTGCTCACGTGTCGTTCTCCTCGGATGGTGGCCGGCGCGGCTTCGGCAGGCGGCCGGCCTTGCGCAGTGCCTCGCGCAGCAGGTATTCGATCTGGGCGTTGACGCTGCGCAGCTCGTCGTCGGCCCAGCGCTGGGTGGCACCGAGGATCTCGGCGCTGATGCGCAGCGGATAGGCCTTCTTCTCGCTCATGCCGGCCGGCTCAGTGCGGGTCGCGCACCGGCAGCACGCGGCTGCCGGCGACTGCGACGGGGGCGATGATCGAGGGGGTGGCCATCGGTCTGCGATCGGCCGGGATCAGGACAGGCTGCCGGCGTTGACGATCGGCTGGGTGCCGCGCTCGCCGCACAGGACCACCAGCAGGTTGCTGACCA
>DAOOCX010000197.1:0-3709 GCA_035408605.1 Thermomonas sp. | reverse complement strand
GATCGGCACGGACGCGCTTCCCCGAGCACCTGCCCGGTCGGCTGCTGTTCGCCCTGCGCGGACTGCGTGGGCAGATGGTGTGGGATACGCGCGCGCTCCAGGTCTCGTTCTGGTGCCTCAACATCGGCCTGGCGCTGATGGCCGTGCTGACCCTGCTGCCGCTGGGCACCATGCAGCTGCTGGCGGCGATCGAGCATGGCTATGCCTACGCCCGCTCGGCGGAGTTCATGCAGAAGCCGATCGTGGAGATGCTGGTGTGGATGCGCGTGCCCGGCGACACGATCTTCAGCGTCGGCGCGCTGGCGCTGTGCTGGTTCGTGCTGCGGTTGTGGATCGCGCCCAGGCGCGACCCGGCCTTCAGCGGATCCGCCGAACACGAATGACACCGCCTCGCCACCCACCGGATGCTTCCATGCAGTACACCCTTCCCACCGTGATCCCGCCTGACCTCGCGACGATCGAACAGGCCCTGGCCATGTACGATCCCTCGGCGCTGGTCGACTACGACGCACGCCATGGCAGCCTCCGCATCTCGACCGTGGCGACGGAGCCGGAGCTGCTCGCGTCGCTGCGCGGAGCCGGCATCGCCGCCGCGGCGGAGCGCCTGCAGCGCGTTCCTTCGCAATGCTGCGGCGGTTGCGGCGGCTGACAGGATGGACGGCACCCCCTCCGCGCGCCTGCTCGCGCAGGCACCGCACCGGCTGATGTTCTTCATCGGCGCCAGCAACCTGCTGCTGGCGATGGCGTGGTGGGCGATGTGGCTGGCGGATGCACGCTGGCAGCTGTTCGGCCTGCGCCAGCCCGTGCCCTATGCCGGTTGGCTGCATGCGTTCGTGATGCAGTACCAGGTGCTGCCCAGCTTCATCTTCGGCTTCCTGCTCACCGTGTTCCCACGCTGGATGGGCCTGCCGGAACTGGAGCGCTGGCGCTACCTGCCGGTGGGGCTGGGCATCTTCGGCGGACAACTGGCGACGCTGGCCGGGATGTTCGGCTTCGAGCCCGGCGTGGTGGTCGGCTACTGGATGACCCTCGCCGGCTGGCTGGCCTGCATGGCCACGCTCGGGCCGCTGCTCACGCGCGAGCGCGGCACCACCTGGCATGCGCGCGCCTGCTTCCTGGGCCTGTCGATGGGCCTGCTCGGCCTGCTGGCATGGGGGGGCTTCCTGCTGGGCGGCGACGCCAGGCTCGCGTTCGCCAGCATCAAGCTCGGCACGTTCGGGCTGCTCCTGCCGGTGTACTTCAGCGTCGCGCACCGGATGTTCCCGTTCTTCGCCGGCAACGTGGTACCCGGTTACGTGGCCTGGCGACCGTTGTGGATGCTGGGCGCGGTCATCGCGCTTTGCATGGCCCACCTGGGCCTGGAGTTGTCGCACGCCTACCCATGGCTGTGGTTGGCCGACCTGCCGCTGTTCGCACTGCTGTCGGTCGCGCTGTGGACGTGGTGGCCGCGTGGCCCGGCCCCCGGCCTGCTGCAGGTGTTGTTCCTCGGCCTGGCCTGGCTGCCGCTGGCGATCGGCCTGTATGCGTTCCAGAGCCTGGCGTATTCGCTCACCGGCGACTTCCTGCTCGGTCGCGCACCGGCGCATGCGCTGTTCATCGGCTTCTTCGGCAGCGTGCTGGTGGCGATGGTCACCCGCGTCACCCAGGGCCATTCCGGGCGCGCGCTGGTAATGCCGGCGGCCGCGTGGTTCGCGTTCGCGGCGATCCAGCTGGTGGCACTGGCGCGGGTGTTCGCCGAGGTCGTGCCGGACGGACTCGCCTGGCAGGCAGTGGCGGCGATCGGCTGGCTGCTGGCATTCGCCCCTTGGGTGCTGCGGATCGGCCGGATCTATCTCTCGCCCCGCACGGACGGCAAGCCCGGATGATCGCGTTCTACCCGCAGATCAAGCAGTTCCACATCGTCATCGCGCTGCTCAGCGGCGCCCTGTTCGCGCTGCGCGGCGGCTTCGCGCTGGCGGGTGCGCGCTGGCCGCGGGCATGGCCGGTGAAATGGTTGAGCTACGCCATCGACACCAGCCTGCTGACCGCGGCGATGATGCTGCTGACCATCCTGCCCTGGGCGATGTTCGCCAACGGCTGGCTGCTCGCCAAAATCCTGCTGATCGTCGCCTACGTGGTGCTTGGCGTGCTGGCGATGCGCCCGCATCGCTCGGGGCGCGCCCGCGCCCTGTACTACGCGTCGGCGCTGCTGGCGTTCGCCGCGATCTACGGCATCGCCCGCGCGCATCATCCGCTGGGCTGGCTGGCGCGCTGGCTCGCATGAACGACGATTGGAACGCGGGGGAGCGCCGCTGGGCGGCTGACGCGATCCTGCAGTTGCGCCGCGAAGCCGCGCGGTCCGCCGATACCCACCTGCTGCACATGCGATTCGCCGGGTTCCCCGGCATCGACTTCTATTTCAAGGACGAAGCCGCGCATCCCACCGGCAGCCTCAAGCATCGGCTGGCGCGCTCGCTGTTCCTGTACGCGCTGTGCAACGGCCGCCTGCGCGAAGGCCAGGCGGTGGTGGACGCCTCCTCCGGCAGCACCGCGATTTCCGAAGCCTGGTTCGCCAGGTTGCTCGGCCTGCGGTTCATCGCGGTGATGCCGGCCTGCACGGCGCCCGGCAAGATCGAGGCGGTGCGCTCCCTCGGCGGGCACTGCGAACTCACCGCGGATGGCGAATGCACCCAGTCGCGCGCACGCGCGATCGCCGGGGGCGGCGCCTGCTTCCTCGACCAGTTCGGCCTGGCCGAACGCGCCACCGACTGGCGCGGCAACAACAACATCGCCGAATCCATCCTCGACCAGATGGCCCGCGAACCATGTCCGCATCCCGCGTGGATCGTCTGCGGGGTCGGCACCGGCGGTACCTCCGCCACCATCGGGCGCTACCTGCGCTATCGCGGGCTGGACACGCGCCTGTGCGTGGCGGAACCGGTCGGCAGCGGCTTCGTGCGGGGCTGGCGCGGGCGCGACCCGCATGCAACGGCAACGCATCCCACGTTGATCGAAGGCATCGGCCGACCCCGGGTGGAGCCCGGCTTCATCTTCGACGTGGTGGATGCGGTGGTCGAGGTGGAAGATGCCGACTCCATCGCCGCGGCGTGGCGCCTGGAAGAACTGCTGGGCCGGCGTTACGGCGGCTCGTCGGGAACCAACCTGATGGCCTGCCTCCAGCTTGCCGAAGGCATGCGCGAACAGGGCTGCAACGGCAGCATCGTCACCCTGCTCTGCGATCGCGGCGACCGCTACGCGCAGACCCTGTTCGACCACGACTGGCTGGCCGCGCACGCCATCGACCCCGGTCCCGCGCATGCGCGCCTGGCCGCGCGCCTGCAAGCCGCCTGACGCAGCGGCGTCAACGCCGCCCCTTGTACTCGACCTGCAGCCAGAGCTTGCGGGTGTCGCGGGCGAAGGCGGATGCGCGGTAGTCGGCCAGCTTGACGGTGGCGCCCAGTCCCTTCGCCAGCGGCACGGTGAGCGATGCGTTCCACTCGCTTCCGTAACGCAGGCCGCCGCGGTCGGCGCGGTAGTCGTGCCAGGCCAGTTGCCAGGCGGTGCGGGTGCCCGCGCGTTCGCGGCCGAGGTTGCCGCCCAGGCCGAGGTAGCGATCGTCCAGTCCCGCCGCGGGCGTGACCAGGAACTTGTCGGCCCAGCCGTTGAACGCATGCAGGGTGGCCAGCGGCGCCTGCAGCGAATGCCGGCCATCGCCGCCAAGGTGTTCCCA
>DAOOCX010000196.1:0-3763 GCA_035408605.1 Thermomonas sp. | reverse complement strand
CGGGAACTTGCGCAGCGGCCAGCGCCGCAACCATTCGCCCGCGTGTTCCGGATGGTCGGGCGAGATGCAGCGGAACTCGAACGGCGTGGCGTTCTCGTACAGTGCGATCAGCACCTTCTGCGTGTACGAGGAAAACGGGTGGCCGTAGAGCGCAAGGGTCATGGCAATGGTCTCGTCGATCGGGTGGTTGCCATCACGACGCACGCGCGGGGTCGGTTTCGACATCGTGCAGGAAGCAGACCGTCCGTCACGCCAGCGGCAGGTCGCTGTCCGCGCGCGACATCGCATCATGCAGGGCACGCACATGCTCGGCCTTGGGGTCGATGCGCGCCGTGTCGCCGAGCGCACAGAGGTAGCGGCAGGCGGCGTGGCCAGTCGAGCGCTGCTCGTAGCGTGCGATCCATTGCAAGCGCTCCGGCAGGTTCGCCTGCTCCGCCGACCACGCCGCGACCGGCGGGCGGATGCGCCGGTCGATGCCGATCCGCCATGGCTTCGGCGTGAGCCGCGCGCGGAAGCAGCGTTGCACCTTGCACATCACCGTGTACAGGCGGTCCGCCTGCAGCGCGGAGAACAGCCGCGCGGCATCGGCATCGTCCGGCTGGAAGGTGCGGTGCATCGCCAGCACGCGCAAGCCGGCCGGCGTGCGATAGATTCGCAGGTGCCAGTCCGGATGCGCGGCGCTGAACGACTCCACCAAGGCCAGCGCTCGCGCCTCGGCACCACCATCGCGATCGAACACGGCCTGCTGCCGGCGCAGCCAGAACCGGTTGACCGCCCACACGCCCACCATCGCCAGCGCCACGCCGGCGACCCAATGCCACGCGAGCAAGCCGACCGCGAACCCGACCGCCGCGCTGATCGCCAAGCCGCCGATCGAGACCACGCACCCCGATGGCCGCTCGGCCAGGTCGACATCCGCGAACAGCACATCCGGGGTGTTGAGGCACAGCGCGCCGTAGCTGTTGCGGGTGATCACCACGTCCTCGTGGCGGGCCACGATCTGCTCGCGGATCGGCACGCCGGCGATGCCGTAGTTCGTGCGCGGTTCGCGCCGCGGCAGGCTGGCACCGGAAAGAATCGCGTCCAGCGCCTCGCGGGCGCGCGCATTCGCATGCGCCTGTGCCGCCTCCGTGCTGTCGTCGGACCAGCCGTACCGGCGAACAGTGATGACGCGCCCCTTGTGGCGGGCCTGTTCGCGGGCCTCGGCCCAGTATTCGGGAACGATCATCATCGGTACCGGTCATCGCGCTTGGCGGGATTGTCGCCCAAGTGCGCGCCGGTGGCTCAGCCCGGCGCGTCCTCTCCGCGATCGCGCGCCGGCAGGAACTCGCGGAACACTTCGTAACCCTTCCATGCCGGGACCGGCGGCGTGTAGTCGGGGCGTGGCGCGTGCGCCGAATGTTCGACCAATTGCATTCGGTGCAGGTAGCGCGGGCAATTGGGGAAAATATGTTCGGCTCGGAGGCGGACCACGAACACGCAGCCGGGGAAGGTCTCGCGCAGCGGGTCGTCCAGCGCGATGGACGCGCTGCCGTTGATGCGCAGGCGCCTGGGCTGCTCGAAGTCGAGGAACAGCAGGCCGACGTTCGGGTTGACCCGCACATTGCCCCAGCTGCGATACATGCCGTTGCCGTCGTAGTCGGGGATCGCCAGGGTGCGCTCATCGAGCACCCGCACGAAGCCGGGAAGGCCGCCCTTGTAGGAACAATCGGGATGGCCGGCGGCGTCGGCGGTGGCGATGAAGAACATCGCACTGCGCCCGATGAAGGCGCGATCCTCGTCGGTGAAGGCGCTGCGCACGACCACCTCTTCCAGGCGATCGGCGATGCGCCGGGTGTCGCGCGCGTCCTGCAGGTCGCGCATGCCTTCGTGGTACATCGTGGCACCCGGCATGACCCCCTCCCCGTTCCGGCGACCGGCTCATCAAGGGAAACGCCGGCCGTGCCCGGCGACGGACATCCACGCGACCGTACTGCGCCGGTTTCGGCTACCCTCGCAGGCGCACTCCAACGACAGGCAGCCCCCGATGCTGAGCTGGATCCGCACCTGGTTGTACGCCCTTGCCGTACTTGGCGCCCTCATCGTGGCCGCGTGGTGGTTCGTGCAGCAGACCAGTTCGTACGCGACGCTGGACACCCTGCTGCGCAAGCATCCGGTGGTGTCCGGCGAGGTGGGCAAGGTGTCCTCGATCCGGCTGCCATTCTTCGGCTATGGCGTGGACGTGGGCGATGGCCGGCTGGACCTGAACTTCAATGTCCGGGTGGCCGGCAGCAAGGGCGAGGCGACGGTCCATGCCGACTTCGTGGACGGGGCGACCACCGATGCCTACCTCATCACGGCCGAGGGCAGCACGATCCCGCTGGTGATCCCCCGCTGACCGCGCGGTGGCGCCGTGCCGGCGCACCCCGCCCGCCTAGGGACTGTCGACCGCCACGAACAGCGACGGCTGCGAATGCGACGGCACGCTGTAGGTGCGCCCCTGCACCGGGCGCGACACCACCTCCAGGACCAGCCAATAGTCCGCCAGCGAGACCGCGCCGTTCGCCGGGATGCTGACGACCTGGGACGGCAGCGACACGGTTTCGTCCGCCACCGGCATCCTGCGGATCTTCACGGCATCCGAGCAACCCGCGGTCTCCCACGGCGCCTCGGTCGCCTTGCGCGCCAGGCAGACGCGATAGTGGGTGTAGGGAATCGTGCTGGGGTTGGCCGGCTGGTCCGTGATCTCCACGCCACGCAAGCGCACCACCAGCGCATCGCCCGAGGCCGCCACCACCCCGCCGGCACGCACGATCACCGGCCACCTGGCATCGTCCTGGGTGAAGGTGACCGGAAGCTCGGCGGTCGAACCCGCGGACACCTGCAATGTCGCAGCCATCAGCAATGCCAGCATGCTTCCCTCCCCAGGGATGATCGTCGATGACGGGCGGACCGACGATCCATCCGTGCCTGCACCATGACCCCACCTGTCCGTCAGTCATGACGCGATGGCACGTCCTTGATACCGGGAATGTCCCCCGGTGTCTTGCTGCAGTGCGATGTGCAAAAACGGCATACAGGATGCGCCAATGCGCATACCGCAATGCGTCCCTTCGGCTCCGCGGGATGGAATGCGCGATCAGGCCGGAATGCCTGCTGCGATCTCGCGCAAGGCGCGCTCGAACACCTCGACCGGCTGCCCGCCGGAGACCAGGTGCTTGCGTTCGATGATCACCGCCGGCACGCCGCTGATGCCGTTGCGGGTGAAGAACTGCTCGGCCTCGCGCACCTCGTCCGCGTATTCGCCGGAACCGAGGATCGCCTGCGCGCGCGCCACGTCGAACCCTGCAGCGCCCGCGATGTCGACCAGGGTGGCGCGATCGGAGACATTGCGGCCCTCGCTGAAATAGGCCTGCAGCAAGGCATGCTTGAGTGCGCGCTGGCCGCCCTCGATGCCGGCCCAGTGCAGCAGGCGATGCGCGTCGAAGGTGTTCCAGATCCGGCTGCGCGCATTGAAGTCGAACACGAAGCCGAGTGCCGCGCCACGCGCGCGGATGCGCTCCTGGTTGTCGGCCAGTTGCGCCTGGTCCATGCCGTACTTGCGCTGCAGGTGTTCGCCGATCCCCTCGCCTTCCGCGGGCAGGTGCGGGTTCAACTCGAACGGCTGGAAGTGGATTTCGGCCCCCACCTCACCCTGGGTGCGTTGCAGCGCCTGTTCCAGCGCGGACAGGCCGATCGCGCACCACGGGCAGACCACGTCGGACACGAAATCGATGCGCAGGGT
>DAOOCX010000195.1:0-3798 GCA_035408605.1 Thermomonas sp. | reverse complement strand
GGCCATCCGCACGTGACCCAGGGCGCGGAGACCTACAAGGGCAAGCCGATCATCTACAGCCTGGGCAATTTCCTGTTCAACGGCTTCGACACCGAAGCGACCACGACCGGCTGGGTACTGTCCCTGCGCGTGGGACGCGAGGGCGTGCGCGAATGGCGCACCCACGTGGCCAGGCTCGACGCCAACGGCGTGCCGCATCCCGCCATCGATGCCGCCAGCCCATGCGGTGTTGCCGGCGACCCGGCCGTCCGCCAATGCAAGGGAACGCCATGAAGCGGATCGCCTGCTGCCTGCTGCTGGGCCTCGCCTGCGCCGATGCAGCCGCCGCCGGCGCACGCTGCCACGTCATCTACGGCGGCGAGGAATGGACCGTCGACGCCGCGCCCACCGCGCAGCCATATCGCGTCGAAGGCAAGAAGATCGGCCGTTACTTCGAATTCAAGCTGGTCGTCGCCGACCAACCCACGACCGGCCAGTCCATCAGCATCTACACCTACGGCATGTCCACCGGCGAGCCGGTACTGATCCACCAGGCGCTGTATCGCCCGCCGTTCGATCCACGCGCCGACGGCACCGGGTTCAGCGGCTTCCAGTACGTCTACGAGCCCAGCAAGAGCAGCGAGCTGCAGTACTGGTGCCAGGCCCTGCCCTGACGGCGCGCGAGCGCCTCAGGCGCCGGTGCCGATCGGGCAACTCACGCCGGTGCCACCCAACCCGCAATAGCCCATCGGGTTCTTCGACAGGTATTGCTGGTGTTCGTCCTCGGCATAGAAGAACGCTGGCGCGGGATACAGGATCTCGCTGGTGATCCCGCCGAGGCCGGCATCGAGCAACCGGCGCTGGTAGGCATCGCGGCTGGCGATGGCGGCATCGAACTGTGCCTGCGTCGAGCAGTAGATCGCGGATCGGTACTGGGTGCCGATGTCGTTGCCCTGGCGCATGCCCTGGGTGGGATCGTGGCTTTCCCAGAACGTCTTCAGCAACCCGTCGAAGCTGGCTTCGCCGGGGTCGTACGCCACCAGCACCACTTCGGCATGGCCGGTTTCGCCGGAACAGACTTCGCGGTAGGTCGGGTTGGGCGTGACACCACCGGCATAGCCGACCGCCGTGGTGAAGACACCCGGGATCCTCCAGAACTTGCGTTCTGCGCCCCAGAAGCAGCCCATGCCGAATTGCACGGTTTGCAGGCCGGTGAATTCGCCTGCGATGGGACGGCCATGCACGTGGTGCGCGTTGCGCACTGCCATCGGCGTATCGCGCCCGGGCAATGCGTGTGCCGGATCGACCATGCGTTGTTTCCAGCCGCCTATGCCCAGCATCGCCAATCTCCTTCGGAACGGACTTGCTGGATGGCGTCGGTCGGCTTGCTTTGCAACCCGTCTCGATCAGTCCACGTAGGCCGGCGCCGCGCAGACGCGGTTGCGGCCTTCGCGCTTGGCCCGGTACAGCGCCTTGTCCGCGCGGGCCAGCAGCTTTCCGGGATCGTCGCCCTCGCGCAGCACTGCCATGCCGATGCTGATGGTGAAGCGCAGCGCCTCGCCCTGCCAGTCCACCACCGCCGCTTCCACCGCCTCCCGCAGGCGTTCGCCGACCAGCCGCGCCGAGGCCGCATCCTGCCCCGGCAACAGGACCAGGAATTCCTCGCCGCCATAGCGGCCGAACACGTCCTGCGGGCGCAATTCCGCGCGCAGGGTGGCGGCGACCTTGCGCAGGCATTCGTCGCCGCAGGGATGGCCGTGGGTGTCGTTGATCCGCTTGAACCAGTCCAGGTCGATGAACAGCACACCCAGCGGCTTGCGGTTGCAGGCGATCTTGCACTCGCGCGCGGCCAGCTGGTCCAGCGTGCGTCGGTTGAACCCGCCGGTCAGTGCGTCGCGCTCCGCCGTACGCCGCAGCAGGAACGCGGCGTGCGCCGCATCCGCCTGCTCCACCGTGGTCCGCGCCATCTGCACCAGCGCGGCCTTGTCCTCCGCCGCCAGCATGCGTCGGACCGGCGCGACCAGCGCCGCCCATCCGGGCGCCGGCACGCGCAACGGCACGATCAGGTAGTTGCCATCGCCCGGATCGTCGCTACGGCGACCGGCCCCAAGGCGCACCTCGACCGGCTCGCGGTTACGCGCATGGTCGCGAACCAGTGCGCGCGCGGCCTGCACCGCCCGCGCCGTCGTCGTGGTCTTGGCGGTGGCCTGGACGAACAGCTTGCCGTCGCCGAGGTAGTCGTCGCCCAGCACCAGGGCGTCCTCGGTACCCAGCAGTTCGCCGGCGTGCGCGCCGAGCAGGCGGAAGGCGGCATGGGCGATGCGGTCTTCCGGCACCTCGCGCATGACCTGCTGCAAGGATTGGGTGAGGCGGGTGCGGACCTGCTCGTGGCGCAGGCGTGCCTCGCTGTCGCGGCGCGCGCTGGTCTCATCGTCCAGTTGCCGGCGCACCGATCCGATCCGACTGCTCAAACCGACGAACAGCACCAGCGAGAACAGCACCAGCACGACTTGGTAGCCGTGGCGGACCAGCATGCCGTCGACCAACAACCCGCGGTTCATCGCGATGTGCGCAACGGCGGCCAGCAGCAGCGCGATCAGCAGGGTCGCCGCGGCCAATGCCATCGGGATGCCGCGACGCGCGCCATCCAGCATCGCCAGGATGCTCGCGGGCGCGGACAGCATCCACGCCAGCGGCGCCGCGACCTGCAACGCCGCGGAGGCCGATGGCATCGGCAGGAACGCCAGTGCGTCCGGCAGCGCGACCACCGGCAGCAGCATCGGCAAGCGGCGCACCAGCCGCGCACGCGAGCCGCGCGCATCGACGAACTGCAGCACCAGCCACAGGCTGCACAGGTTGAACAGCAGCACCGCCAGCCAGAAGCCGCGCATGCCCATCGCCGCGACCATGTCCATGCCGGGGATGGCGTACAGATGCCCCTGCAACACCGCCATGAACACCAGCGCCATCAGCGTGTAGGCCGCATGGGCCAGGAACAGCACGTCGCGCACCGCCCAGTACAACGCCAGCGACGCGATCAGCAGGGTTGCCCACGCGGCATACAGTGCGCTGGCGAACACCATCTCGCGCGCGGTCAGGCGCAGGGCGCCATCGATGGCGATGAGCCTCGGCGTGGGTGCGGCCTGCAGGCCAGCGCGAATCGAGACGTGGAATCGCTGCGCGCCGACGAGGCCATGCGGCAGCACCACCGCGTAGCCGGCGGGCGCGAAACCATCGCTCGGCGACGGGGTGAAGAATCCATCCGGCGCACTTGTCCAAGGGCGCCCCTGCGCATCCTTGCCGGTCACCAGGATGGATTGCAGGGGCTCGCGTGGCAGCCACAGCACCCAGGGTCCCTGCCGCGACGCCGGCAAGTCGAAGTCGAGGCTGGCGTTGAGCGTGGGTTCCGCACCGGGACGCGCGATGAGTCGCGTGTCGCTGGCGCCGTCCTGGCCGGCGTTGACCAGCACCCGCACCTCGCCCGGCATCGGTGCATCCGCATGGATCAGCCAGGCCAAGGCCGACCCCAGCACCGACAGCGCCCCGATCAGGGCCAGCATCGGCAGCAACCTGTTCAGTAGGCGCATTCGGCCGCTCCGTCGTCGGACTCGCCGATTTCGCCATCGGCAGTACCCAGCGCCAGCTCCTCGACCAGCGCCCGCGCCTGAGGCCATGCAGCCTCGGGGACCATCACCGCGAGCAGGCCGAACACGCCCAGTTCGCCCATGCCGCCTGTCAGTGCCTCGCCGCGGATGAAGGCGGGGATGCCTTCGGCCTCCAGTGCCTGGCGCACCAGGTGGGCATCGATCAGGTTCGCGG
>DAOOCX010000194.1:0-3806 GCA_035408605.1 Thermomonas sp. | reverse complement strand
CGCGCGCGCAGGAACTGGCGGCGGTGAACGGTTTCGTGGAGGGCATGCTGACCGAGGCCGATCCCGAGCATTCGCAGGGGCGCGACCTGCGCGTCCGCGACGTCCTGGATGTCGCCGCGGCCGAGCTGGAATCGTCCTCGTTGTCGCCGGGTGCGATCGCCAGCCTGCACCAGGTGCTGGGTACCACCTGGCTGGGACTGGGCGATGGTGCGCGTTCGCGCGCCGCCTTCGATGCCGCATTGGCACAAAAGGCATTGCCGACGGCGCTGCGCGACGAACTGCTGCTGGGACGTGCGCGTGGCGCCATCGTCGCCGGCGACTACGACACCGGCGAAGCCGGCCTGGCCGAGCTGCGCGCTCGGCGTGGCGCCTTGCCGCCGGCCTTTCGCATCGCGCTGGACGAATCCGGCGCAGAACTGTTGCGTGAGCGCGGCAAGCAGAAGGAGGCCGTGGCGGCGCTGCGCGCTCTCCTGCCGCAAGCGCGCAAGGTGCTGGGCGCGGACGCGCAACGCACGCTCGGGCTGCAGTTGCAGCTGGCGTCCGCGTTGCAACTGGACGGCGACTATCCCGCCGCGCTCGAGGTCGCCCGCGATGCCACGGAACGACATGTGCGCAAGTTCGGGTCGCGCCATCCGCAGACGCTGTATGCGTGGAACCAGCTCGGCGTGGTGGAGAACAAGCTGGGCCATGCCGACGAAGCGGAAGCGGCGTTCAGGCGTTCCGCCACGGGCCGCGTGGCCGTGCTCGGGGAAAACCATCCGGCGACGGTGATGAGCCAGCTGAACCTGGGTTCCTTGCTCATCGAGCGCGGGCACGCTCCCGAAGGCGTGCCGCTGGTGCGCAGCGCCAGTGCCTGGCTGGATGCCAATCGCCCCGAGGGCGACGACAAGGCGCTAGTGGCTCGCAGCGTGCTGGCCTACGGGCTGGAAGACCAGGGCGACCTGGACGGTGCCGAGGCGCTGTTGCGCAGCCTGCTGGCCGCGCAGGAGTCGCGTGGCGGCCCCGGTGCCCCGGATACCTTCGCGCCGCGCAACAACCTGGCCATGCTGCTGATGAAGCGCGGCCGACTCGACGAAGCCCTGGCGCAATTCGACACGCTGTCGACACAGGTACGCGCGCGGCTGGGAGCGGACCATCCCTTCGCCGCCATCTTCGACAGCAATCGCGGCGAATGCCTGGCGCAGTTGGGGCGCTTCGACGATGCCAGGCGCGTACTTGAAGACAGTCATGCCCGCCTGAAGGCGCGTTTTGGTGCCGAGCACGAACGCACGCGCACCGCGGCCGAGCGTCTCGCCGGCGTGTACCAACGCCTCGGCATGCAGGAGAAGGCCAGCGCCATGCGCGCTGCGGACGTCGCCAAGTCCTGAGGAGCGATCCGCGCAGCCCATCGTCATCCGCGGGTCGGAACAACCCCGATCCGCAGGGTTGCAGGGTCAGCGCGCCGGTGCCACGCCGCGCATCCGGAACGGGATCGACATCAACTGCATCCCGCGATTCACCTGCACCGCGAAATGCAGGTGCGGACCTGTGCTGAAGCCGGTGTTGCCGGACAGGCCGATGCGCTGGCCGGCCGTCACCTCCTGGCCGATCCGGACCAGCACGCCATCCACGGCGAGGTGCGCGTACAGCGCCATGCTGCCGTCGTCGTGGAGGATGCGGATGAAGTTCGCCCGGCCGCGGTTGTCGCGGGAGGCAATGCCACCGGCGCGGAAGCCGGCCTCGACCTGCATCACCGTGCCGGCGCGCGCGGCGAAGACCGGCGTGCCGATGTCGGCGGCGAAATCCAGCGCGTGGCGGTTCTGCACGTCGTCGTGGCTGAAGCTGCCGCCGAAACCCTGGTCGATCCGCGCCTGCCCCCGCAGTGGCGGCAGGTACTCGACATCGCGCGGGCGTGCATTGGAACTGCCGGGCACCGCTTGCATGCGCAGTTGCAGGTTGCCGCTTCGACCGTTGGGCGGCCGCAACCGCGCCACCAGCGCGCTGCCACCGGCGGGGACGCTGGCCCGTGCGGGCAAGCGTGGGTCGCTGGGCACGTCGCCGCCCGCGCCCGCGCGCAGGATCACTTCGATCGGACCGGCCAGGCGGTTGTCGGCCCACGCCAGGTATTCGCCATCGGCGGGCTCGATGCGCAGGGCCGCGATGGGCGACTGCTCATCGCTTCGTGCATCCGCGCCGACTGCCGGGGGCAAGCCGGCAACCACCAAGATGCCGGCGAGGCCGATGGCGATGGCGATCCGCATGCTCATGTTGCGGGCGCATCCTTCGCGCGGATGCGCATCCGCATCGGGCGTTCGAAGAAGCGATAGCTGAGCGACGATGCCAGGACGGTGATGCCCAGGAACAACAGCAGGCCGCCGACCCCCTTGGCGAGGCCGAATTGCCCCATCGCCAGCAGCACCGGGAAGTGCAGCAGGTACATCGAGTACGAGATGTTGCCCAGGTAATCGCCGACGCGATGCTC
Organism: Thermomonas sp.; assembly: GCA_035408605.1. Taxonomy (GTDB): domain Bacteria; phylum Pseudomonadota; class Gammaproteobacteria; order Xanthomonadales; family Xanthomonadaceae; genus Thermomonas. Next base: position 1,345 of record DAOOCX010000194.1, on the reverse strand, counting down.
CAGCACCGGGTTGCCATCCGGCACCAGGAACACCAGCACGAAGAAGATCGCCGACATCGCCAGCAGCAGCGGCGGCAGGAACCACATCGGGCTCTCGCCACCACCCATGCCGTAGCTCCAGCCGGTCAATCGCTGGAAGATGGCGGGATACAGCAGCAGGATCAGTCCCAGCGCCGCCACGAACCCATGGTGGCGCCAGCGCGCCGGTGCCTGCCAGCGCAGGTAGAGCATGCCGATCGCCATGCCGGCCACGAAGTAGGGCAGGCCGCGCAGCACCGGCAGGTCGATCGGGAATCCCATCCAGGGTTGCTTGGGGCCGACCGGCCAGTGGCCGCTGGCGTAGAGCGCCAGCACGGCGGTGCAGAACAGCGGGATCGCCCACGGCAGCCGCGGGCGCAGCCACCAGAGCAGGGCGAACACCAGGTAGAAGTGGATTTCGGCGGGGATCGTCCACAACACCTGCGCGCCGTAGACGAAGGCCAGGTGCGACGCGATCGCCTTCCAGTCGGGGATGTCGTACACCGATGCGGCGAGCCACGGGATGCCGACCTTGCCCAGCGCCCACGACAGCAGCACCACCGCCACGAACAGCGGCAGCACGCGGCCGGCGCGCGCCAGTCCGTAGCGGCGCATGGCGTGCGCGTCCGGCACGCGGTCGATGTAGAGCACGCTCATCAGGAACGCGCTGAGCAGGAAGAACAGCATCACCCCCAGTTGCGGCGCACGCGTGCCCAGCACCGCGTCCCAGAGCTGGGCACGGTTGCTGTAGTGGCCGACCAGCACGATCAATGCTGCGATCGCGCGGAGGGTGTTGAGGCGCCGTATCTGCATGGTGTGTCCCGCCGGCCCCTGCCGGTCATGGCCAGTATTCCCGATGACGCCGGGTCATGACGATTGGTTATTTACATCGCTTCATCCGGATAAAGCGATTGACATGTCCGGGGCGCGTGGCCAGACTGATCGCATCCATCGAGACCGGCTGAGGGACAGGCCCGAAGAAGCCGGGGCAACCTGATGGACCGACCGCATTGCGGCCGGTTCCTCGCGGTGCCAAATCCTGCGGGGACCTGCGTGTCCACCGGAAGATGGTTGCGAGCTGCCCCGCGCAGTCCGCGACGCCGACCCAGTCGGTTCTTCTTCCCGGTACTCCCCGCAACGCTCCGATGGTTCCTGCCTTTGCAGAAATGTCCATCGGAGTGCCGCCGTGATCCTTGCCGAACGCAATGCCCTTGCCAGCCCGACCCTATCCCCGGGCGGCGAAGCGATGCGCACGGCGGCTGCAGTGTCGGCGGATGTGCTCGACGCCCGCCGCCAGGGCGCGGTCGACCGTCTCTTTCCTGTCAGG
>DAOOCX010000193.1:0-3907 GCA_035408605.1 Thermomonas sp. | reverse complement strand
ACGATCGGCTGGGTGCCGCGCTCGCCGCACAGGACCACCAGCAGGTTGCTGACCATCTGCGCCTTGCGCTCCTCGTCCAGGTTGACCACGCCGTTCTTTTCGAGCTCGGCCAGAGCCATCTGCACCATGCCCACCGCACCGGCGACGATGCGCGTGCGCGCGGCGATGATCGCGTTGGCCTGCTGGCGCTGCAGCATCGCCTGGGCGATTTCCTGGGCGTAGGCGAGGTGAGTGATGCGCGCATCGATCACCGCCACGCCGGCATCGGCCAGGCGCTCGCCCAACTCGTCCTTCAGGTGCTGGCTGACCTCGGCGGCATGGCTGCGCAACGCCACCTGGCCGTCCTCGTGCTGGTCGTACGGATAGCTGGTGGCCATCGTGCGCAGCGCGGATTCGGACTGGATGTGGACGAAGCTCTCGTAGTCGTCGACGTTGTAGACGGCCTCGGACGCATCGACCACCTGCCACACGATCACCGCGGCGATCTCGATCGGGCTGCCGTCCAGTTCGTTGACCTTGAGCTTGCTGCTCTCGAAGTTGCGCACGCGCTGGCTGATCTTCTTCTTGCTGAAGAACGGGTTGTTCCAGCGCAGGCCGTTTTCCTTGACCGTGCCCACGTACTTGCCGAACAGGCTGACCACCGCGGCCTGGTTGGGCTGCACGGTGTACAGGCCGATCAGGCTGAGGAACGCGGTGAAGGCCAGCAGGATGGCGGCGAAGATTCTGGCAGGCGAGGCGGCGCCGTTGTTGTCCGGATCCGAGCCGATGCCGGTGGCGAACAGCCAGACCGAGAAGGCGGCAACGATGAGGACACCCAGCAGGAACGGGATGCCGGGCAGTGAGCGGATGGGGTTCTCTTTCATGGCGGGTCTCGTCGGCCGGCCCGGAATGGGCTTTGGCATTTGATATCAAATTGATATCAATCATTCAACGGCGGGCCGACGAACGGCAATCCGGATGTGCGGGCCAGCGAAATGGCAGCGGAGGTAGTTCAGCGGTCGTCACTACCTCTGTCCCTGAGGTCGTCGGGCTTGTGCGGGCCACCGGCTGCGGCGAGGATGTCGCCTGCTGCCGGATGGGCAGCGCAGGCTGGGGAGCCGCGCTAAATGGAATTGCTGACGCTGGAACACTTCGCCGGGTGCGTCAACGAGACGTTCCTCGCCGCGATCAACGACATGGATCTGGAGTTCGTGCTGGTCGAAGCGCGGCCGTTGCAGGGCCATGCACCGAACGCCGTGCGTCAGCCGTTCTCGCTGCTGTTCCGCAATACCGCGGCGTTCCTGTTCCCGCAGCAGATCTATCCGATGCGCCACCCGCGGATCGGCGAGACCGGCATTTTCCTGGTGCCGGTGGCGCAGGAGCAGGCCGGGTTCCTGTATCAGGCGGTATTCAACTGAGAGGCGATTGTCGCAGGAGGGCCTTCAGGCCCGAGCTCTACAAGGATCGCGGTGATCGTTCGGAAAAGATCGGGCCTGAAGGCCCTCCTGCGTCATATCGGCGACCAGCGCATCGGCCGATGCGTGCCCTCGGCGCCCTCCTCGGCGACGAAGCCCAGGCGTTCGTAAAGCCGACGCGCGCCGGGATTGGACTCCTGCGCATGCAGGCGCATGCCGCGGCCGAGCGCCGCGGCGTCCTGTTGGCTCTGGCGGATCAGAACACTGCCCACGCCGCTGCCGCGCAGTGCCGGAAACAGACTGATGTCGACCAGCAGATGATCGGGCGCGGTGCGCTGCAGGTAGTAGCGACCGACCGGGCCGCGTTCGGCGTGCTCGATCGCCAGGAAATCGGTGTCGCCGTAGTGATTCAGATAGTGCTGATGCTGCAGCCCGAACTGCTGATCTAGAAAACTGCGTTTCGCGATTTCCGGCCACGGTACCGGCGCCATTTCCTCGGCGCGGGTGCTGGCGTACAGGTCACGCAGCCACGGCAGGTCGCCGTCGTGCGCGGCGCGCAAAGAAAACCCGCGCTCGATGAGGAGCGCGGGAGTGGTCATGCGGTCGGCGCGTTCCCGGGGGAACGGCGCCGACGTTTGCGGTGTCGCCATCGCCACGTCAGGGGAACGACGGGAAGATGCCCTGCAGCGCGATGCAGAAATTCACGCCGAGATACGGTTGCTGGTTCTGGTGGGGCTGCCCGCCGCCTGCGCTGGGTTGGATCATGTTGGGTGCGAACTGGGTGTTGAGTGGAGCCGTGATGAATGGCTTGGCAGTGCCGCTGCCTAACGAGGAGAGTGCGCTGTTGTTGCTCGGCGAACCGCTCTTCTTGTTGCCGTCGGACTGGGCGAACGCAGTGATGCCGTGGTTGTGCTGCGGAATCTGGGTGCTGGTCAAGGTGACGGTATTGGTGCCGAAGGTTTCGCCGAGCGATCGCGGCGTGAGCCCCGGCCCCTGCCCCTGCTGACAGCCGCCGCGGCCGGCGAAGTTCGGCAGCTGGAAGGTGGTCTGGCCGTTGCCGCCGTACTGCGTGCCCAGCAGCGCGAACAGTGCGGTGTTCTGCTGGATCGGCAGCGTGGCGCCATTGCAGAACGCCCAGCCGCGGGGATTGAAGTTGAAGCCGAATTGCTGGATTTGGCCGATAAAGGGCTCGGTCATGACCTGGTTCCTCCGATGAGGTTTGCCGCGGATGAATGCGCGGCCGCGCCGGCATGGCGCTGTGGAAAATGGTTTTGGACGCGCGAACGGGTCATGACTGCGACGGGTAGATGCCCGCCCAGGCGATGCAGTACTGCACCGTCAGCGTCGGCATCGTGTTGTCGTGCGGCTGCGAGCCACCGGAGACGGTGGTCGACTGCGTCGCCATCGGGGCCGGGGTGGCACCGGTGAGATCGGTCGCGTAGAAAACGTCGCCGCTGACCGTGCCTGGTAGCAGGTTGGTGCCGGGCGTCAGAGCGGTCGACGCGGCGGTCGTGGCGATCATGCCGTGGGTATGCGCCGGCATCTGCTGGGTATTCAGGGTGACCGTTTCCGTGCCCGAGACCTGGCCGATGACGTAGTTGCTCAGGCCGGGGCCTGTGCCCTGGTGAATGGGCAGGCGGCCGCGAAGATCGGGTACGGCGAAAGTGACTTGGCCGTCGCCGCCGTAAGTGGTGCCGATCAGGGTGAACAGGACTTCGTATTCGGCGATCGACAGCAGGCTGCCATCGCAGGCTTGCCAGCCGTTGGGTGTCCGGCCGAAGCCGAACATGCGGATCTCTCCGACAAAAGGTTGAGACATGGGAATGCACTCCGTTGATTCGGTGGGCGGCCGCGCGTCGAAGGACGCGCCAGAACCGCGATGTTCGTAGCGGGCGCGTCGCGCGCGCCGACTCGACCAGACGTCAGTTGCGCGACGGGAAGATGCCCTGCAGCGCGATGCAGAAATTGATCGTGGTGTAGGGCTGCAGGTTCGGATGCGGCTGATTGCCGCCGGCGGGTGCCACCGATTGGGCGTTCATCACCACTGCGGTGCCGCTCGAGGGCGCATACAGGTTGGCAGCTGCTGCGCTGTTGGTGCTGGTGGCGAACACGCGTGTCGCGGGAATCCGGTTGTCGCCCGGACTAGTCGATGCATTCATGGCGTGCGTATGCGCCGGTATGTTGGTCTGCAGCAGCGTCACGTTCTCGACGCCACCGGTCTGGCCGATCTGCACCGCCGGCGGCTGCCAGCCGGGGTCGACCGAGCTTGCGTAGCCGATCGGCGTTCGGCTGCGCAGGTCCGGCAAAGCGAAAGTGGTGGTGCCGTTGCCCCCGTACTGCGTCCCCAGCAGCGAGAACAAGGCCTGATTCTGTGCGATAGGCAGCAACTGCCCGTTGCATTGCCCGAAGTACTTGGGCGCAAAGCTGAAACCGGCCATCATGATCTGGCCGATGAAAAATTCGCTCATCGAAATATCCTCCCTTGGATGGTGGGCGCAACGCATCTTGCGTCG
>DAOOCX010000192.1:0-3931 GCA_035408605.1 Thermomonas sp. | reverse complement strand
AAGGCGATGGGCCAGATCTCCGGCGCCATCGTCGGCGTGACGGTGGTGCTGATATCGGTGTTCGTTCCGCTGGCATTCTTCAGCGGCGCCGTGGGCAACATCTACCGCCAGTTCTCGGCCGTGATGGTCAGCGCGATCGGCTTCTCGGCGTTCCTGGCCCTCTCGCTGACACCCGCACTCTGCGCGACGCTGCTCAAGCCGGTAGAGGCGGGCCACCACCACGCGAAGACCGGCTTCTTCGGCTGGTTCAACCGCGGCTTCTCGCGCACCGCCAAGGGCTACGAGGGCGTTGTCGCCCGAATCCTGACGCGCGCAGCACGCTACCTGATCATTTACGCCGCGATCATCGGCGCGGTGGTGGTGATGTTCGGTCGCCTGCCGACCTCGTTCATCCCGAACGAGGACCAGGGAAACATCCTCGTCAACGTGCAGTTGCCGCCGGGAGCCACGCAAGGCCGCACCACCGAGGTGATGAAGCAGGCCGAGGCCTGGATGCTGAAGCAGCCCGACGTCCAGAGCATGGTCAGCGTGCTCGGTTTCAGTTTCTCGGGCACCGGCCAGAACGCTGCGCTGGGCTTCGTCACCCTGAAGGACTGGGACGAACGCGAGGGCGCCGAACACACCGCGCAGGCGCTGGTCGCCAGGGCCTTCGGCGCGCTCGGCCAGATCCGCGACGCATTCATCTTTCCGGTCAGCCCGCCGGCCATCCGCGAACTGGGCCGCGCCAATGGTTTCGCGATGCGGCTGCAGGACCGGGGCGGCAACGGACACGACGCGCTGCTGGCCGCGCGCAACCAGTTGCTCGGCATGGCCGCCAAGAGCACGCTGCTGGTGTCGGTGCGCCCCGACGGCCTGGAAGACGCCCCACAGCTCCAGCTCGATGTCGACCGCGACAAGGCGGGCGCGCTGGGGGTGACGTTCGGCGCCATCAACACGACGCTGTCGACCGCGCTGGGCTCGTCCTACGTCAACGACTTCCCGAACGCCGGGCGCATGCAGCGCGTGGTGGTGCAGGCCGATGCGCCTGCGCGCATGCAGCCCGATGACCTGCTGCAGCTCAACGCGCTCAACAGCGCCGGCCAGCCGGTGCCGCTGGCGTCCTTCGTGACCACCCGGTGGATCAACGGGCCGATGCAGACCGTGCGCTACAACGGCTACCCGGCGATGCGCATCCAGGGCGAGCCGGCCAAGGGCGTCAGCAGCGGCGCGGCCATCGCCGAAATGGAGCGCCTCGCGGGACAACTGCCGCCAGGATTCGCCTACGAGTGGACCGGCCAGTCGCGCGAGGAAAAGCTGTCGGGATCAACGGCGCTGTTCCTGTTCGCCTTCTCCCTGTTGGCCGTCTTCCTTTGCCTGGCCGCGCTGTACGAGAGCTGGTCGATTCCGCTGGCGGTGATCCTGGTCGTGCCGCTCGGCGTGCTCGGCGTGGTGCTCGGCATCGGCTGGCGCGGGATGGAGAACGACGTGTTCTTCAAGGTCGGCCTGATCACCATCATCGGGCTGTCGGCGAAGAACGCGGTGCTGATCATCGAGTTCGCGAAGGAGTTGCATGCGCAGGGCAAGGGCGTGGTCGAGGCCGTGCTCGAGGCCGCGCACCTGCGTTTCCGGCCGATCCTGATGACTTCGCTCGCCTTCATCCTCGGCGTGCTGCCACTGGTCCTCGCCAGCGGGGCCGGTTCGGCCAGCCAGCGCGCGATCGGCACGGGCGTGATGGGCGGCATGCTCACGGCGACGCTGCTGGCGGTGTTCTTCGTGCCGGTGTTCTATGTCGTGGTGATGCGCGTGTTCAGCCGGCGTCCGGCGATCGCCGACGCGCAGCCGATCGCGGGCCCAGGAGATGCACCATGACGCTGCCAACTGCCTTCGTTCACCCTCTGCGGTCCGGCACGCTTGCGCTGCTGGTGGCTGGCATCGCCGGCTGCGGTTCGATGATTCCCGAGTTCGTGCGCCCCGCGGCGCCGGTGCCTGCGGCCTTCCCCGGCACGGGCACGCAGGCGGTTCCCGACAGCACGCCCGCAGCTGACCTGGAATGGCAGCGCTACTTCAGCGATCCGCAACTGCAGCGGCTGATCGACCTCGCGCTGAAGAACAACCGCGACCTGCGCGTCGCGGTGCTGAACATCGAGCAGGCGCGCGCGCAATACCAGGTGCGGCGCGCCGACGAGCTGCCCACCGTCAATGGCGGCATCACCGGATCACGCTCGCCCCGCGTGGGCAGCGGCTCCGGCAGCAGCATCAACAGCACCTACACGGCCGGCCTGTCGGTCACCGCGTACGAGTTCGATTTCTTCGGCCGGGTGCGCAGCCTCAGCCAGGCGCAGCTGGCGCAATTCGCCGGTACCGAGGAAGCGCGCAAGACCGTGCAGATCAGCCTGGTTGCATCGGTGGCGAACGCCTGGCTCGGGCTGCTGGCCGATGACGAGTTGCTCGAACTGACGCGTCGCACGCTGGCGTCGCGCGAGGAATCGATGAAGCTGACTCGGCTCAAGTTCGACCACGGCGCGTCGTCCGAACTCGACTTGCGACAAGCCGAATCGCTGCTCGAAGGTGCGCGGGTCGCGCTCGCGCAGCAGACCCGGCAGCGGGCCCAGGACGAGAACGCGCTGGCCCTGCTGCTGGGGCAGCCGGTGCCGCCGGATGCGGCGTCGGCGACCACACCCGTGGGCGCATCGGCACTGGCGCAGACCGTGCTGCCCGACGTGCCGGCGGGTCTGCCGTCCGAGCTGTTGAGCCGCCGGCCCGACATCCGGCAGGCCGAGCAGCAACTGATCGCGGCCAACGCCAACATCGGCGCGGCACGTGCGGCGTTCTTCCCTCGGATCACGCTGAGCACCAGCGTCGGCATCGCGAGCACCCAGCTGTCGGACCTGTTCAAGGGCGGCAGCCTGGCCTGGAGCTTTGCGCCACAGCTGGTGCTGCCGATCTTCGACGCAGGACGCAATCAGGCCAACCTCGACGCGGCGCAGGTCAATCGCGACATCGCCACCGCCCAGTACGAGAAGGCCGTGCAGAGCGCCTTTCGCGAGGTCGCCGATGCGCTGGCGGGTCGCGCGACACTGGGCGAACAACTGCGAGCGCAGCAGGCGCAGGCCGCTGCCGAACAGGTGCGCACGAAGCTGGCCGACCTGCGCTACCGCAATGGCGCGTCGAGCTACCTCGACGTGCTCGATGCACAGCGCTCGCTGTTCACCGCGCAGCAGGCGGTGGTGCAGGCGCAGGCGGCCGAACGGCAGAACCGCGTCACGCTGTACAAGGTGTTGGGCGGTGGGTGGAAGGACGCTGCGACGCAGTGACAACAAGTCGCACTTGAACGGATCGCTCACCCGAGTTCGGAGCGTGAGCACTGCAGCGTGCCGCTGTGTTGCGTTCATGTCCTCCGAGGCGTGCTGTGCCCGCCTCTCCCCCTTTACTTCACTCCACACAGCGACCCGTCACAGAGCTCCTGCCACCATCGAAGCAATCGGGGGGTTTGAATGCATTCGCATGCGACGACGTTGCCTGCTGTCGAGGGCGTGGGGTGACTGGCGCAGCGAAGTAGAGGGGGAGGGCCGGTCTTTTCCGGCCCGGAGGACATGAGCGGAGCCGGTCGCCCCGCGCCATCGGCAGCACCGCGCGAAGGTCAAGGTACAGCGAATTTGGGACAATCGGTCTCATGAACGCACCCGACCTGCAAGCCGTGATCGCCCGCATGGGCGCGTCCGCCCGCGCCGCCAGTGCGCATATGGCCGCCGCGCCGACGGCGGCCAAGAACCGCGCGCTGATCGCGCTCGCGCGGCTTCTGCGCGCCGATGTCGACGCGCTGGTCAGCGCCAACGCGCGCGACCTGGACGCCGCGACGACCGCGGGAACTGCCGGGCCGCTGCTCGACCGCCTGAAGCTGACGCCGAAGATCATCGAGACGGTGGCCGAAGGCTGCGAGCAGATCGCGGCG
>DAOOCX010000191.1:0-3992 GCA_035408605.1 Thermomonas sp. | reverse complement strand
ATGCCTTCGGCCTCCAGTGCCTGGCGCACCAGGTGGGCATCGATCAGGTTCGCGGCCTCGTAGACGGTGCGCATGGATTCCCCCCGGAGGGAGGTGCATGCACGTAGCGTGCCAAGTGGCCGCAAACTCCGATCTGGCTTGCCTCCGCTACACTAGCGCGCTGTTCCGCAAGTGCGATTCCACGTGTCCCTGACCCCTCCGAATACCGCCGCCGAAGCCGCCCCGGCCAAGACCGACTTCATCCGCCAGATCGTCCGCGAGGACCTGGCCAACGGCAAGCACGCGGCGATCAAGACCCGCTTCCCGCCGGAGCCCAACGGCTACCTGCACATCGGCCATGCCAAGGCGATCTGCCTGGACTTCGGCGTGGCCGCGGAGTTCGGCGGGAGCTGCAACCTGCGCCTGGACGACACCAACCCGGCCCGCGAAGACCCCGAGTACGTGCGCGCCATCCAGGACGACGTGCGCTGGCTCGGCTTCGACTGGGCCAGCCTGCGCCATGCCTCGGACTACTTCGGGGTGTACTACCTGGCCGCATTGAAGCTGATCCGCCAGGGCGATGCCTTCGTCTGCGACCTGAGCGCCGATGAGGTCCGCGAATACCGCGGCAGCCTGACGGAGCCCGGCCGCAATTCGCCGTACCGCGAGCGCAGCGTCGAGGAGAACCTCGACCTGTTCACCCGCATGCGCGCCGGCGAGTACGCCGATGGCACGCGCACCCTGCGCGCCAAGATCGACATGGCCAGCGGCAACATCAACCTGCGCGACCCGGCGCTGTACCGGATCAAGCACGTCGAGCACCAGAACACCGGCGCCGAATGGCCGATCTACCCGATGTACGACTTCGCCCACGCCCTGGGCGACGCGGTCGAGGGCATCACCCATTCGCTGTGCACGCTGGAGTTCGAGGACCACCGCCCGCTGTACGACTGGTGCGTGGACAAGGTGGACCTGGCCGGCAATCCCGACCTGCTGGAGCCGCTGGTGCCGCAGGGCCTGCCAAAGGAAGCCGGCAAGCCTCGCCAGATCGAATTCTCGCGGCTCAATTTCAACTACCTCGTCATGAGCAAGCGCAAGCTGCTGGCGATGGTCGAAGACCGGCTGGTCGACGGCTGGGACGACCCGCGCATGCCGACCCTGCAGGGGATCCGCCGTCGCGGCTACACGCCGTCCGCGCTGCGCCTGATGGTCGACCGCGTCGGCATCAGCAAGCAGAACTCGCTGCTCGACATCTCGATCCTGGAAGGCGCGTTGCGCGATGACCTCGACGCGCATGCGCCGCGCCGCATGGCCGTCATCGACCCTCTCAAGGTGGTGCTCACCAACCTGGCGGACGACCACCAGGAATCCCTCACGTTTTCCAACCACCCGAAGGACGCGACCCAGGGCGAGCGCCAGATCCCGTTCTCGCGCGAGCTGTGGATCGAGCGCGAGGACTTCGAGGAAATTCCGCCGCCGGGCTTCAAGCGCCTGACCGTGGGCGGCGACGTGCGCCTGCGCGGCGCCGGCATCCTGCGTTGCGATGAAGCCATCAAGGACGCCGCCGGCCGCGTGGTCGAACTGCATTGCACGCTGGATCCGGACTCGCGGCCCGGCATGGAAGGCGCCAACCGCAAGGTCAAGGGCACCATCCACTGGGTCAGCGCGATGCATGCGATTCCCGCCGAGATCCGCCTGTACGACCGCCTGTTCACCGTGCCGAACCCGGATGCCGAGGACGACGGCAAGACCTATCGCGACTACCTCAACCCCGCCTCGCGCAAGGTCGTCACCGGTTACGTGGAGCCCGCTGCGGCGGACTGCGCGCCCGAGCAGGGGTTCCAGTTCGAACGCCTCGGTTATTTCGTCGCCGACCGCTACGACCACGTCGCCGGCACGCCGGTGTTCAACCGCAGCGTGACCCTGCGCGATACCTGGGCGGGCAAGGCCTGATGCTGTACGCGCAAGTCCACCTGACCTTGCCCGCATGGGTGCACGACGCCGTCGATGTCGGCCGCGTCTATGCAACCGATGCGGAGAAACTCCGCCTGGCCATCGAACTGTCGCAGCGCAACGTGGAAGCGGCGACCGGCGGTCCGTTCGGCGCCGCGGTGTTCGGCCCGGACGACCGCATCATCGCCATCGGCGTGAACCGCGTGGTGCCGCACGCATGCAGCGTGGCGCATGCCGAGATGATGGCCTACATGCTGGCGCAGGGCCGCACCCAGCGCCTGCGCCTGAACCGCGATGCCGACGACAACCCGATCGGCCCGATCACCCTCGCAACGTCCTCGCAGCCCTGCTGCCAGTGCTACGGCGCGACTGTGTGGGCCGGCATCGACCGCCTGCTGATCGGTGCGCGCGCCGAGGACGTGATGGCGTTGACCGAATTCGACGAAGGCCCGCTGCCGGCGGACTGGATCGGCGAACTGAATGCGCGCGGCATCGAGGTCGTGCGCGACATCGAACGCGATGCCGCCTGTGCGGTGCTCAAGGCGTACGGCGAACTGGGCGGCGCGAAGTACTGAGCTCTTCCCCTCCCCTTGCGAATGCAGGGGGAGGCCGGGAGGGGGTCTGCTCCAAACAAGGAAACCTCCCACATGACAGAGCAACCCCACCCCAACCCTCCCCTGCCTTCGCAAGGGAGGGAGCAGATCAACGCCCTGCTCTGCTACTGCCGCGCCGGCTTCGAACCGGAACTCGCCGCGGAACTGACCGAGCGCGCCGCGCAGGCCGGATTCGCCGGCTACGCGCGCACCGAGCGCAACAGCGGCTTCGTACTCTTCGCCTGTGAAGACGCGGACGACTTGTCGCGCGCGTTGCCGTGGTCGACGCTGGTGTTCGCGCGGCAGAAGCTGCGCCTGTTCGCCGATCTGCAAGCACTGGATCCGCGCGATCGCATCACCCCGATCCAGGCCGCGCTGCCTGCGGACATCCGCTTCGGCGAGCTGGTGATGGAGCATCCGGACTCCGATGCCGGCAAGCCGATGTCGGGCCTGGCGCGCAGCCTGGGTAATGCCCTGCGCCCGGCGTTGCGCAAGGCGGGCACGCTGACGAAGGAAGACAACCCGCGACTGTTGCGCCTGCATGCCTGCATGCTGGATGGCGACCACGCGCTGCTGGCCAGCGGCGACCCCGAAGACAGCGCGCCGTGGCCGCTCGGCATCCCGCGTTTGCGCATGCACGCCGATGCGCCCTCGCGCTCCGCGCTGAAGCTGGAAGAGGCCTTGCTGGTCCTGCTGGATGACGAGGAACGCAAGCGCCTGCTGCGCGATGGCATGCGCGCCGCCGACCTGGGTGCCGCTCCCGGCGGATGGACGTGGGTGCTGACCCGCCAGGGCCTGCGCGTGCAGGCGATCGACAACGGCCCGTTGCGGCAACACGTGCTGGACAACGGCCTGGTCGAACACCTGCGCGCCGACGGCTTCAGCTGGCAGCCGCAGCAGCCGCTGGACTGGATGGTCTGCGACATGGTCGAACAACCGCGTCGCGTCGCCGAGCGCATGGCCACCTGGTTCCGCGAGGGCTGGTGCCGCCACGCGATCTTCAACCTCAAGCTGCCGATGAAGAAGCGCTGGCAGGAAACCCAGCTGTGCCTCGAGCTCTTCGCGTCACAAGCGGAAAAGCCGCTGACGATCCGCGCCAAGCAGCTGTACCACGACCGCGAAGAGATCACGGTGTTCGCGACGCCTGCTCGCTGATGCTCATACCCCGGCCGCGTGCCGCCAGAACGCGCGCGCCAGCGGCGGCAGCTTTCCTGCGATTCCCAGCGCATGTCCGCGCAACAACGTCGGCAGCATTGCGTCATTGCTGTACACGCGGTTGATCGCCTCGAACGCATGCGCATTCACGGCGTTCTCGCTGCGTCGTTCGCGCGCCCAGCGTGCCAGCCGCGACGGCGATGCGATATCGCCACCACGCGCCTTCGCCGCACGCACATGTTCGCGCAAAGCGGCGACATCGCGCAGGCCCAGGTTCACGCCCTGCCCGGCGAGCGGATGCACCACGTGCGC
>DAOOCX010000190.1:0-4032 GCA_035408605.1 Thermomonas sp. | reverse complement strand
ATTCAAAGGGATTGAGACCGCCCTCACCCCTCTCGGCGTTCCACCGGCCGGAGGTTCGAACTGATGCCCTGAATTCAAAGGGATTGAGACCGTGGGCGCATCGAGGCACCCGCACTCCTCGGGTGGTTCGAACTGATGCCCTGAATTCAAAGGGATTGAGACTTCATTCGGTGCCGTTTCGACCGAGAACCGACGTTCGAACTGATGCCCTGAATTCAAAGGGATTGAGACTTCTTTGCTGCCTCAATCGTGTCCGCGTCGAGCGTTCGAACTGATGCCCTGAATTCAAAGGGATTGAGACAACGCGGCCTTCTCCTTGTCGGATTTCGTGGCGAGTTCGAACTGATGCCCTGAATTCAAAGGGATTGAGACTTTCACGCCTTCAGTGCATCGAGTTCAGCCTGAAGGGTTCGAACTGATGCCCTGAATTCAAAGGGATTGAGACGCGTGTCATATTCGTAGACCCCGTAGACGACGGGTTCGAACTGATGCCCTGAATTCAAAGGGATTGAGACTTGTCCTCCGGCCCGTGCTTGAACACCTCCACGTGTTCGAACTGATGCCCTGAATTCAAAGGGATTGAGACGCTTCAAAGCCGTCATGGAACGATGTTTCGACCTGTTCGAACTGATGCCCTGAATTCAAAGGGATTGAGACAGAACCGGCCGATAACCTGATCGTATTCCCGCAGTTCGAACTGATGCCCTGAATTCAAAGGGATTGAGACGCGCGTCTTCGAGAGCGCGCATCATCCACGGGGGTTCGAACTGATGCCCTGAATTCAAAGGGATTGAGACCCTCCGGTTTCGGTGCTGCGGCGAGCATTGAGTCGTTCGAACTGATGCCCTGAATTCAAAGGGATCGATAGAAGTCAGCGCAGCAGTGGGTCGCGGAAGGCGTTCGTCCGAACGAACGCAGTACCCCTCTCGGCCGCCTCGGGCACGGCGCGACCTTCTGGAGCAGCGCTCGGGAGGCCTCCTGCGGGACGCTGCGAGGCCGGATGGATCGCCCTGCGCAATGGCCACGGTCTGCTGCCGCGCTGCGCTGGCTTGGCTGTCACGCCTGCTACCAGACCGTCAGCAACTTGTAGATGACGTACGCCATGAAGGCGTAGACGCCCAGCTGCACGACGACCTGGATCAGCAAGGCCACCACCGGGAACGACACCGCAAGCAGCATTTCCCAGGACAGCGCCAACAGCGCCTGAAGCATGGCCCGCCCCAGGCGCCCGAGGCGACGCTTGCGGGCGCCTGGTTGCACTGCTGCGCGGATGCGCTCGAGAGCCGCCTCGTTCTTGGCGCTGTCCCAGGCGGTACTCACCTCGCACAGAAAGCGGAGCCACGCATTGTTGGCCAACTCGTCGCGTGTACGGCGGGCACGCGCCATCCGCTCGCCGCAGCGCTCGCCGGAACGCTGGTCGGCAGACGACGGTCGGTGCGGCTTTTGCGGGTGACGGGGCATGGGGTTTGGCCGGCTGCTTGAACAGGCCGCCAGTGTCGGCGTATCCCGGTCCTTGCCGCGCGATCGCAAGCTTGCCGGCGCTGACGACGGCCCGGCAGGGCGCCATGATGGGCTCACCCGCAAACCACCGTGCCCGCCGCCATCATGCCCAAGCGCGATTTCTACCTTGCCGCCTACGACGTCGCCGATCCGCGCCGGCTGGTCGCCGCGCTGGCCTTGGTGCGCGGCTACGTGACCGGCGGGCAGAAGTCGGTGCATGAGGTCTTCCTCACCGCGGGCGCGCGCCATGAGCTGCTGCACGACATGGCACTGCTGCTCGACGAGACGCGCGACCGCTTCTTCCTGCTGCGCCTCGACCCGAGCGCGCGCACCTATGCGCTCGGCGTGGCGACCAAGCCGGCCGACCCCGACTACTTCTACGTGGGATGAACTGCCATGGCCACCTTGCTGCTCGATCGTGCCGACCTCGAAGTCCGTTTCGCCGATGGCGCGCTCGCACTGTACGAGAACGGCACCCGCAGCCAGACCGTGCCGCTGCGCTTGCTCGACCGGGTGGTGATCCAGGGCGCACGCACCCGGCTCGACAGCACGGTGCTGCTCAAGCTCGCCGAGGCCGGCGCCGCCATTCTGCTGCAGAGCCCGCGCATGAGCCGGCGGGTGGCGATCGTGCTCGGCCCGGCGCACAACGACGCCGCGATCCGGCTTGCACAAACCCGGCAAGTGCTGGATGCGGAGTTCTGCGACGCGTGGTCGCGCAAGCTGGTGCGCAGCAAGTTGCGCCACCAGCTGCGCCTGCTCGACACCGCGATGGCGCAGCGGCCCGACCGCCGCAAGCCGCTGTTCGACGCACGCGGCGGCGTTGCCGACGCGCTCGCCACCGTCGTCGCCGAGCCTGCCGGTAGTGCTCGCCTGCGCGGGCTCGAGGGCGCAGCGGCGCGTGCGTACTTCCACGGCCTGACGGCGCTGTTCGCCCCCGAGCTCGCCTTTACCGGCCGCAACCGGCGCCCACCGCGCGACCCGGTGAATGCCTGTCTGTCGCTCGGCTATACCCTGTTGCATTTCGAGGCGGTGCGCAGCGCCCACGCCGCGGGGCTCGACCCGCTGCTCGGCTTCTATCACCGCCCGGCCTTCGGTCGCGAGTCGCTCGCCTGCGATCTCATCGAGCCGCTGCGTCCGACGGTCGATGCCTGGGTGTGGCGGCAATTTTCCACCGGCCAGCTGCGCGCCGAGCATTTCACCGACGACCGTGGCGCTTGTCTGCTCGGCAAGACCGGCCGCGGGCACTTCTACGCCGGCTGGGAACGCGCCGCCCGCTTCCCGCGGCGCTGGTTGCGACTGGCCTGCGCCAGGCTCGCCCGCGGCATGGCGCGCGAGGGCAAGCAATGGCTGGAAGAGGCCGAGGACCCGGACCTGTTCTGAACGCGGAGACACGACCATGGTTACGCCCGCCCGTCGTACGCATGCCGCCGCCGCGCTGCCGCCGCGCAAGCCGCTCTACCTGCTCGCCAGCACGCCGGCACGCATGGATGCCGGGCCGGACCATCTGGTGCTGCGCCGCGACCAGGGCGCGCCGCTGCGTTTTCCGCTTGCCCGCCTGTGCCGCATCGTGTGCAACCGCCATGTCGCCTGGAGCGGCCAGGCACTCGCGCTCTGCCTGGAGCACGGCGTACCGATCACCTGGGTGGACGGCCGCGGCCACGCCCTCGGTTGCACGCAAGGCCATCAGGACGAAGCCTTGCCCTTCGCCACGCTCCTGGAGACCTATCTGGAGTTGCCGGACTGGCCCGCGCGCTTCGCCAACTGGCGCGCGCGCCGTCGGCTCGAGACGCTGACCACCACCGCTCAGCGCGCCGCACGCGCCGGGCGGGAGTTCGACCCCATTGCCTTCTCCGAGCTCAAGCGCGAGCTCGTCTACAACGGCACCCATCCGCTCGTCTTCCCCGAGCAGGGGCAGGCCTGGTGCGAGGCGATCGCCATGGACCGCCTGCAGCGCCAAGGCCTGCAGGCGTGCTACTGGGGCTTCGGGGCGAGTCGGCTGGCGCTCGGGGTCGAGCTCGGCGCACTGTTGTGGGCGGAGCTCAACCTCGAATGCGGCGCGCTGCCCGCCGGCGTCGCCCCTGGTCAGAGCGTTGCCCGCCTGTTCGAAGCCTGGGCGCACGAGCACGAAGGCCGCCTGCTGCTCCACCTCGGCGACCTCGAGCGCCACCTCGCCCGCGAGGTCGAAGCATGGCAATGAACGCGCCGCGCGCCTGGCTGATCAGCTACGACATCACCGACCCACGTAGACTGATCCGGCTGCATCGCTTCCTGGTCCGTCAGGCCACACCGGTGCAGTACTCGGTGTTCCACTTCGAGGGCAGCCCGGCGCAGATGGGACGGCTGATGGTCGAGATCGAGACGCGTATCGACCCCGATACCGACGACGTGCGCGGCTACCAGCTCCCCGCGCGCCTGCAGGTCGACACCCTGGGCCGCGGCAGCCTGCCAAGCGGCACCGCGCTGCTGTCTGCCGACGCCGAAGCCCTGCACGCGCTGCTGCGACCGCCCCCGAGCATGGGCGGGGCGCGATCG
>DAOOCX010000189.1:0-4098 GCA_035408605.1 Thermomonas sp. | reverse complement strand
CCCCCACGATGCCTCAACTCGCCCGGCGCATGAGTCGCGCCAAGCCCAGCGCCATCATGGCCGTCGCCGAGAAGGCCAAGCGCCTGAAGTCGGAAGGCCGCGACATCATCAGCTTCTCGATCGGCGTCCCCAACTTCCTGCCCGGCGAACATGTCTATGCCGCCGCGCGCGAGGCACTGGCCAAGGACAGCGGCCAGTACGGCAGCAACCGCGGCAGCGACGCGTTGCTGGACGCCTTCCTGGCCCACATCGAGAAGATCGGCCTGACCGGCTACGCGCGGGTCAACTGCGCCACCGGGATCGGCGCCAAGCACGTGATCTACAACCTGGCCGAGGCGCTGCTGGACGAAGGCGACACCATCGCCTTCCCGGTGCCGTACTGGACCAGCTACATGGACATCGCGGAGATCGTCAACGCCAAGGTGGAACTGCTGCCGTGCCCGGCGTCGCAGGACTACAAGATGACGCCGGCCCAGCTCGACGCCGCGCTGGCGAAGAAGCCCAAGGTGTTCCTGTTCAACAATCCGTCCAATCCGACCGGCATGGTCTACACCCGCGACGAGATCGTCGCGCTGGCCGACGTGCTGGTGAAGTACCCGGACACCTGGATCATCAGCGACGACATCTACAACCGGATGCTGTTCGACGGACTGGAATACGTGAACTTCGTGCAGGTCCACCCGGAGCTGCGTGACCGCGTGATCTTCATCGATTCGCTGTCCAAGACCTATGGCATGCCGGGGTGGCGCGTGGGCTTCATGGCCGGACCGGAGTCGGTGGCCAAGGCGGTCACCACGATGAATTCCAACCACATCACCAACATCCCCGAGATCGTCACCGCCGCGGCGATCGCCGCGCTCACTGGGCCGCAGGACGTGCCGACCCAGAAGAACGCCGAGTTCCAGGCCAAGCGCGACCAGGTGATGGCAGTGATGGACGCGATCCCGGGCGTGGTCTGCCCGCGTCCCCAAGGCGCGTTCTACGTATTCCCGGATATCAGCTGCGCGTTCGGCAAGTCGCACAATGGCACGAAGATCGCGGACGACGTCGACTTCTGCAATGCGTTGCTGGAAGCCAAGGGCGTGGCCTGCGTGCCGGGTTCCGCGTTCGGCGAGCCGCGCGCGCTGCGCATCAGCTATACCTGCCCGACGCCGCAGCTGGCACCGGGCCTGGCGCGCATCCAGGAATTCTTCGCAGAACTTGCCTGATTCGAAGGCGGCCTGATCCACATCGAACATCCGACGCGGCCCCACGCCGCACTGTCATCCAGGAGTCGCACCCCATGAAAGCCCCCGTCCGTGTTGCAGTCACCGGCGCCGCCGGCCAGATCGGCTACGCCCTGCTGTTCCGCATCGCCTCCGGCGAAATGCTCGGCAAGGACCAGCCGGTGATCCTGCAGATGCTGGAACTGCCGATGGAGAAGGCCCAAGCCGCGCTGAAGGGCGTGATGATGGAGCTCGAGGACTGCGCGTTCCCGCTGCTGGCCGGAATGGTCGGCACCGACGACGCCGAGGTCGCGTTCAAGGACGCCGACTACGCCCTGCTGGTCGGCGCGCGTCCGCGTGGCCCGGGCATGGAGCGCAAGGACCTGCTGCTGGAGAACGCCAAGATCTTCACCGCACAGGGCGCCGCGCTGAACAAGGTCGCCAGCCGCAACGTCAAGGTACTGGTGGTCGGCAACCCGGCGAACACCAATGCCTACATCGCGATGAAGTCCGCGCCGGACCTGCCGGCGAAGAATTTCACCGCGATGCTGCGCCTGGACCACAACCGCGCGCTGTCGCAGTTGGCCAACAAGGCCGGCGTGGCAGTGGCCGACATCGAGAAGCTGGTGGTGTGGGGCAACCACAGCCCGACCATGTACCCGGACTACCGCTTCGCGACGGTCGGCGGCGAGTCGCTGAAGGACAGGATCGGCGACGCCGACTGGAACGCCAACACCTTCATCCCGCAGGTCGGCAAGCGCGGCGCGGCGATCATCGAGGCGCGCGGCCTGTCGTCCGCCGCCTCGGCGGCCAATGCCGCGATCGACCACATCCGCGACTGGGCGCTGGGCACCGATGGCAAGTGGGTGACCATGGGCGTGCCGTCCGACGGCAGCTACGGGATCCCGGAAGGCGTGATGTACGGCGTGCCGGTGACCTGCGCCAATGGCGAATACACCCGCATCGAAGGCCTGCCGGTCGACGACTTCAGCCGCGCGGCGATGGACAAGACCCTGGCCGAGCTGGAAGAAGAGCGCGCCGGCGTGGCGCACCTGCTCTGATCCAGGCGCCCCAGTTGCACCACGGAACGCCGGGCAAAGCCCGGCGTTTTCGTTTGCGCGTTCGCTCGCGCACACTGCGTGCAGCTCCCCCTGATCGCACGGCCATTGCATGAGCGCGCCCATCGCCGAGTTCGCCAACGACGCACGCGATTTCGCGTTGGCCGATATGGTGGCTGCGGGCGAGCCGCTGGTGATCCGTGGCCTGTGCCGCGACTGGCCCTTGGTGCAAGCGGCGAAGCGGTCCTTCGGCGAGTTCGCGCAGGCGGTGGCCGCGCTCGACAACGGCAGCCGGGTGGACGTGCTGCGCATGCCGCCGGACGCGGAAGGCGTGGTCGGCTACAACGCGGCGCTGGACGGCTTCAACTACCGGCACTTCAAGGTCGGCGTGACCGATGCCCTGCAGCGGCTCGCGGCCTACAGCCGCATGCAGGGGCCGGTGCCGGGACTCGCCTTGCAGAGCGCGCTTGTGTCCGAATGCCTGCCGGGCTTCCTCGCCACGCATCCGATGCCCTGCCTGCCGGCGTCGGTGCAGCCGCGGCTGTGGGCAGGCAACCGGGTCGTCACCCCGGCGCATTTCGATGCCTCGCACAACATCGCCGTGGTTGCGTGCGGCCGGCGCCGCTTCACCCTGTTCCCGACCGACCAGGTGGCCAATCTCTACATCGGCCCATTGGATTTCGCGCCGACCGGCGCGGCGATCACCCTGGCGCGCCCGGACAAGCCGGACTTCGATCATTACCCGCGACTGCGCGAGGCGCTGGCCAATGCGCTCATCGCCGAGCTGGAGCCCGGCGATGCCCTGTACATGCCGCCACTGTGGTGGCACCAGGTCGAATCGCTGGAACCGCTCAACGCGCTGGTGAACTACTGGTGGATGCCGGCCCAGCTTGAGGGCCGCCCAACGGCACCGGCGCTCGGCGCGTTGCTGCATGCGCGGCTGGCGTTCGCTGCATTGCCGCCGGCCGAACGACAGGCATGGCGCACGCTGTTCGATCATTACGTGTTCGGCGAGGGCGATCCTGCCGCGCACATCCCCGAGGCCAGGCGTGGCGCGCTGGGGGAACTCGGTCCCGAGGCATTGGCGGCATTGAAGGAACGGATCCGGTCGGGACTTTAGTCGGGTGCCGGCGAGTCAGGGCGACGCGCTAAAATGGCGGACTCCGCCCCAGGGACCGCCGTCATGTCCGAGACCGCAGGCGCACGCTTCCGTGCCGCCCTCACCGCCGAATCCCCGCTGCAGGTGATGGGCGCGATCACCGCCTATGCCGGCCTGATGGCCAAGCGCACCGGTTACAAGGCGCTGTACCTCTCCGGTGGCGGTGTTGCCGCCAACTCGCTGGGCGTGCCAGACCTTGGCATCTCCACGATGGAGGACGTGCTGACCGACGCACGCCGCATCGTGGACGCCACCGGCCTGCCGTTGCTGGTCGACATCGATACCGGCTGGGGCGGGGCGTTCAACATCGGCCGCACCATCCGCAGTTTCGAGCGCATCGGCGTGGCCGCGGTGCACATGGAAGACCAGGTCGGGCAGAAGCGTTGCGGGCATCGTCCGGGCAAGGAAGTGGTGAGTACGCAGGAGATGGTCGATCGGGTGAAGTCCGCGGTCGATGCGCGCACCGATGCCGGGTTCGTGATCATGGCGCGCACCGACGCCGCCGCGGTCGAGGGTCTGGACAGCGCGATCGAGCGCGCCGTCGCCTACGTCGAAGCCGGCGCCGACATGGTGTTCCCGGAAGCGATGACCTCGCTCGAGGATTACCGCAAGGTCAAGGCGGCGGTGAAGGTGCCGATCCTGGCCAACCTCACCGAATTCGGTTCCACGCCGTTCT
>DAOOCX010000188.1:0-4120 GCA_035408605.1 Thermomonas sp. | reverse complement strand
CCGCGTGGTCACCAACGGCATGAGCCAGTACTCGCGCAACGAGCGCAACGCCAATGCCGGCATCGTGGTCGGCATCACACCGGAGGACTACGCGCCCCATGGCGAAGGCCCGTTGGCCGGTATCGCGTTGCAACGGCACTGGGAATCGCAGGCCTTCGTGCTGGGCGGCGGCGATTACTCCGCACCGGCACAACGGGTCGGCGACTTCATCCGCAATCGTCCATCCACCGCATTCGGCGCGGTGCTGCCGTCGTACACGCCGGGGGTGACGCTCGGCTCGCTGGACGAAGCGCTGCCGCGCTATGCGATCGACGCCATCCGCGAAGCGCTGCCCGCCTTCGACAAGCAGATCCGCGGCTTCGCGATGGATGATGCCCTGCTCACCGGCGTGGAAACGCGCACGTCATCGCCCTTGCGCATCACCCGCGGCGAAGACGGCCACAGCCTGAACACCCGTGGGTTGTTCCCCGCCGGCGAAGGCGCGGGGTATGCCGGCGGCATCCTCTCGGCCGGCGTGGACGGCATCAAGACCGCGGAAGCGGTGGCGCGGAGCATCGTTGCGGGAACCTGAAGCCGATCCGCGGCATTCGCTGCGCTATGCCTTCAATTTTTCGACTAGATCCTTCGCTGGCGTGAACACGAATGCGTTGCCGATACGCTCATTGCGCATCAACTTGAGTTTCACCAGCGCCAGAAGATCCGAGCGGGCTGTCTGATAGCTGACGTCCTGGATCTGCATATGGCGGTCGATGCGGTAGCTCTTGTCCGGGTGTCGAACCGCATCCAACAATAGTTCCCTCTGCCGGTGGTTGAGTTTGCCGCCGAGGCGCGAGCCAGGACGCAGCATGCCTTCCGCGCGTTGGCGCTCCTCGGCTTTGCGTGTAAGCCAGCCATGCAGTCCGTCGATGGCACCGAGGATCACATCGAGGTGGTGATCGACGAAATAGCCCAAATCCGCCTCGTCCGTTTCCGTGTACAGGTATGCACGCAGGTACTTGGCTTTCGCACGCTTGAATACACTGGAGACCGAAAGAAATTCGGTCAGCCAATAACCGGACCGCAACATCGACCAATAGAACAGGGTGCGCGCGGTTCGTCCGTTGCCGTCACAGAAGGGATGGTCGTAACCGATCTGGAAATGCAGGGCGATGGCACGGATCACCGGGTGCAAGAAGCCTGCCTCGTGCTCGCCATTGGCGAAATCACAAAGCGCCTGCAACCGCATCGGAAGTTCGTCCGCATGCGGTGGCATGTGCAGGATGCGTCCCTCTCCGTCCTCCACCACGATATTGTCGTCAGCCGTGCGGAACCTGCCCGCCTGCGCAGGATCATCCAACGTGTCGGCGGTGAGCAGTCGGTGTATTTCAAACACCGCATCCGGCGTCAGCGGTTGATCGCGCCACCGCTTGAGCTCCTGCATCGCCAGATAGTTGTTGTGGATCATGCGCTCGCCATGATCCCTGGGTGCCCTGCCACTGCGGAGCATCTCCTTGGCAACTGCGGTAGTGGTTCCCGCGCCCTCCAATTGCGAGGAAGTCATCGCTTCCTCGATCTGCGAGCGGATCAGGAAACGTTCCTTCGCGCGGTCGGCGGCGATGCTGTCCAGCCCACGCAGGGACCCCGAACATTCGCGGGTGATCGTGTGCAGTTTCTCTGCGATCGAATCGGTCAGTACGACCCGGAACGGCCGGCCATCCCGGTCCTTCAACGGTAGATCGCGCGCTGCGGTCGTCCTCGCCAACTTGATCGCCAGCCACCATTGCTCGCTGCTCAAACCCTCGGGTGGCGCCAAGTGGCGCAAGTGATCCCAGTGTTCGTACTTGCCGCGAACCTCCGGTCCGATGCGGAGGCGCAGCAGTCGACTGAACTCACCCGCATTGGCGTCAAACAGTTGGCCAAAGGGGGGCGGTGAGACGGGGATTTTCATACGTCTGTCAATCTACTACTAATTTGTTCTGAATTAGTAATAGATTGACATCATCTTACTAAGCTACTGATTAATAAGAATTTTATCGTTCCAGGATCGCCACCACGCCCATGCCGCCGGCGGTGCAGATCGAAATCAGGCAACGGCCACCACCGCGCTGCTTCAGTTCCTTCGCCGCCGTAGCGACGATGCGCGCACCGGTGGCGGCGAACGGATGGCCGGCGGCGAGCGAGGAACCATTCGGGTTGATCTTCGCGGGATCGATGCGGCCCAGCGGCGCATCCAGGCCGAGGCGATTCCTGCAGTAGGCCTCGTCCTCCCACGCACGCAGGGTGCACAGCACCTGCGCGGCGAAGGCTTCGTGGATCTCGTAGAAATCGAAATCCTGCAGGGTCAGGTTGTTGCGGTTGAGCATCTCGGCGACGGCCACGGTCGGCGCCATCAGCAGGCCTTCGCCGTGGACGAAATCGACCGCCGATACTTGCGCGTCGCGCAGGTGGCAGAGCACTTCATGGCCATGCTGCTCGGCCCACTCGTCGGTGGCCAGCAGGCAGGCGGAGGCGCCGTCGGTCAACGGGGTGGAATTGCCTGCCGTGAGCGTACCCCTGCCCGAGGTCTTGTCGAACGCAGGCTTCAGCGTGGCCAGCTTCTCGATGCTGCTGTCCGGGCGCAGGATGTTGTCGCGCGAGACGCCGCGGAAGCTCACCACCAGGTCGTCGAAGAAGCCGCGCGCATACGCTGCGGCCAGCTTGTGGTGCGAGGCGACCGCCAGTTCGTCCTGCGAGTCGCGCGAGATGTTCCATTCCTTGGCCATGTCCTCGCAGTGCTGGCCCATCGACTTGCCGGTGCGAGGCTCGGCCACGCCGGGGAAGTCCGGCTTGAGTTCGGAGAACCGGAAGCCCTTGAAGGCCGCCAGCTTGGCCTTGGTGGTCTTGGCCGCGGCGGCCTGCAGCAGGCGATGGCGCAGCGCCTTGCCGTAGACGATCGGCACGTCGGACGTCGTGTCCGAACCGCCGCCGATGCCGGCTTCGATCTGCCCGGTCGCGATCTTGCCGGCGATGTGGATGATCGTGTCCAGCGAGGTGCCGCAGGCGCGCTGCAACGTGATGCCGGGCGTCAGCGGCGACAGGCCGGAACTCAACGCAGCCTCGCGGCCGAGGTTCCAGTCCGACGAATGCTTGATCACCGCGCCCATCGCGACTTCGCCAAGCTGCTGGCCGTGCAGGCCGTACTTCTCGACCAGCGCGCCCAGCGTGCGCACCGACATGCCGAGGTTGCCGACATCGGCATAGGCCGTGTTCTGCCGGCAGAACGGGATGCGGACACCACCGAGGATGGCGACGGGACGGCCGTGTTGCATGGGCTTCACCTGGCTGCGCCCGCAGCGGCGGGCATAATGGCCGCAGTCTAACGCCGCCTTCCCGAGCCGAAGCTCCACATGTCCTTGACGCCCGCCGAGCCCGCGATCTTCCGCGGCGTGATCGCCCTGGAGCTGCGCGATGGCACCCCGCCGCAGCATGCGGCACTTGCCGCCGAGGCCGCTGGCGACCTGGTGGCGATGCTCGGTCGCGACCTGGCCACGTTGGTGCCCGGCGTGCGCGACTGCGACCTTGCCCTGCTCGCCGCGCATTTCGATCCGGCCGAAGCCTTGCGCCCCGGTTGGCCGCTGCACAGGCGTGCCTCGGAGTTGTTGCAGCGCGCACCCGGACAGGCGCAAGGCGCACGCATGGTGGGCTTCGGCGCGGATGGCGCGGGCGCTGTGCCGATGCCGCTGCAGTGCGACCCCGACCTGCACGGCGGCGGGCTGCGCATCCTGCCGTTCGTGCTGCATGGCGATGCCGCGCGGCAAGCCGGCGATGCGCTGGAAGACCTGCTGCTCGATCGCGGCATGGCCGCGGCGGACACCGCGCTGGCGCTGCAGGACGGCCTTGGGGCGCAGGTCGAACACGCGCGCTATCTCAGCCTGCACGACCTCGCCGCGATGATCGCGCTGCAATATCGCAACAGCGGCTTGGACGCATTGTGGCCGCTGCTGGAAGCCGCCCTGCTGGAACCCGAGGCCGAAGCCTGGCTGGACGCGCCGCCGGAACCGCTCGCGCGGTACGGCGATGGCGAAGTGCGGATCGCCTTGCTTGATCCCACGGCGTGGCGGGCACGCAATGCCGCGGGCGAATCCGATTGCGCGCGGCTGGA
>DAOOCX010000187.1:0-4126 GCA_035408605.1 Thermomonas sp. | reverse complement strand
TGAAGCCCTGCGACTCGACCGAGCAATGTTCGCCGGCGAAGTGCAGGCCGCCCACGGACTCGCCCATCACCCCGCCCAAGCCCGCCCAATCGCCCGGCCGGAAGCAGGCATAGCTGCCCAGCACCCACGGATTGGTCGGCCAGTGCATGCGTGCCTCGCGCGCATTGCCGCGCGCGGCGGCGATCCCGGGGAACACGCGCTCGAGGTCGCGCACCGCGGCCTCGGCCTGCTGCTTCGGCGTGCCCTGCCCCAGTCCGACGCCGTGCCGACCACCGGTGAAGTTGGTCAGCGCACCCGCGGTGCCGGCCTGCTTGCGCGAGGTATCCCACGTGGTCTGGTAGGCCAGGTCGCTCATCGACGCGCCATTCGCGCCGTGCTCGCGCCAGGTGCGGCGCTCGAAGCCGATCATCAGCTTGGCATTGGTGCCGTAGGTGAGTTGCGCGATGGCGTGCTTCTTCAGCGCCGGCAGTTCGACATCGACCTGCACCTTGCGCAGCAGGGTGAACGGCAAGGCCAGGATCACCTGCCGCGCACGTACCTCGCGGGTGGCCGCGCCCTTGCGGAAGGCGAGCACGTAGCCGCCTGCCTCGCCGCGAATCGCTTCCAGTACGTGGCCGGTCTCGATCGCATCGGTCATCTTTGCCGCCAGCGTGCGCGGGATCAGGTCGTTGCCGCCGCGCACATGGAAGCGCTCGTCGCTTTCGCCGAAGATCCTGAAGGCATCCTTGTCCTCGGTGCCAACGAAGGTCAGGAAATTCAGCGCGGACTGCTGGTCGATCTCCAGTCCCATCTCGGTGGTGTAGGCCACGTCCAGCAACTTGCGCAGCCAGCCGGACACGCCGTTGCGGTCGAACCACTGGGTGATGCTCATCGCATCCAGCGCGCGGAATGCCGGATTGCTGTCCTGGTGGTCGTAGCTGCCATCGCCGGCGGATGCCAGGTCGCGCTCGATCGCCGCAGCGACCGGCACGAACGCGCGCACGAGTTCCGCCTCGCCGATCGCGCGACCATCGAAGAACCAGGTGTCATGGTCGCCGTCGCCGTCGAGCAGGTCATCCAGCGCAATCCCGAGTTCGCCGGCCAGCGCGCGGATGCGGGCATGGCCGGTATCGATCAGTTCGCCGCCGAGTTCGATCACCTGGTCGTCGGCGAAATGGTTACGCAACGAGAGCATGCGTCCGCCGATGCGTTCCTGCGCCTCGAATACGCGCACGCGCACGCCCTGCTGGCGCAGACGCCACGCCGAGGTGAGCCCGGCGATGCCGGCACCGACGATGACCACTTCGTCATCCGTCCCCGCGCGCATCGGGTTCGGCACGGAGCTGCAACCTGACAGCAGCGCGCTGGCGCCTGCGCCCTGCAGGAGGCGCCGCCGGCGTCGATCGAAGCGCTGGGTCCGCACCATGTCGTGGAATTCGTCCAGCGGCATGCGCACATGGCGCGATGCGCGGGCGATGGCGGCGGCGCGTTGCAGCAGGCGGAAGAGCGGCGTGCGTCCCATGGCGTGGTTTCCGTGTCCCTTTCACCGGGAATACGCGACGCGGGCGCGCGACGGGACACTCGCGGGTGTCCGGCGCATGGCGCGGCCCGCGTTAGCCAACGGCATGACGTCCTTCCGCCACCTCCCAGCTTCGCGCTGGATCGGCATCGTGCTGGTGCTTGCGCTTGCCTTGCTCGCCGACCTGCGTTCGGCCGCGGGGACGCGCCTGGACAGTTTCACCGTGGACGAGCCGTGGCATGTGGTGGCAGGCACCGCCTACGTCCGCGGCGAGGGCTTCCACCTCAATCCCGAGCATCCGCCGCTGGTGAAGCTGTGGGTCGGGGCCTGGATGCCGGAGACGTTCAAGCTGCCGCCGATGCCCGCGCTGCACGAGAAGTCGCAGGAGCGCGACTGGGTCGAGACCACGATGTTCTTCGGCAACGACGCGCGCGCGGTGCAAACCCGCGCGCGGCTGGCGTTGTGGACACTGCACGGGCTGATGCTGGTGGCGCTGGGTCTGCTGCTGTGGCGTGCGTTCGGCCTGGCCTGGGCGTGCGGCACCTTGCTGTTCCTGGCGCTGGAACCGACGGTCGGTGCGCACCTGCCGGTGGTGATGACCGACCTCCCGCTCGCGCTGTCGCTGGCCATCGCCGCGCTCTGCGCCGGCCTGCTGGCCACCACGTGGCGCTGGCCATGGGCGATCGGCTGCGGGCTGGCGATGGGGGTGGCCTTGGCCTCGAAACATTCTGCGCTTGCCGGCCTGGGAGGTCTCGGGATCGGCCTGGTGATCGCCGCGCTGTGCGGCTGGCGGCAGGGGCGTGGCGAGATCGCGCGGCGGATGGCGCAACTCGCGGCGGCGGCGGCGTTGTCGGTCCTGTTGCTGTGGTCGATGTATGGCCTGCACTTCCATGCCGGCGCCGATGGCCGGGATGCCTTCAACCGCCCGATCGCGGACAAGATCGATGAACTGAAATTGCCGCACTGGCGCAACGCGATCGCCTTCGCCGACGACCACCGGCTGCTGCCGCGCGCCTACCTGTGGGGGCTGGCCGATACCGTCCGCACCGGCGTGGAAGGTCGCGGCATCGGCATGCACCAGGTCTGGGGCACGACCTGGTACGGCAACCCGCCGTGGTTCAGCTGGCCGGCGATCCTGGCGTCGAAACTGCCGCTCGCGTTGATGGCCTTGTTGCTGGCCGCGTTGCCGCTGCTGGCGCGCACGCGATTGCCGCCCAGCGCACGCTGGAGCCTGGCCGCCGTGGTCGCGGCCTGCGGCTTCCACCTGGTCGCGCTGATGGGCTCGGAAGGCATCTGGGGCGGCGTGCGGCATGCGCTGCCGATCCTGGTTGGAATGGCGGTGATCGCCGGCGGCGCATTCGGCATCGCCATGCAACGGCGTTCGCGTGCCTTGCTGATCGGCGTGACCGCGCTTTACCTGCTGGCCGCAGGCATGACCCTGCGCGAGCCACGGCTGTGGGAGTACCACAACGAACTGGTCGGTGGCAGCGCCAATGCCTATCGCTATTTCGGCAACGAAGGCCTCGACCTGGGCCAGCGTTTCCACGAGATCCGCGCCTTCCACGACCGCGTGATCGCGCCCTCCGGCGAGCCGATGTACAACGAATACTGGATGGGGGAAAAGCAGGTACGCGCGGCGAAGCTCAACTTCCACAGGCGGGTGGAATCGCTGGACGACACCAACGTCGCCGGTCGTTACAAGGGCTGGTTCATTTACACGATGACCGACACGTTGCCGTGGCCGCAGTGGGACTGGGATCCAGCCGTCGTATTCAAGGACATGAGACTGGTCGCGCGCTTCGGCTACGTGGGCATCTGGCATGGCGAGATGACCCGCCCGCAGACGCGCGCAGGCAGCATGTTTTCCAGGATCAGCGACTACATCTACAAGGACGGCGGCGACGACTGGAAACTGGTGTCGGATCGGCTGGAAGAAGTCGTCGCACAGTTGCCGGCCAAGGTCGATGCCGGTGTCGAACTCGGCAATGCGTACCTGCGGCAAGGCCGGCGCTCGGAAGCGATCGCCGCTTATCGCGGGCTATTGACGCAGACCAAGGTGCCGGTCGAGCCGTCCATCGCCGCGCAGTTGAAGGCGCAGATCGCCGCGATCGAAGCTGCGCCGAAGGATGCAACGGTCGAACCGATGCGCAATCCGTGGCTGGAATGACCTCGGCATCGCCGGGGAACTTACTGTAGGCGGTGGGTGTGGCCGGTGTTCGCGCAGCGGCATTTCGAGCCGCGAAGCGAATGCCGGCCGCGACCGACGCCGAGCCCGGACAGGCTTCAGTCCGGCCGCGGTCCCTTGCGAAGATCCTTCAGGATTTCGCGCGCCGCATTGCGGCCCGGCAAGCCGGTCACGCCGCCACCGGGATGGGTGCCGGAACCGCACAGGTACAACTGCTTGAACGCACCGCGATAATTGCCCTGGCCGAGTAACGGACGCGCGCTGAACATCTGGTCCAGCCCCAACGCACCGTGGAAAATGTCACCGCCGACCAGGCCGATGCGACGCTCGAGGTCGAGCGGGCTCAACGCCTCGTAGCCGATCACGCTGCGCGCGAAGTTCGGTGCGTAGTCGTTGACCGTATCGATCATCAGTTTCGCCACGGTGTCGCGGTGCGCGTCCCA
>DAOOCX010000186.1:2543-4150 GCA_035408605.1 Thermomonas sp. | reverse complement strand
GGCATGTTCGCCGTCGCGCAGATCGCCAAGGGCGAGCGCCTGATCGAGTACAAGGGCCGCCGCCGCACCCATGAAGAGGTCGATGCCGGCGACACCGGCGACGCCGAAAGCGGCCACACCTTCCTGTTCACCCTCAATGAGGTGTTCGTCATCGACGCCAACTTCGAGGGCAACAGCGCGCGCTGGATCAACCACAGCTGTGCGCCGAACTGCGAGGCGGTGCTGGAAGAGCATGAGGACGATCCGGAAAAGTCGCGGGTGTTCATCGATGCGAAGCGCGCGATCAAGCCGGGCGAGGAACTGACCTACGACTACGGCATCACCCTGGCCGAGCGCCATACCGAGCGCCTGAAGAAAATCTGGGCCTGCCGCTGCGGCGCGAAGGACTGCACCGGGACGATGCTGCGGCCCAAGCGCTGACGCAAGACCGGCGGCATGGCGGCCACGGGTTGGGGCAGGATGCCAGGCACATGACGAAGGTTTACATGACTTGTGCCAGTCGGTGCCGGTTAACGGAATCGTTAGGGTGCGCGTCATCGCAGCAATGGCTGCCCTTCGACGCCGCCGATGCGCCTGTCCCGCCACAAGACATCCCTGCTTTCGCTTGCCGTGCTCACGGCGTTGTCATCGCCCGTACTTGCGCAAGTCAAGGTGGATGGCGCGATCGATCCCGCCGAATGGCAGGGCGCGCGCCACGTCTCCGACTTCAGGATGGTGCAGCCGTTCACCCAGTCCGCGACCCGCCACCCGACGGAAGCCTGGATCCTGGCCACTCCTGACGGGCTGGCGGTCGCCTTCCGCAACACCAAGATCGCCGGCGTGGAAACCCCGCGCCAGCGCAGCGCGCGCGACCAGGACGTGGCGATCGACCGGGTCAACGTGATGCTGGACTTCGACGGCGATGGCCGCAGCGGCTACGACTTCACCCTGACCGCCAGCGACAGCATCCAGGACTCGACCATCACCGGGGGCGGCAACTTCAGCAGCGACTGGGACGGCAGCTGGCAGCACGCCGTGGTCGATGGCGAGGGCGAATGGACCGCGGAATTGCTGATCCCGTGGCATACCGCGCCGATGAAGAAGGCCACGGGTGACAAGCGCACCGTGGCGGTCTACCTGGACCGCGTGGTGGGCAGCGTCGGCGAGCGCATGGCATGGCCGGCAGTCACCTTCGAGCGCCCGCAGTTCCTCAACCAGTTCGAGAAGATCGAGATCCCGGTTTACTCGCAGTCCTTGCTCGCGATTACGCCTTACGTGGTCGGCCTGCATGACCTCGTCTCCCGCGACAACCAGTTCGACGCCGGCGCGGACATCTTCTGGAAGCCGAACAGCCAGTTCCAGCTCACCGCCACGATCAACCCGGACTTCGGCCAGGTCGAGAGCGATTCGCTGGTGGTGAATTTCGGCGCGCAGGAAACCTTCTTCAGCGACAAGCGGCCGTTCTTCACCGAGAACCAGGGCTTCTTCGATTTCGGCCTGCTGTTCGACAACAGCCAGTTGCTGTACACGCGGCGCATCGGCTCGCATGCGGACGACCACAGCGGCCCGGCGGACATCACCGGCGCGATCAAGTTCAACGGCAGCATCGGCGCCACCCAGTACGGTGC
>DAOOCX010000186.1:0-2443 GCA_035408605.1 Thermomonas sp. | reverse complement strand
ACATCACCGGCGCGATCAAGTTCAACGGCAGCATCGGCGCCACCCAGTACGGTGCTTTCCTGGCCGACGAGGGCGGCGATGGCGGCCGCCGCTTCAGCGCCCTGCGCCTGCAGCGTGCGTTCGGCGCGCACAACCTCGGTGCGATGCTGACCCATGTCGATCGACCGTTCCTGGATCGCAGCGCCAATGTCCTGGGCTTCGATCATCGTTGGCAGCCTGACGCCAGCTTGACGGTCTCGAGCACGCTGGTCGGCAGCGACATCGAACAGGCCGGCCAGCACGTCCGCGACTTCGCCTTCACCAGCATGGCGCAGAAGACCCTGGACAAGGGCTGGAGCCTCACCGGCCTGCTGATCCATTACGGCGAGGATTTCGAGATCAACGATGCGGGCTACCTGGGCCGCAACGACCTCAACTACGGGCAGTTCGAAGTGGGCAAGCGCATCACCGACCTGCCGGCGGATTCGGCGTGGTCATCGCACAACCTGCGCTTCCGCATCGAGGGCATGCAGAACAACGACAGGCTATGGCTGCAGCGGCAGTTCCGCTTCAACGGCAACAGCCAGCGCCGTGGCGGCGGCAACCTCAACTGGAACCTGCAACTGCGCACCGCCGCCTTCGACGATGAGATCACCCGCGGCCACGGGCCGATGCGCGTGCGCAACGGCGGCAATGCCTTCATCGGCCGCAACTTCCCGCGCCGCGGCAACTGGGAGTTCGGCGTGGAGGGCAGCATCGGCGTGGCCAGCGGCCTGCGCCAGGACACGCCGTATGCGTGGAGTGCCTCGGCCAGCAGCACGTACTACATCAACGATGCGCTCAACATCGAGTTGTGGTTGGGCCACGTGATGGACCAGGAGCAGCTGATCTGGCAAGGCCGCGACCTCGGGCCCGGTTACGAGAATGTCGTGGGCAGCTTCCACATGAACCGCTACGACCTCAGCGCCAGCCTGAACTGGAACATCGGCACGCGCCAGGAATTGCGGGTGAAGCTGGAAGCGCTGGGCTTCGATGCCGATGACCCCATCGCGTGGCGGCTCGGCGCGGACGGTCGCGGCGTGGCCAGCAACGATCCGGTGCAGCCCTTCAGCCTGCGCAACATGGGGTTCCAGGTGCGCTACCGCTACGAGCTCGCGCCGCTGTCGAACCTGTATGTCGTCTACGGACGCGGCGGCTTCGGTTACGACCCGTATGCCGCAGGCGCCTTCGACCAGTTCAACGATGCCTTCAGCCTGCGCAACGACGAACAGCTGGTAGTCAAGCTGGCCTATCGCTTCGAGTTGTAAGCGGGGCGGTCAATCCTCGCCTTCGTGCGGCCAGCTGATGCCGAGCTCGCCGACGACCAGGTCCTTGCCGGCATTGGTCCACTTCGGATCGTCGCTGCGGAAGGTGGCGTCGCCCTGCGGCAGGGAGTTGTCATCGGCGCCCTCGCGGGCGGCCAGGGTGACGCGGCGGAACAGCGGGTTGCCGACCGCATTGGCGAGCTTGCCGCCATGCCAGTCCTGCACGGTGCCGCCGTAATCCCAGGCCAGGCCGTAGAAACTCACCGGCGCGCCGTTGAGCTTGACCAGTTCGCCGAGCGTCATGCCCGGACGCAGGCCGGTGGCGTCATGCCACTGCGAATCCGGATTGCTGACGCGCAGTTCCTGGATCGGTGCGTCCTTGTTGTCGGCATCGAGCAGTAGCTCGAGACGCTTCGCGGGATCGTCGGGAAACGCCACCAGCACCGGATACGTCCCTATGCCTTCGGCGCCGTCGAAGGTTTCCTCGCGCAGGTTGGCCTTGCCGAAGCGCGCTTCCAGTTGCGCCTGCGTGGTGAGCGGGCCGAGGTCGCCTGGCAGTTCCCAGCTTTCGACGACCGGTGCCGCGGCTTCAGTCGCCACGGGCGCGGGCGTCTCGGCCGCGGGCACGGCGACGGGCGCAGGCTTCGCGGCAGGCGGTGCCGGTGTCGGCGCGGGTGCGGGCGAACAGGCCACCAGCATCGCCACGCTGGCAGCGAGCAGCGCCTGCTTCATGGCTGGCCTGCTGCCGGTGTGCCGCCGTTGGCGGGCGTCGCGGACTCCGGCGGCGGCATCGGCATCGACTCGGGTTCCGGCGGCTCGGGGGTGGCAGTCTGCGGCATGCCGTCGACCTCCGCCGGCAGTTCGCCATCGACCGGCGCGCCTGCCTCCACGGTGTCCGGGTCCTCGTCCGGCGGCACATCGACCGGTTGGCCCGGATTGGGCGTGGACTCGCCGGGGTTGGGCATCCCGGTGACCGAACCGCTGACGGTATCCGGTTTCGGCAGGCCGTCTTCCCCGACGGCGCCGCTGGTGCCCGGGGCTGCGTCCTTGCCGCAACCGGCGAGCAGCAGGGCGGCGAGCGCGGCGATGATCGAAAGGCGGGTGCGATGCATGTCAGTCCAGTCGGATGGTGATGAGGCCGGGATCGATGTCGACCCGTT
>DAOOCX010000185.1:0-4166 GCA_035408605.1 Thermomonas sp. | reverse complement strand
TCATGTTGGTCGGCAGGTGCAGGGTGGTCGGATCGACGAAGGATTTGAAGCCGGACAGCTTGATGGTGGACAGGCGCATGCGGCAATGGCGACCTACGGACAGCGGCCAGCCGCTGCCTGATATCAGGGATTAACTTTTACCGCTAACCAATTGATTTAATTAACGGAGCTTGGCCGCAAATGCAGCGCGATCAAGGAGTATAGCGGGTCAGCCCGCCTCGTCCGGCGTGCGGGCCCGGATCGAGAGCGCATGGATGTCGGTCTGGATCATCTCGCCCAGCGCGGCATAGACCAGCCGATGCCGGGCCAGCGGCAGCTTGCCGGAGAACGCGCTGCTGACGATGTCGACGCCGAAATGCCCCTGCCCGCCGCGCGCGCCGGCGTGCCCTGCGTGCTTGTGGCTGTCGTCGGCGACCTCGAGCGATTGCGGGGCCAGCGCCTCGGTCAGCAACGCGCGGATGCGTTCGACCCGCTGCGGGTTGAGCCGCGGCAGGTCTGCCTCGGTCCAACCGGTGGTCATGGCAGGACCTTGCGGAACGGTCGCACCTCGACCCGCGCGTACACGCCGGCGGCGACGTACGGGTCGGCGTCCGCCCAGGCGCGGGCGTCCTCCAGCGAGGCGAATTCGGCGATGACGATGCTGCCACTGAAGCCCGCCGGGCCCGGATCCTCGGCATCGATGGCCGGGCAAGGGCCGGCCAGCAGCAGGCGTCCTTCATCGCGCAGCGAGACCAATCGCGCCAGGTGCTCGGGCCGCGCGGCCATCCGCTTGGGCAGCACATCGGTGCCGTCGAACCCTTCGATCGCGTACCACATCGGCATGACGCTCCATGAACCCGGGCGGGCATTGTAGAGGGGGCGAGTGGACACGGCCCGCTGCAGCGCTTACCCTGCGGCCTCGTTTCAGGCCCGACCTTGCGGCCCCGCGCGACTTCCGGCCCCGCCAGGCCGCACCGCGCCCGCCAATCCGGCCTCTCCGCCACCCGTCCCGCCGCCGCCCCAACCGGGCGCCAGCGCGCGCAGGCATGGCGGGATGCAGCTCCACGCAGCACTGCCCGGCCGCTTGCGGCCTCATGCGACGAAGGTGTGGCCCGGAGGGGGCCGCCAACCGATGACATCCGAACCGAGTACCGGCGCAAGCGCCGACTTGCACGCCAACCCGAATGCCCGACCGCAGCAGCAGGAAATGCCGCTGGCGATGGTGCTTGGCCAGCCGGTGCTGCAGATCCCGCAGGACCTGTACATCCCGCCGGACGCGCTGGAAGTCATCCTCGACGCCTTCGAGGGCCCGCTCGACTTGTTGCTGTACCTGATCCGCCGGCAGAACCTGGACATCCTCGACATCCCGGTGGCCTCGATCACCCGCCAGTACGTCGACTACATCCAGGGCATGCACGAACTGCGTTTCGAGCTGGCCGCCGAATACCTGGTGATGGCCGCGATCCTGGCCGAGATCAAGTCGCGCCTGCTGCTGCCGCGCCCGCCCAGCGAGGAAGGCATCGAGGAAGACCCGCGTGCCGACCTGGTCCGCCGCCTGCAGGAGTACGAACGCTACAAGAAGGCGGCCGAAGACCTTGACACCCTGCCCCGGCAGGAACGCGACACCGCCCCGGCGCATGCCTTCGTCCCCGATCGCGCGGAGATCCGCCTGCCGCCGCCGGTGGACATCCGCGAGATGCTGCTGGCCCTGCACGACGTGTTCAAGCGCGCCGAGCTGTACACCCAGCACGCGATCAAGCGCGATGCGCTCAGCGTCCGCCAGCGCATGGGCGAACTGCTGGAGCGCCTCGCCGATGGCCAGTTCCACCGCTTCGAATCGCTGTTCACCGTCGAGGAAGGCAAGCTCGGCGTGGTGGTGACCTTCCTCGGCCTGCTCACCCTGGCCAAGGAACAGTTGCTCGACATCGTCCAGGAAGGACCAACCGCACCGATCTACGTGAAGTCGCTCGCCTCCGACGAGGGCGCTCCCGCCGTCACCGACCTGTCGAGCGAGTTCGATGACGAGCCGGCGGCCAACGACGAATGAGCGTGATGTCCCGAGCCACGCGAGGGACCTGTTCCAACATCGACACCGCCCCATGACAAACAGATCCCTCGCCTCGTGCCCGGGATGACATCGCAGAGACACATGGATCAAACCCTCGTTACCCGCATCGTCGAAGCCGCCCTGCTCGCGGCCAGCCAGCCATTGACCGTGGTCCAGCTCAATGCCCTGTTCCCGCTGGACGAGCCAGCCCCGGAAGGCAGCATCCAGGCCGCCCTGCAGGCCTTGCAGGACGCCTGCGCGGAACGCGGCGTGGAACTGGTCGAAGTGGCCAGCGGCTGGCGCTTCCAGGTCCAGGCCGATGTCCACCCGTGGGTGGCCCGCCTGTGGACCGAGCGCCAGACCAAGTACACCCGCGCCACCCTGGAGACGCTGGCGCTGATCGCCTATCGCCAGCCGATCACCCGCGGCGAGATCGAGCAGGTCCGCGGCGTGGCGGTCAACAGCAGCATCATCAAGGCGCTGGAGGAACGCGAGTGGATCCGCGTGGTCGGCCACCGCGACGTGCCCGGCAAGCCGGAACTGCTGGCGACCACCAAGACCTTCCTCGACTACTTCGGCCTGAAGCGGCTGGACGAACTGCCGCCGCTGTCCGAATTGCGCGATCTCGGCGAGCTGGAGCCGCAATTGCCGTTCGCGGCGGCGATCCCGGCCGGCGCGGCTTCGGCCTCGACCTCGGCCGCAACGGGGTTGGAGACCATGCCCGGCGAAGACAGCGACATCGAACACGAGCAAGACCACGAAGACATGGCGGCCGATGCCATGTCCGACAGCAATGGCTCGGACGAGGACACCACCTCGCCCGCCATTGCCGACACCGACATCGAAACCGATAGCGCCGAATCCATCGGCGACATCGAAACCGACACCGACCACCCCGGAGACGACGCGAATCCCGCATCGTCGGAGCAGAAACAATGAGCAAGAAAGACGAATCCACCCGCCGCCCGCTGAGCCTGAAGGCAAAGGCCGCGCCGGAAACCACCGCTGCACCGCGCATCGAGGAGCGCCTGCACAAGGTGCTGGCGCAGGCCGGCCTGGGCTCGCGGCGCGCGCTGGAGCAGCGCATCGCCGACGGCCTGGTCAAGGTCAACGGCGAGGTCGCGCGCACCGGCATGAGCATCACCGGTGGCGACAAGATCGAGCTGGACGGCAAGACCTTTGTCGCGAGCGCGCTGGTCGATGCGCCGCGCGTGCTGATCTACAACAAGCCGGAAAGCGAGGTCACCACCCGCGAAGACCCGGAAGGCCGGCCGACCATCTTCGAGGCGCTGCCCACGCTGAAGGGCGCGCGCTGGATCGCGATCGGCCGCCTCGACATCAACACCACCGGCCTGCTGTTGCTCACCACCGACGGCGAGCTGGCCAACGCGATGATGCACCCGAGCTTCGAGGTCGAACGCGAATACGTCTGCCGCGTGCGCGCGCCCGAAGGCGAGGACGTGGTCAACGAGAAGATCGTCGACCGCCTGGCCCGCGGCGTGGCGCTGGACGACGGCCCGGCCAAGTTCGACGAGATCGAACGCATCGGCGGCACCGATTCGCACGACTGGTTCCGCGTGCTGCTGAAGGAAGGCCGCAACCGCGAAGTGCGCCGCCTGTGGGAATCGCAGGGCTGCCAGGTCTCGCGCCTGAAGCGCATCCGCTACGGCCAGGTGCGCCTGCCGCAGCCGCTGCTGCGCGGCCAGTCGCAGGAACTGCCGCAGGCCGAGGTCGATGCGCTGCGCAAGTCGGTCGGGCTGGAGGACGGCACGCCGTCCGCGCTCACCCTCATGCCGGTCCTGGGCCAGCGCAAGGCCAGCAAGACCGTGGTGACCGGGAATGCCCGCAGCCACGGCTACGTGGGCGGCCACAGCACCGCCGACGAAGGCCGCGAACTGCGCCGCTTCGACAACGTGCGCGAGGACCGCGGCCGCGGCCGTGGCGCCCCGCGCAAGCCGGGCGGCCTGACCGTCAGCGGCGAAGCCGCCGCCAAGCAGGCCAACAAGACCTTCAAGCCGAAGGGGCCGCGCCCGCAGGGCCAGCGCCTGCGCCCGGGCGAGCAGCGCGGCGAGAATCCCACCGAGATGCGCACGTGGTACGTGCCGGACGGCGTGGACACCGGCCCCAGCGGCCATCGCAA
>DAOOCX010000184.1:0-4166 GCA_035408605.1 Thermomonas sp. | reverse complement strand
GAATTCGTCGACCGGATGCGCCTCGCACCAGGCACCGTCCGCAATCGGGCTCAGCCACAGGTCGGCGAACAGCGCCTCGTTGCTGCCCGGGAAAGCCAGCTGCACGCGGCGCAGCAGGTGCGGATTGCCGTCGCTCTGCGCCAGCGCGCCGGCGACCGCCTGTCCCTCGCGTTCCAGCGCCGCCAGCGGCAAGCCGAGCAACCGCTTGCGGCCCACCCGCAGCCAGCGCGCAGCGGCCTCGTTGGCCAGGCGGATGCGTCCGTCGCCGCCCACCTGCAAGACCGGGGTGGCCAAGGCATCCAGCACATCGAGGGTCGTGGGCGCGTCCTGCATCGGTGGAATCTAGAACAAAGCCCGCCTGAATGCGCACCCCGACGACCGACGCGCATTCACGCGACGGCGATCCCGACTCCCGCAGCCTGCATGGGCATTCCTCAGGTGACCCCATGAAACGATCGCTCTTGTTTGTCTCGCTCCTGCTCGCCGGTGCCGGTGCCACGCTGCATGCACAGGATCCAAAGCCGGTCACTTCGTCGACGACGACGCCCGCAGCGGCCACGCCGCAAGCCGTCGCACCCGCGGAGCAAGCGACGGCGCAGGCAGGCGCGGCGGCATCGCAGCACCTGGAAGCGCAAGTCCTGCTGGAGCGCGCGTGGTTCTCGCCCGGCGAGATCGACGGCGAATGGGGCAGCAAGAGCCGCAAGGCGGTTGCCGGTTTCCAGCTGGCGCGCGGGCTTGCCGTGAGCGGCGAACTCGATGACGCGACCTGGGCGGAACTGCGCAAGGGCGGCACCGCACTGGTCGATTACACGATCACCGACGCCGATGTCGCCGGCCCGTTCGCGCCCACCCCGTCGGGGATGATGGCGAAGGCGAAGCTGAAGGCGATCCCGTTCCAGTCCGCCGCCGAGGCACTGGGCGAAAAATTCCACGCCAGCCCGAAGGTGCTGGCCGCGCTCAACCCGGGTGTCCCCCTCGATGTGGCCGGCGGCACGCTCCGCGTCCCCAACGTGCTGGACATCGCGCCGATGCCGACCGCCGCGAAGATCGAGGTCGACAAGTCCGACGCCGCGCTGCGCCTGCTGGATGCCAGCGGCAAGGCCTATGCGCAATTCCCGATCACCAGCGGTACCGCCAAGTTCCCGTTGCCGATCGGCGACTGGACGATCGAATCGATGACCCCGGACCCTTGGTACAACTACGATCCCGCGCTGATCGTCACCGCGCGCAAGGGCGACCGCAAGGCCAAGCTCCCGCCCGGCCCGAACGGCCCCGTCGGCACCATGTGGATGGCCCTGTCGAAGCCGCATTACGGCATCCACGGCACACCGGAGCCGCACCTGATCGGCCGCACCCAGAGCAGCGGCTGCGTGCGCCTGACCAATTGGAGCGCGACCGCCGTGGCCGCTGCCTCCACGGTCGGCATGACCGTGAGCATGGTGGAGTAAGCCGTGCGCCGCGACCGCCGCCAGCGTCCCTTCCTGCGCGGATTGCTGCTGTTCGTGCTCGGTGCGCTGGTCGGTGCCAACGCGACCTATTTCGTGATGACCCGCGATGCCGGCCCGCCCACCGCGACGCGGGTGGGCGAACGCATCGAAACGCCGCTGCCGACGCAGCCCGCCACCGAAGCCGGTGTCGGCGCGATGGGCGCCGATCCGGGGTCGAGCCCGACCGGCCCGATGCTGCCGCCGCCTGCGGTACGCGCCACCGGCGTGGGTCCGGCGCCCACCGACGTTCCCGTCGCCTCCATGCCCGGTGCGGCATCCAGCCTGCTCATCCCCGTGCAGGGCATCAGCGTTGCGCAGTTGCAGGACACCTTCACCGATGCCCGCAGCGGTGGTCGCGTCCATGATGCGATCGACATCATGGCCCCGGCCGGCACGCCGGTGCTGGCGGTGGCCGACGGCACGGTCGAGAAGCTGTTCGACAGCAAGCTCGGCGGCACCACGCTCTACCAGTTCAACCCGCAGCGGACGCTGGCCTACTACTACGCACACCTGCAGGCGTATGCGCCCGGCATCGCGGAGCAGCAAGCGCTCAAGCGCGGCCAGGTGATCGGTTACGTCGGCAGTTCCGGCAACGCCGACCCCGCCGCGCCGCACCTGCATTTCGCGATCTTCGAGCTGGGCCCGGAACAGCAGTGGTGGAAGGGCACCGCGATCAATCCGTATCCGCGGTTGCGCGGCGACGCGCGCTGATTGGTCAGGCTTCGCCGGCTGTGCGCAACGCGGCCTTGACCGCGTCGTGGTTCAGCACCAGCGCCTCCGGCGGCGTGCGCACGATGCGTTCGGTGGCGACGCGCACCAGTGCCGATCCAACCCCCAGGAACTCGAACACGCGATCGCATTGTGCCTGCGCATCCGCCGCCAGGTCCTCGTAGGCGACGTGCAGCGACGGATGCAGGGCGAATGCCGCTTCGAATTCGCGCGTGCGCCGACGCGTCTCGGCGATGTCGCGGAGGAGGTCGTCGATATCGACATCGAACGGTGCGACCGCGGGCGGCGTGTCGCCAGCCGCGACCACGGTGATGCCGGTCTGCCGCAACACCACCTGGTGCGAGAGATAGCGGCGCAGCAGGTCGCGGCGATGCAGGAACACGATGGCGAGCTCCTCATCCGCTTCCACGAGGCGACGAACCCCCTGCCATTGCGGACGCACCAGTTCGTCGTACTTCAGCTTGAAACCGGCGGCGTGGGCAGCGTGGCGATCGAGGAACGTCTCCAGTGCGCGCACGGGTTCGGCGAAACGCATCGCCTCCAGGGCATCGCGCGCTGCCGGGTCCGACTCGCACTCGCGACCCAGCGGCCCGTCAACGCCGACCATGCCATCGCCGAAGACTTCGCCATGCACGATGAGATGCGGATGGCTGCGCAGCGTGCGCACCAGCATGGTGCTGCCGGTGCGCGCGGCGCAGGCGATCATGAAGCGCGGATGCCGCGCCTGCGTCGATGTCATCGGCTGCGAGCCCGCAAGCACACCGTGATCACCGCGCGGCCGGCTGCAGTCGCTGCTGCGACAGCGCGTGCAGGATGCGCAGGTCTTCGGCATCGAACGCGGCCTGCGGATCTTCGCCGTCGTCGCGGCCGCGATAGTGGCGATGGAAGGCGCGCATCGCCGCCGCGCGATCGTTCAACGGATAGCCGATCGCCGCCATCGCCAGCCACGGGTCGAAGCCCGCCGGCGGATCGACCAGCTCGCCCTGCGGCCACAGGCCGTAACCGGCCTCGGCCAGGCGCTGCCACGGGAACAGCGATCCCGGATCGCGCTTGCGCGTCGGTGCCATGTCGGCGTGCCCGATCACCTGCGCCTTCGGGATCGACAAGCGCGTGGTCAGGTCGTCGAGCAGCTTCAGCAAGGCGACGAGTTGCGCCTCGGTGAAGGCTTCGCCGACCTCGTTGTCGAGTTCGATCCCGATCGAGGCAGAATTCAGGTCGGTGAGCGTGCCCCAGCGCCCGCCGCCGGCATGCCAGGCGCGGTCGCCATCGGCGACCAGCTGGTAGGTGCGGCCGTCGTCGCCGATCAGGTAGTGCGCACTTACCGGGCCGCCGCGATTGCGCGTGCGCAGCGTTTCCAGGCTCTGTGCGGCCGAACCCTGCTCGGTCGCGTGGATCACGATCGCCACTGGCCGGCGCGCATCGAAGTTCGGCGACGGCACCCACTCGGCCAGTGCATTGCGTGGCGCCTGCGGCGCGTGGGCGCAGGCGGCAAGCAGCACGCAGGTCGCGGCGATGAACGTCAGGCGCAGCATTTTCATGCGGGCATTGCAGCGGCTACGCCTGCAATTGGCAAGCGCACCACAAAAAAGCGGGCGACGTTGCCGTCGCCCGCCCACCATCCCTTGCGGGCTCCCCTGGTGATCAGGACTCGTACGCGGTCTCGCCATGCGAGGTGATGTCGAGGCCTTCGCGCTCGGCTTCCTCGGAGACGCGCAAGCCAACCGTCACCTTGACGATCAGGTACGACAGCAGCGCGACAACACCCGACAGCACGATGGTGACCAGCACGCCCTGCGCCTGGATCCACACCTGCGAACCGATCGAATACTCGGCCACGCCGGTCTCGGTCACGTAGTCCCAGATGCCCGCGCCGCCCAGCGACGGCGCCGCGAACACGCCGGTCAGCAACGCACCGGTGATGCCGCCCACGCCGTGCACGCCGAACACGTC
>DAOOCX010000183.1:0-4170 GCA_035408605.1 Thermomonas sp. | reverse complement strand
CGTTCGCCGGCCAGGGCGTGGTGATGGAACTGTTCCAGATGTCGCAGGCGCGCGGCTTCCGCGTCGGCGGCACCGTCCACGTGGTGATCAACAACCAGGTCGGCTTCACCACCAGCGCGGCGGAAGATGCGCGTTCGACCCTGTACTGCACCGACGTGGCGAAGATGATCGGCGCGCCGATCCTGCACGTGAACGGCGACGATCCGGAAGCCGTGGCCTTCGTGTCCGAGATGGCCTTCGATTTCCGCCAGCGCTTCGGCAAGGACGTGGTCATCGACCTGGTCTGCTACCGCCGCCACGGCCACAACGAGGCCGATGAGCCGGCTGCGACCCAGCCGCTGATGTACCAGAAGATCCGCGCGATGAAGACCACCCGCGAGCTGTACGCCGCGCGGCTGGATGGCGAAGGCAGCGTGCCAGCGGCCGCGTCGCAGGCGCTGGTCGACGGTTATCGCAATACGCTGGACGCCGGCGACGTCACCACCGACGTGGTGCAGGTCAAGGCCGACGAATTCACCATCGACTGGAGTCCGTACCTGTCGGCGAAACTGTCCGATCCGGTCGATACCCGCGTCGAGCGCGCCACCCTGGATGCATTGGCGACCCGCATCAACGCAATCCCGGAGGCGGTCAAGCTGCACCCGCGCGTGGCCAAGATCTACGAGGACCGCCGCAAGATGGCGGCCGGCGAACAGGCCGGCGACTGGGGCTTCGCCGAGAACCTGGCCTACGCGACGCTGGTGAACGAGGGCTATCGCCTGCGCCTGGTCGGCCAGGACTGCGGCCGCGGCACGTTCTTCCATCGCCACGCGATCCTGCACGACCAGTCCACGGACAATTACTACCTGCCGCTGCGCGAATTGCTGAAGGACACGCCGGCCCGCAGCCCGGAAGACGTGACCATCATCGACTCGCTGCTCAGCGAGGAGGCGGTGATGGCGTTCGAGTACGGCTACGCGACCGCCGACCCGATGACGCTGGACATCTGGGAAGGCCAGTTCGGCGATTTCGCCAACGGTGCCCAGGTCGTCATCGACCAGTTCCTCTCCTCCGGCGAAGCCAAGTGGGACCGCCTGTGCGGCCTGGCGCTGTTCCTGCCGCATGGTTACGAAGGCCAGGGCCCGGAACACAGCTCGGCGCGCCTTGAGCGTTTCCTGCAGTTGTGCGCGCTGGAGAACATGATCGTCTGCGCGCCGACCACGCCGGCGCAGGATTTCCACATGATCCGCCGGCAGATGCGCATGGGCACGCGCAAGCCGCTGGTGGTGATGACGCCGAAGTCCCTGCTCCGCCACAAGCTGGCGGTTTCTACGCTCGACGAGCTGGCGAATGGCGAGTTCCAGCGCCTGATCCCCGACACGAACGCGACCTCGAAGAAGGTGCGCCGTGTGGTCGTCTGTTCCGGCAAGGTCTACTACGACCTGCTGGACGAAGCGCAGAAGCAGGGCATCACCGATGTCGCCCTGGTTCGCGCCGAGCAGTTGTACCCGTTCCCGCGGCCGGAACTGGCCGCCGAACTCAAGCGCTTCGCCTCCGCCAATGAAGTCGTCTGGTGCCAGGAAGAGCCGCAGAACCAGGGCGCGTGGTACCAGATCCGGCAC
Organism: Thermomonas sp.; assembly: GCA_035408605.1. Taxonomy (GTDB): domain Bacteria; phylum Pseudomonadota; class Gammaproteobacteria; order Xanthomonadales; family Xanthomonadaceae; genus Thermomonas. The sequence goes on along the minus strand of DAOOCX010000183.1, from coordinate 2,569 downwards.
CACCTGCAGGCTTGCCTGCAGGGCAAGCAGACGCTGACCTACGCCGGTCGCCCGCGTTCGCCCTCGCCCGCCGCCGGCCACCTGGCCGAGCACGTGGCCGAGCAGAACAAGCTGGTCGCCGACGCCCTGGTCAACCCGGCCGGCGCCGAGATCACGGCCGAATAAACCCCTTCGCACCACCATTCCAACGCATACCCGACAGGACGCCCTCATGGCCACCGAAGTCAAAGTTCCGGTTCTCCCCGAATCCGTGTCCGACGCCACCATCGCCACCTGGCACAAGAAGGCCGGCGACGCGGTCAAGCGCGACGAGAACCTGCTCGACCTGGAAACCGACAAGGTCGTCCTGGAAGTGCCCTCGCCGGTCGATGGCGTGCTCAAGGAAATCAAGTTCGAGGCCGGTGCCACCGTGACCAGCCAGCAGCTGATCGCGGTGATCGAGGAAGGTGCCGTGGCCGCGGCACCTGCAGCCGAGGCAGCGAAGGCCGCCCCCGCCGCGGGCGCCGATGAGGTGCAACCGAAGGCCCAGGCCGCCGCAGCGCACGCCGCCGCTCCGGCCAGCACCACCCCGGCACCGGCCGCTGGCGACCTCCCGCCGGGGGCCCGTTTCGCCGCCACCACGGCCGGCGTCGATCCGGCGCAGGTAGAAGGCACCGGCCGTCGCGGCATGGTCACCAAGGAAGACATCGTCAATTACGCCAGCGGCAAGACCGCCGGCGTGTCCGGCGGCGCGCGCCCGGAAGAGCGCGTGCCGATGACCCGCATGCGCACCCGCATCGCCGAGCGCCTGATGCAGTCGAAGAACAGCATCGCGATGCTGACCTCGTTCAACGAGGTCAACCTCGGCAAGGTCATGGCGATGCGCAAGGAGCTGGGCGAGTCGTTCGAGAAGGCCAACGGCATCAAGCTCGGCTTCATGAGCTTCTTCGCCAAGGCCGCCGCCAACGCGTTGCAGCGCCACCCGATCGTCAATGCCTCGGTCGACGGCAGCGACGTGATCTACCACGGCTACGCCGATATCAGCATCGCGGTATCGACCGACAAGGGCCTGGTCACGCCGGTGCTGCGCAACGTCGAGCGGATGGGCTTCGCCGACATCGAAAGCGCGATCGCCGGGTATGCGAAGAAGGCGCGCGACGGCAAGCTCGGCCTGGACGACCTGCAGGGCGGCACCTTCACCATCACCAACGGCGGCACCTTCGGTTCGCTGATGTCCACCCCGATCATCAACCCGCCGCAGAGCGCGATCCTGGGCATGCACGCCATCAAGGAGCGCGCCATCGTCGAGAACGGCCAGGTCGTCGCCGCGCCGATGATGTACATCGCGCTGAGCTACGACCATCGCATTATCGACGGCAAGGACGCGGTGCTGTTCCTGGTCGACATCAAGAACCAGCTCGAGAATCCGCACCGGATGCTGCTGGGCATGTGATCGCACGAAGCCCCGCCATGCGGGGCTTCCTGTTTGAACGTTAAGGAAGAAGTGCAATGAGTGAAGTGCAGAATTTCGATGTCGTCGTGATCGGTGCCGGCCCGGCCGGCTACCACGCCGCGATCCGCGCCGCCCAGCTGGGCCTGAAGACCGCCTGCATCGATGCCGCGCTGGGCAAGGACGGCAAGCCGGCGCTCGGCGGTACCTGCCTGCGCGTCGGCTGCATCCCGTCCAAGGCGCTGCTGGATTCCAGCCGCCAGTTCTGGAACATGGGCCATATCTTCGACCAGCACGGCATCAGCTTCGAGAAGCCGGCGATCGACGTGGCCAGGATGGTCGCCCGCAAGGACGGCATCGTGAAGCAGTTCACCGGCGGCATCGCCGCGCTGTTCAAGGCGAACAAGGTGAGCGCGTTCCATGGCTTCGGCCAGTTGCAGCCGGGCAACATCGTCAAGGTGAAGCAGCACGATGGCAGCGAAGTCGAACTGAAGGGCACCAACGTGATCCTGGCGGCCGGTTCGGACTCGATCGAACTGCCGTTCGCGAAGTTCGGCGAGCACATCATCGACAACGTCGGCGCGCTGGATCTCGAGACCGTGCCGAAGCGCCTGGGCGTGATCGGCGCCGGCGTGATCGGGCTGGAGCTGGGCAGCGTGTGGAAGCGCCTGGGGTCCGAAGTGACCATCCTGGAAGGCCTGCCGAATTTCCTTGCCGCCGCCGACGCCGAAGTGGCGAAGGTCGCCGCGCGCGAGTTCAAGAAGCAGGGCCTGGACATCAGGTTGGGCTGCAAGTGCACCGCCACCGAGGTCAAGGCCGATGGCGTGCACATCAGCTACACCGACGACAAGGGCGCGGCGCAGGAACTGGTGGTCGACAAGCTGCTGGTGGCCGTGGGCCGCCGCGCGGCGAGCAAGGGCCTGCTGGCGGACGGCACCGGCGTGAAGCTCAACGAGCGTGGCCAGGTGGAAGTGGACGAGCACTGCCACACCGGCGTGGACGGCGTATGGGCGATCGGCGACTGCGTGCGCGGGCCGATGCTCGCCCACAAGGGCTTCGAGGAAGGCATCGCGGTTGCGGAACTGATCGCCGGCCTGCCCGGCCACGTCAATTTCGACACCATTCCGTGGGTGATCTACA
>DAOOCX010000182.1:0-4177 GCA_035408605.1 Thermomonas sp. | reverse complement strand
CGCTGGCGCCGGTGCGCTGTGCCAGCAAAAGTGCCTACGAACCCTGCGCCGATTGCATCGATCCCGAGCATTGCGCGGTACGCGCGTTGATGCGCGAAACCCGCGAAGCGCTGTCCGGCGTGCTCGACCGGCACAGCCTGCTCACCCTCAGCCAGCGTACCGACGCCGAACCACGTCAGCGCCCCTCCACCGGAGACAAGCCATGAGTGCGAACCCATCGTCGTCCATCGCCAGCCCATCTGCCTCGACACAATGCGGCGCTCCCGAAGTGGAGGCCGAAGTCCTGCGCGCGATCCGCGACATCCAGTTCGGGACCGTCGAGATCGTGGTCCACCAATCCCGCGTGGTGCAGATCACCCGCAGCGAGAAAGTCCGCTTCGAACGCTAATCCACGGCGCTCCCCCCTGCGCCACGTCCGCAACCCGCCGACCGGTCGACCGGAGGCATGTCACTCACCCATCGAGGTTCGCATGCCACTGAAACGCACACTCCTGGCGCTCGCCATCGGGCTTGCAGTCCTGCCCGCGCACGCCGCAGATCCCGGCGATGCCACTATCCAGGAACTCCTGGCCCGCATCGCCGCATTGGAAGCACGACTTGCGGCGGTCGAGGGTCGTACCGAGATTCCAGAGGTCGCCGAGGTCGACCAGCGCTTGCGCGTGGTCGAACGCAAGCAGGAACTGCAGGTCGAAGCCGACGCCGCCAGGGCGACCACCGCCACCACGCTGGCGCTGGATGCCGGCAAGGGGCTCTCGGTCAAGGCGCCGGGCGGCCTGGAAGTGAAGCTGCGCGGGCTGCTACAGGGCGACGCGCGCTTCTTCGCGAACGGATCGTCGCAGAACGACGGCTTCCTGCTGCGCCGGGTCGAACCGACCATTGAAGGCAGCTGGGGCATCGCCTCGTTCCGCATCACCCCGCAGCTCGCCGGCGACAGCGCGACCATCAACGACGCCTACATCGACCTCAAGTTCGATCCGCGCGCCAGCGTGCGGATCGGCAAGGCCAAGGCGCCATTCGGGTTGGAGCGCCTGCAATCGAGTGCGTCCACCGCGCAGGTCGAACTGGGCTTGCCGTCCGAGCTCGCGCCCGGCCGCGACATCGGCGTGCAGCTGTCGGGCGACGTGGCCGGCGGTGCGCTCAACTACGGCATCGGCGTGTACAACGGCGCGGTCGATGGCCGCGACGGGCTCACCGCCAATCCGGACGGCGAGTTCGAGTACGTCGGCCGGTTGTTCTGGGAACCGTTCAAGAACAGCGCCAGCAACACCGGCACGCTCGGCATCGGCGTGGCGGCGAGCGTCGGCGACACCGTGGGCAGCGGCAACAATTTCCTGCCGCGCTATCGCACGCCCGGGCAGGAGCAGTTCTTCGGCTACGGCAGCAACATCGCCGCCGATGGCGAGCGCCTGCGCAAGACCGTGCAGTGCTATTACTACCGCGGCACGTTCGGCGTGTTGGGTGAATGGATCGAGTCATCGCAGGACGTGCGGGTCGCCAGTGGCACTGGCGCCGGCACGCGCGCGACGCTGCGCAACGACGCCTGGCAGATCAGTGGTGGTTGGGTGCTGACCGGCGAAGACGCAGGTTATCGCGGCGTGGTGAAACCGTCGTCGCCGTTCGCGATCGGCGGCGACGGGTGGGGCGCACTGGAACTCGCCGCACGCTATGGCCGGCTGGAGATCGACGAGGGCGCGTTCCCGCTGTTTGCGAACGCCGCCAGTTCCGCGCAAGCGATCCGCAGCTGGGGCCTGGGCCTGAACTGGTACCTCGCGCAGAACTTCAAGCTGGTCACCAATTACACCCAGGCCAGCTTCGACGGAGGGGCCGCAGCGGGCGCCGATCGCGCCGACGAAAAAGCGCTGTTCACCCGCGCGCAACTTTCCTTCTGACGCATCCCGCGAACCCCACGAGGATCACACCATGAAGACCCATCACGACACGCGCACGACGCTCAGGAACCTGCTGTTCGGCATGGCGCTGGCGCTGCCGGCATTCGCCGGCCTGGCCAATGGCAAGGACAAGGAACTGCTCAACGTCTCCTACGACCCCACCCGCGAGTTCTACGCGGAATTCAACAAGGCATTCGCCGCAGATTGGAAGGCAAAGACCGGCGAGACGGTGGCCATCCGCGCCTCGCATGGCGGCTCGGGCAAGCAGGCGCGCTCGGTCATCGATGGCCTGGAAGCCGACGTGGTGACGCTGGCGCTGTCCGCCGACATCGACGTGCTGGCCACCAACGGCAAGCTGCTGCCGGCCAACTGGCAGGCGCGCTTGCCGCACAACAGCGCGCCGTACACCTCGACCATTGTCTTTCTTGTGCGCAAGGGCAACCCGAAGGGCATCAAGGACTGGGGCGACCTGGCAAAGCCCGGGATCGGGGTGATCACGCCGAATCCGAAGACCTCGGGCGGCGCGCGCTGGAACTACCTGGCGGCGTGGGCCTGGGCATCGCGCGAATATCGCGATGGCGACAAGGTGGTGGGCTACCTGACCCGGTTGTTCAAGAACGTGCCGGTGCTGGATACGGGTGCCCGTGGCTCCACCACCACCTTCGTCGAACGCGGGATCGGCGATGTGCTGCTGGCCTGGGAGAACGAAGCCCTGCTGACGCTCAACGACGCCACCACCCGCGGCAAGTTCGAGATCGTGGTGCCGTCGATCAGCATCAAGGCGGAACCGCCGGTGGCCTGGGTCGACAAGAACGTGGCCAAGCACGGCACCCGCAAGCAGGCCGAGGCCTACCTGCGCTTCCTGTATTCGGCGAAGGGGCAGGCGCTGGCCGCGAAGCATTTCTATCGCCCCGCCGAGCCGGACAAGGTGCCGGCGGCGCTGCTCGCGCAGTTCCCGGAGGTCTCGCAGGTGACCATCGACGGCGCGTTCGGCGGCTGGAAGAAGGCACAGGCCGAGCACTTTGGCGATGGCGGCTTCTTCGATCGCATTTACAAGCCTTGATAGGCACAAGACGATGAGTTCGCTGGCATCGCCGTCGACGCCCACGCGCAATCGCAGCCCGCTGCCGGGGTTTGGGCTAAGCCTTGGCCTGGGCATGGCGTGGCTTGGCGTGGTGGTGCTGTTGCCGCTTGCAGCATTGGCGGTGCGTGCGGCCGGGTTGGGGCCGCAAGGGTGGCTGCGCGCGCTCAGGGACGAGCGCGTGCAGGAGGCGCTGAAGCTGAGCTTCGGCGCTTCGCTCACTGCAGCGGTGATTGCGTCGGTGGTCGGCGCGTTGGTGGCTTGGGTGCTGGTGCGCTATCGCTTCACGGGCCGGCGTTTGCTGGATGCGTTGGTCGACCTGCCGTTCGCATTGCCGACCGCGGTGGCCGGCATCGCGCTGACCGCGATCTACGCGCCGAACGGCTGGGTCGGCAAATTGCTCGTCGCATACGACATCAAGGTCGCCTATGCGGTGCCGGGCATCGTGCTGGCGCTGGTCTTCATCGGTCTGCCGTTCACCGTGCGCACGCTGCAACCGGTGCTGGAAACCCTGGGTCGCGAGCCGGAGGAAGCGTCGGCCTCGCTCGGCGCCAGCCGCTTCACCACGTTCCGCCGCGTGATCGTCCCGGAATTGTTGCCAGCGTGGTTGACCGGATTCTCGCTGGCGTTCGCGCGCAGCCTGGGCGAATACGGCTCGGTGATCTTCATCGCCGGCAACCTGCCATACAAGACCGAGATCGCGCCGCTGCTGATCACGATCCGCCTGGAGGAATACGACTACAACGGCGCGGTGGCGATCGCCGCATTGCTGCTGGTGGCGTCCTTCGTCTGCCTGCTGGCGATCAACCTGATTCCGCTGCTGTTCGAGAAGAAGGCCAAGCGCAATGGCTGACATTCCAAGTTCGCCGTTGCGCGATCCGCTGCAGGAGCCGGCTTGGCTGCGCGCGCTTCTGATCGGTGCCGCGGTGCTGTCGATGGCCTTGCTGGTGGTGTTGCCGCTGGCGATGGTGTTGGCCTCCGCGTTCGGCGACGGCTTCCGCGCCTGGTGGGCGGCGCTGGCCGAACCCGATGCGCTCGCCGCGCTTCGGCTGACGTTGTTCACCGCTGCCATCGTGATCCCGGTCAATGCGGTGTTCGGCGTGTTCGCGGCGTGGGCGCTGACCCGCTTCGAGTTCCGCGGCAAGCGCGTCTTGCTGGCCTTCATCGACCTGCCCTTCGCGGTGTCGCCGGTGGTCGCCGGCCTGTG
>DAOOCX010000181.1:0-4204 GCA_035408605.1 Thermomonas sp. | reverse complement strand
CTCGCCGAGACCCGCAAGCGCGAGTTCTACGAGAAGCCGACCCAGGAGCGCAAGCGCAAGGCGGCGGCTGCCGTGAAGCGCCAGGCGCGTCGCGCCGGTCGCGACGTCACCAAGCGCCAGCGCCTGTACTGAGCGCGGTTTCGTGGCAGCAAAAGCCGGCACGCGCAAGCGTGGCCGGCTTTTCGCGTTTCTGCGACCGCCGATCCCGGCACCCCTGATCCACCCGCCCCAGTCGATCCCCCCGGAGCCAGCATGAGCCTCAAGCAGCAACTCACCGACGACATGAAGACCGCGATGAAGTCCGGCGAGAAGGATCGCCTGGGCGTGATCCGCCTGGTCCTGGCCGCGATCAAGCAGAAGGAAGTCGACGAGCGCATCGAGATGACCGATCCGCTGGTGCTGGCCGTGCTGGAGAAGATGGTCAAGCAGCGCAAGGACTCGATCAGCCAGTACGAAGCCGCCGCACGCGAGGACCTCGCCGCGATCGAGCGCTACGAGCTGGGCATCATCGATGCCTATCTGCCGATGAAGATGGACGAAGCCGCGATCCTGGCGGAGATCGACAAGGCCATCGCGGCGACCGGCGCGGCGTCTGGCGCCGACATCGGCAAGCTGATGGGCGTGCTCAAGCCAGCGCTGGCCGGACAGGCCGACATGGGCCTGGTGTCGAAGCTCGTGAAGCAGCGCCTGGGCTGACGGCCATGGCCGCCGCGCACCCGCTGCTGTCGATCCGTCCCGCCACCGCCGACGACGTGCCGCTGATCCGGCAGTTGATCGCCGAGCTGGCCGAGTACGAACGACTGGCGGATGCCGCGGTGGCCACCGACGACGGCCTGCGCGAACAGTTGTTCGGCGCGCACCCGGCGGCGGAAGTGCTGATCGGCGAGGTCGATGGCGAACCGGCAGGATTCGCCCTGTTCTTCCACAACTTCAGCACTTTCCTCGGCAAGCGCGGCCTGTACCTGGAAGACCTGTTCGTGCGCCCGGCCTTCCGTGGCGCCGGCCTGGGCAAGCACCTGATGGCGTCACTGGCGCGCCTTGCGGTGCAGCGCGACTGCGGCCGCTTCGAATGGAGCGTGCTGGACTGGAATGCGCCGGCGATCGGCTTCTATCGCACGCTCGGTGCGGTGGGCATGGCCGAATGGACCGTGCAGCGGCTGGAAGGCGAGGCCCTGCACGCGCTGGCTTCGCACGACGCGCTCTGACAGCGCGCGTGGCAAGCTAATCCGATGGCCCGCATCCCCGACGCGTTCATCGATGATCTGCTGGCGCGTACCGACATCGTCGAAGTCATCGGCGCACGCGTCCCGCTGAAGCGGCAGGGCAAGGAATACGCGGCGCGTTGTCCGTTCCACGACGAACGCTCGGCCAGCTTCACGGTCTCCCAGACCAAGCAGTTCTATCACTGCTTCGGTTGCGGCGCGCACGGCACCGCGATCAGTTTCATGATGAATTTCGACCGCCTCGAGTTCCTTGACGCGGTCGACGAACTGGCCAAGCGCGTGGGCATGGAGATCCCGCGCGACACCCAGCAGCGCAACGCCAATCCCGAGACGCGCGACTTGTACGGCGCGATGGAGGCGGCATCCACGTTCTTCCGCAGCCAACTGGCGAACAGCGAGAAGGCGCTTGCGTACGTCGAGAAACGCGGCATCGACCCCGCCATCGTCGAACGCTACGCGATCGGCTACGCGCCTGATGGGTTTTCCGCATTGCGCGATGCGCTGGGCAGCGACCCCGGGCGCATGCAGTTGATGGAACGCGGCGGCCTGTTCTCGAAGAACGACCGCGGCAACGTCTACGACAAGTTCCGCGATCGCCTGATGTTCCCGATCCACGACCGCCGCGGCCGCACCATCGCGTTCGGTGGCCGCGTCATCGATCCCGAGGATTCGCCGAAGTACCTCAACTCGCCGGAGACCGCGCTGTTCCACAAGGGCCGCGAGCTCTACGGCCTGTGGCAGGCGAAGCAGGCGAACGCCAAGCTCGACCGCCTGATCGTGGTCGAGGGCTACATGGACGTGGTGGCGCTGGCGCAGTACGGCGTCTCCCAGGCGGTCGCCACGCTCGGTACCGCGACCACGCCCGACCACGCGGAACTGCTGTTCCGCAACGCGCCGGATGTCTATTTCTGCTTCGATGGCGACCGCGCGGGTCGCAGCGCCGCGTGGAAGGCGCTGGAGTCCGTGCTGCCGCGGATGAAGGATGGCCGCCAGGCGTTCTTCCTGTTCCTGCCGGATGGCGAGGATCCGGATTCGATCGTGCGCCAGGAAGGCGTGGCCGGCTTCGATGCGCGCCTGCGCGATGCCACGCCGCTGTCCGAGTTCTTCTATGCCTCGCTGTCCAGCGACGTGAACCTGTCGAGTCTCGACGGCAAGGCGCGCCTCGCCGAACGCTGCAAACCCTTGCTTGCGCAGATTCCCGATGGCGCCTTTGGCGACCTCATGCAGCAGCGCCTGACCGAACTCACCGGTGTCGGCGCGCGTGCAAGCAATCCACAGACACACGTCCCCACCAAGCGTGCGACGCAATCGTCGCGCGGCACGCCTGCGCAGAAACCCAGCCTGGTGCGCGGCGCGATCACCCATCTGCTGCACCGCCCCGCCCTGGCGCTGGACCTGCAGCCGCCGTACCGCTTCGCCGCGTTGCGACAGCCCGGCATCGACCTGTTGTCGGAGCTCGTGCTGCTGGTGCGCGAACGTCCCGAGATCAGCACCGGCGCCCTGCTCGAACACTTCGAGGGCCGCGAGGAAGCCGCTGCCCTGCAGAAGCTGGCGACGCTGGATCTCCCCGGCGAAGCGGCCAACCTGCGCGACGAATTCCTGGATGCCATCACCCAGCTCGACCGGCTGGTGATGCAGCAACGACTCGAGGAACTGCAACAGCAGCAGCGCGATGGCGGACTGGATGCCGAGGGCAAGCAGGAAATGCGCGAATTGCTGCAGGCGCAACGTCGCTAGTGGAAGCTCACCCGTCGGATGCGAGGACGGGCGTGCCGAGCAAAACCCCATGACCTTCGACGCAGGCGGCGAAACGCCAGCGCGTTAAGCTGCAGCTTCAACCAGGCTTGGGGAAGCCGCCATGTCCCGCTTCGACGCGAGTGCCCGCACCGTCCTGTTCGCCGCGCTGCTCGCGGCCCTGCCCGCCTTCGCACAAAGCGCCGAAGTGAAGCGCGAGGTCGTCGGCAATCGCACCAGCGAGAACATCCCGGAGATCCCGGCAGCGTTGCTCGAACAACTCAACCGCTACCAGAACACCCGCGGCGCTGGGCTCGCGGGATGGACGAAGGACGGCTGCCTGCTGATCAGCACCCGCTTCGCCGAGACCGCGCAGGCGCATCGCGTCTGCCAGCCACTGGGGATGCGCGAGCAACTGACCTTCTATCCGGAGCCGGTCGGCGGCCTCACGCCCGCGCCGGCGAAGGCGTGGCGCGACGGCTTCGTGTTCGCCAAGGACAAGGGCGGCGACGAGTTCAGCCAGTTGTACTGGTTCGACAACGACTCCCGTTCGGTCACGTTGCTCACCGATGGCAAGCGCAGCCAGAACGGCGGCACCACGCTCAGCCGCGACGGCGGGCTGATGGCGTACAGCAGCACCTCGCGCAACGGCACCGATCGCGACGTGTGGCTGCGCAATACCCGCAGCGGCGAGACGAAGCTTCTGGTCGATGCCGGCGGCAACTGGTCGCCGATGGATTTCTCGCCGGACGGGTCGCGCCTGCTGGTGATGAAGTACGTCTCCGCCGCCGAGTCGTATCCGGGCGTGGTCGATGTCGCCACCGGCAAGCTGGCGTTGTTCCCGGTCGATGGCGGCAAGGCCAGCTTCGGCGGTTTCGCCTTCGCGCCCGACGGCAAGGCGGTGTACTTCATCTCCGACGAACCGCTGCGGGGCAAGCCACAGGAATTCCAGACCCTGCGTTACCACGACCCCGCCAGCGGAACCTTGGAGGTGCTGAGCTCCCGCATTGCCTGGGATATCGAAGGCTTCACCCTGGCCGATGACGGCAGGCACCTCGCCTACGTGAGCAACGAGGACGGCATCAGCAAACTGCATGTGCTGTCGTTGCCGTCGCACAACGAGATTCGCCTGCCCGCCCTGCCGATCGGGGTGATTGGCGGCATCGCATTCTCGCCGGACGGGAAGCGGCTCGCATTCAGCCTGAACAGCGCGACCTCGCCCAGCGACGTGCACGTGATCGACCTGG
>DAOOCX010000180.1:0-4235 GCA_035408605.1 Thermomonas sp. | reverse complement strand
CCGCCGAAGATCAGGAAGTACAGGGTCATGGTGATCGCCGGCGGCATCAGGGTCTGGCCCCAGATGCGCAGGATGCGCATCACTTCGCGGCGGATGATGGTGCCCAGCGCGACCAGGTTCTTGCTGGCCGCGGAATTGGTGGTGGCGATCTGGCTCATGCGGACGTTCCTTCCTTGCTGGTCAGGCGCACGAACAGTTCCTCCAGCCGGTTGCTCTTGGTGCGCATCGAGCGCACCCGGATGCCGGCGGCCTCGAACGCGGCGAACACCCGGTTGAGGTCCATCGCCCGCGGCATGTCCATGTCCAGGGTGTGGTCGTCGGCCGCGACCAGGGTGGTGCCTTCGATCTGCGGCAGTTGCGCGGGCAGGTTGCCATCGATGTCGAACAGAAAGCCTTCGACGTCCAGCTTGGCCAGCAGCGACTTCATCGGCCCGTGTTCCACGATGGTGCCGCGGTCGATGATCGCGAGGTTGCGGCACAGGCTCTCCGCTTCCTCCAGGTAGTGGGTGGTCAGGATGATCGTGGTGCCGGCCGCGTTGATGTCCTTCAGCGTCTTCCACATGCCGCGGCGGATCTCGATGTCCACGCCGGCGGTCGGCTCGTCCAGGATCAGCAGGCGCGGGCGGGTCATCATCGCGCGGGCGATCATCAGCCGCCGCTTCATGCCGCCGGACAGCGTGCGGCTCATCTTGTCGGCCTTGTCCCAGAGCAGCGCGTCCTTCAGCACTTCCTCCGCGCGGACCAGCGCCTGCGCGCGCGGGATGCCGTAGAAGCCCGCGTAGTTCACGCAGATGTCCAGCGGCTTCTCGAACATGTTGAAGTTCATTTCCTGCGGCACCAGGCCGATCTGGCGCATCGCCCCGTCGCGGTCGGCGTCGAGGTCGATGCCGAATACCTCGACCTTGCCGGCAGTCTTGTTGACCAGCGAACTGACGATGCCGATCAGGGTCGACTTGCCGGCGCCGTTCGGCCCCAGCAGGGCATGGAAATCGCCGGGCGCGACGTCCAGGCTGACGCCCTTCAGCGCTTCCACGCCGTTGTCGTAGGTCTTGCGCAGCTCACTGACGCGCAGCGCGGGCGCAGGCGCGCCGTCGGTGGTCGGGTGCATCGGGACTCCGCGGCCGCGGGACCGCGGCGAGGCAGGAAAATGTTGCGGTTAGTATAGGCGGCCGCCTGCGGGGCAATGCCCGGCGCGGCGTTGCATCCACCAAACAGAGCATCGCAGCGCTTGGCCATCGTGCATTTCCCCCTGAAGCTGACCGCGCGCCGGATGATCGCGCCCTCCGTCGCCCACCTGTCGTTCCTGCGCGACGACGGCCAGCCGCTGGATTACATCCCCGGCCAGTTCATCCAGGTCCACTTCGCCTACGCCGACGGCACCGCGGCGCGCCGCAGCTATTCGCTGGCGACCCAGCACGACCACGCGCTGGCCCCCGGCGAAGCGGTGGAGATCGCGGTCAGCTATGTCCCGGGTGGCGCGGCGACGGCGCTGTTCGAGGGCCTGCCGATCGGCGGCAGCGTGGATGCCAGCGGCCCGTTCGGCCGGTTCTGCCTGCTGCCCAACGACGCCAACCGCCGCTACCTGCTGATCGGCACCGGCACCGGGGTGACGCCGTACCGGGCGATGTTGCCGCTGCTCGCCTCGCTGATCGAAGCGCGCGGCATCGAGGTGGTGCTCCTGCAGGGTGCGCGCACCCCGGAGGAACTGTTGTACGGCGACGAATTCCGTGCTTTCGCGAACGCGCAGCCGCGGTTCCGTTTCGTCCCGTGCTTCTCGCGCGAGTTGCCGGCTGCCGCCTCGCCGCACGCACATGCCGACGTCCGCCACGGCTACGTGCAGGCCGCGCTGGCGGAGTTCGCGCCGAATGCCGGGGGCGACATCGCCTACCTGTGCGGCAACCCGAACATGGTCGATGCCAGTTTCGAGGCGCTGAAGGAGCACGGCCTGCCGATCCCGCAGATCCGCCGCGAGAAGTACGTCAGCAACAAGTAGGCCGGCGGCGGATCCCCGGCCACGCACTTCGTGCGCGGCGTTCGTCCGGGCGCGCGGCATGCCGCGCTATCGCCCGCCCTCACCCGCCGCGAGAAGTACGTCAGCAACAAGTGAATCGCCAGGCGTATGCCGGGGCCTGCTACCCGGCTTAGTGCGAACATCCTGTTCGATGTGCCGCCGCGCGCCCGCTACGCGGCCCTGCCCGGCACAGCGTGCCGGGCGTTCGCACGCCCGCATCGCACGCGATGCAGGCAAAGCGTGCTCACCCATGGCGCGCTTTCCGCAGACCCCGTCATACGCCTTCCATGCTGCAATGCTGGCTGTAAAGGACGCTTGACAAGCGTTTCGCGATGTCCGTATCGTTGTGTCAAGCGTCCTTGACAGCAACGGAGCACGGCGATGGACAAACCGAAGAACCTGAAAGGTGGCGGCCTGGCGTTCCTGGGCTCCGGCGTGGCCTTCCTGGGGGTGGCCGCCAGCGGGCAGCCCGCGTTCCTGGGCGTGGCGATGGCGATGATTGCCATGGGCATCGTGTACCTGGCCAAGTCGCGCAAGGCCGGCTGACCCGCCATGACCCTACGGCGTTTCATGTGGCTCTTCCTGGCGTTCGCGCTCGGCGCGTTCGCCCTGGCCGCCGCCGGCCGGTTCCTGCTGGACTGGCCGGACAACGTGGTCGGCATGTGGGCCGGAATCGGGGCCGGTAACTTGCTTGGGTGCCTCCTGTTCCTGCTGACGCCGCGCTGGTGGCGCTCGCACTGCGACGACATGTACGCGCAGCCGGCCGGGCGCCGCTACCTGCGCGCGCTGTGGCCGGCCCTGGTTGGCTACACGCTGACGCTGTTCGCCTCGATCTTCCTGGTCAAGCGCGGCATCGAGTCCGTCCCGCTGCGCGGGCTGGTGGCGGTGCTGCCGGTGCTGCCGATCGGCATGATGATGCTGGCCGCGCTGCGCTACCTGCGCGAGATCGACGAGCTGCAGCGACGCATCGAAACCGATGCGATCGGCGTCGCCAGCCTGCTGGTGTCCCTGCTGTATTTCGCCGGCGGCATGCTGCAGAAGGCCAAGGTCATCGAGCTGGACGCCGGGGTGGCGATGATCTGGGTGTTCCCGCTGCTGTGCGTGACCTACGGCATCGCCAAGATGATCGTGACCCGGCGCTACCTGTGACCCGCCTGGCCACCCGCTACTGGCAGAGCCTGAGCCCCGCGCTGCGGCGCTACTACCGCGCTTCCGTGGCACCGTGCCTGGTCTTCACCGGCCTGGTCGTGCTGCACGAATGGGCGGCTCGGTCGGGCCAGTCCGCGCCCCTGCGCGCGGCGTTCGCGCTGGGCCCGGTGCTGGCGATGGCCTGGATGTTCACCGCCTACCTGCGCTTCCTGGGCGATTGCGACGAACTGGAACGGCGCATCGAACTGGGCGCGCTGGCCTGGGCCGCCGGCATCGTCCTGCATGCGGCGATCGGCGCGTTGTTGCTGCTCGACGCCGGCGTGGTCGCGTGGTCGGCCCGGCATGTCGCTGCGTGGCTCTGCCTGTTGCTGCTGGCCAGTTATGCGCTGGTGCGCGGCTGGCTGCACCGCAGGTACGCATGAACAACCGCATGCGCGAGCTGCGCGAGGCGCAGGGCTGGTCGCAGGGCGAGCTGGCCGAACGCCTGGAGGTTTCGCGGCAGACCATCAACGCACTGGAAACCGGCAAGTACGACCCGTCGCTGCCGCTCGCTTTCCGCATCGCCCGGCTGTTCGGGCAACCGATCGAATCCCTTTTCATCCCCGAGGACTGATCCATGCATCCCGCAGGAGTTTCACCATGACCACCCGTCCCCTCGTGCTGGCGCTGGCCATCGCGGCCTCGCTGGCCGCCGGCTGCACGCAGACATCGCCGGCGGCCAAGGCCGATGCCGGCACGCTGCGCACCCTCGGCAGCCTGGCATTCAAGCCCTGTTCGCTGCCCTCGCCCTCGCCGCGGGGCGAGCCGCTGGAAGCGCAATGCACCACCTTCGCCGTGCCGGAAGACCGCAGCAAGCCGGGCGGCCGCAGCATCGCGCTCAACATCGCGTGGATCCCGCCGCGCAACACCGGCGACCCGGCGACCGATCCGGTGTTCTTCCTGGCCGGTGGTCCCGGGCAGGCAGCGGTCGCGACCTTCCCGGCGCTGGCGCCGGTGTTCAACGACGTGATGAAGGATCGCGGCATCGTGCTGGTCGACCAGCGCGGCACCGGCAAGTCCAACCCGCTCAACTGCA
>DAOOCX010000179.1:0-4242 GCA_035408605.1 Thermomonas sp. | reverse complement strand
CCGGTCGATGGCCGTGGCGTGTACCTGCCATCGACGCCGCCGGCGCATGGCACCGAACTCGCCGGCTTGCATGTGTGGAAGGCCAACGACGTGCTGGTCGAGGTGCTGCGCGCGAGCGGTCACCTGCTGGCGTTCTCGAAGCTGACGCACAGCTACCCGCATTGCTGGCGGCACAAGACGCCGGTCGCATTCCGCGCCACCCCGCAATGGTTCATCTCGATGGACCAGGCGCACCTGCGTCGCGATGCGCTGGCTGCGATCAAGACCGTCACCTGGTACCCGGAATGGGGCGAGGCGCGCATCGCCGGCATGATCGACGGGCGCCCGGACTGGACGATCTCGCGCCAGCGCACCTGGGGCGTGCCGATCGCGCTGTTCGTGCACCGCGAAACCGGCGAACCGCATCCGCGCAGCGTCGAGCTGATGCGCCACGTCGCGGATCGCGTGGAGCAGGGCGGCGTGGATGTCTGGTATTCGCTGGATGCCGCCGACCTGCTCGGCGACGAGGCGAACGATTACGACCGCATCACCGACATCCTCGATGTCTGGTTCGATTCCGGCATCACCCATGAAGCGGTGCTGCTGGAGCGCGGCCTCGGCAAGCCCGCGGATCTGTACCTGGAAGGCTCCGACCAGCATCGCGGGTGGTTCCAGAGTTCGCTGCTGACCGGCGTCGCCATCGACAAGGCCGCGCCGTATCGGCAGTGCCTGACCCACGGCTTCACCGTGGACGAGCACGGCCGCAAGATGTCGAAGTCGCTGGGCAATGGCATCGAGCCTCAGGACATCATGAAGACGCTGGGCGCGGACATCCTGCGCCTGTGGATCGCGTCTGCCGATTACAGCAACGAGATGTCGCTGTCGCAGGAAATCCTCAAGCGCAACGCGGACGCCTACCGGCGCATCCGCAACACCGCGCGCTTCCTGCTCGGCAACCTGCATGGCTTCGAGCCGGCGCGCGACCTGCGCCCACTGGAGGACATGGTCGCGCTGGATCGCTGGATCGTGCATCGCGCCTGGCAGGTGCAGGAAGACATCGCCGCGGCGTACGCGCGCTACGACTTCGCCGCGGTGGTGCAGTCGCTGATGAATTTCTGCAGCGTGGACCTCGGTTCGCTGTACCTCGACGTCACCAAGGACCGCCTGTACACGATGGGCGAGGACTCGCGCGGCCGTCGCAGCGCGCAATCGGCGATGTTCCGCATCACCGAGGCCTTCGTGCGCTGGATCGCGCCGGTGCTGAGCTTCACCGCCGACGAGATGTGGCCGCAGATCCCAGGCGAGCGCGCCGGCAACGTGCTGTTCGCAACGTGGTACGACGGGTTGGCACCGCTGCCGGGCGACGCGGCCCTGTCGATGACCGACTTCGATGCCCTGCTGCAGGTGCGCGACCAGGTCGCCAAGGTGCTGGAACCGATGCGCGCGGCCGGTGAGATCGGGGCCGCGTTGCAGGCGGAGATCGAATTGCGCTGCGGCGTGTCCGACCAGAACTGGCTGTCGCCGCTGGCCGACGAGCTGCGCTTCCTGCTGATCAGCGGCGACGTGCGGGTGGTGCCGGATGCCGAGGCGAAGGGCGCGATCGGCGTGTTCGCGCAGCCGACGACCAAGGCCAAGTGCGTGCGCTGCTGGCACCATCGCGGCGACGTCGGCGCGCATGCCGCGCATCCGCAGCTGTGCGGGCGTTGCGTCTCCAACATCGAAGGGCCGGGCGAAGACCGGATGTGGTTCTGATGGCCGTGGTGAAGCCGAACGCACTGCCCTGGCTGGGTGCCTCCGCGCTGGTCCTGCTGCTGGACCAGCTGACCAAGGCCTGGGTGCTGGCGTCGCTGCCGGAATACACTGCGGTCCCGGTGATCGACGGGTTCTGGAACTGGTACCGCACCTACAACACCGGCGCGGCCTTCAGTTTCCTGGCGAACGCCGGCGGCTGGCAGAAATGGTTCTTCACCGTGCTCGCCTTCGGCATCAGCGGATTGATGGCATGGATGCTCGCGCGCACGCCGCGCCGCGACTGGAAACAGGCGCTGCCGCTGGCGCTGGTGATCGGCGGCGCGATCGGCAATGTCATCGACCGCCTGCAACATGGGCACGTGGTCGACTTCATCCAGTGGCATGTCGGCGAGCACTACTGGCCGGCGTTCAACATCGCCGACTGCGCGGTGGTCGGCGGCGCGATCGGCATCGCCTTGTTCGGGCTGCTCTCCGGCAAGCCCAAGATCAAGGCGGGATAATCCGGCGATGGACATCCTGCTCGCCAACCCGCGTGGCTTCTGCGCCGGCGTCGACCGCGCCATCGAGATCGTCAAGCGCGCCATCGAGACCCTGGGCGCGCCGATCTACGTGCGCCACGAAGTCGTGCACAACAAGTTCGTGGTCGACGACCTCAAGGCACGCGGCGCGATCTTCGTCGAGGAACTGGACGAAGTGCCGGACGGCAACACCGTGATCTTCAGCGCGCATGGCGTCTCGCAGGCGGTGCGCCGCGAAGCCGATCGCCGCGGCCTGAAGGTGTTCGACGCGACCTGCCCGCTGGTCACCAAGGTCCACCTGGAGGTCGCGCGGCAATGCCGCAATGGCCGCGACATGGTCCTGATCGGCCACGCGGGGCACCCGGAAGTCGAGGGCACGATGGGCCAATGGAGCCGCGAAGGCGGGGTGGGGACGATCCACCTCGTCGAGGACATCGACGATGTCGCCACGCTCGCCATCGCCCAGCCCGCCAATTGCTCCTTCACCACCCAGACCACGTTGAGCGTGGACGACACGCGCGACATCATCGCGGCATTGAAGGCGCGTTTCCCGCAGATGCAGGGGCCGAAGAACGACGACATCTGCTACGCCACCCAGAATCGCCAGGATGCGGTCCGCGAGTTGGTCGGCGAGGGCTGCGACGCCGTGCTGGTGGTCGGCTCGCCAAATTCCTCCAATTCGAACCGCCTGCGCGAACTGGCCGAACGGGAGGGCGCGGACGCCTGGCTGATCGATGGTGCCGAGGAGATCGATCCCGTGTGGGTGGCGGGGCGCAAGCGCATCGGCGTCACCGCCGGCGCTTCCGCACCGGACGTGCTGGTGCAGGGCGTGCTGGAGCGACTCCGTGAACTCGGTGCCGGCAGCGTGCGCGAGCTGCACGGTGAACCCGAGGACATGGTGTTCGCCCTGCCCAAGGAACTGCGCCTGCGCCTGGTCGACTGAGCGCGCCATCCGGGGAAAAAAGGAACGCCACGCTGGGAACGTGGCGTTCAACCTTGCATAAAGCGGGGCAGCACGGAATCAATGCGTGGCATCGATGACGAGGAGCTCCGGCGCCCCGGGGGGAGGAGCGGGCAACGTCCGTGTCGCCCGAGCCGCTATGCTGCTTGTGAATGCACGGGATTGCATCAGCGATCGACGCCATTCCCGCTGTCTGGCACCGCCTGGAGCGACCATTCAAAGCGCTTTCAGTGCATGAAAGACAGCAATCCTGTACAACCTTGTGCCAATATCGATGGCGGCCATGATGGCTGGCATTGGAGGCGCGATGAAGATGCAGGAACGGATCCGCCGCGCGCGCCGGCGCGCCGGGCTCTCGCAAACCGGGTTGGCCGCATTGGTCGAGGTGCGCCGCAGCGCGGTCTCCAACTGGGAATCCGCCGATGGGGTCCTGCCGTCGATGCAGAACCTGCTGGCAATCGCCAAGGCTTGCCGGGTGTCGCTGGAATGGCTGGGCACCGGCCGTGGCGGCATCTCGACCGATCCGGACGGATTGGCCGACGTGCCGGCGGCCGATGCGGAACTGGTGGATGTCGAGGAAGAGCGCACGCTGCTGGCCGGCTTCCGCGAGCTGCCGCGGCGATCGCAGCAGTTGGTACTCGACCTGGTCGACACCCTGCATTCCAGCCGCCGCCATACGGGTCGGGGCTGACCGGTCAATCACGCCCGCACCGGTGGGGAACTGCGCAGCGGCCAGGGTCGTCCACCACGAGTTGGCAGGGTGGCGCATCCGCAATGCGTTCTGGCCCGGCCTGAGCGTCCCGCAGGACCCTGGTAGCGCTCAGTCGGCGCGGACTCGCCACACCTCCGCCAGCGAAATCGCGCCGGTCCGCGCGAGTGCAACCGCAGCCTGGGTGATCGGGCGCATGCCTTCCTCCACCGCGACGCGGTGGATGGTGTCCGCTTCGGCGCCGGGGACAACGAGCTCGCGCAGGCGCTGGCTCATGACCAGCATTTCGTAGACGGCTTGTCGCTTGTGGACGCCCAGGCCTT
>DAOOCX010000178.1:0-4310 GCA_035408605.1 Thermomonas sp. | reverse complement strand
GCAGCGCAGTTCCACGCCTTCGGCGGCGCGCGGGTCGGCTTGCGCCAGCGACGACAGCAGGTCGTTGAGTTCCAGCACGTCCAGCGCCGGCACGCTGTCAGAAAGCCCGGTATGCAGGGTCACTGCCGCCGCACCACCACCCCGCTTGTCGGCCTGCTGCCGGCGCGCCTGGTCGACCAGCACCTGCCGCATCGCATGCGCGGACAGCGCCATCAGCGCCTTGCGGTCCTCCGGCTGGAAGCCGTCGCTGCGGGCCAGCTTGAGGTAGGTCTCGTTGACCAGCGAGGTGGTGTCCAGTCCGCTGCCGCCGCGTCGCAGCTGCGCGTGCGCGGTCTGCTTGAGGTCGTCGTAGGCGGCAGCGTAGGCGCGACCCAAGGCCTCGGCCTCGCCGTCGCGGGCGCGGTGCAACCACTGGGTGACGGAGGGATCGCTCATGAGCAGTCCGGCGGTGGGGCCGCCCAAGCATAGCCGGAGCGGTGGCGATTTCCGGGGCCATGTCGGGATTCACCGGCTTTCTGCGCATGGAGGGATAGACGCGCATTTCGCGCGGATTCGAAGACCGAAAGGGGAACCACGATGAAGTCCACCACCTTCCACTGCCGGCGTGCGCCGGCTTTTTCCCTCCTGACCCTGGCCCTGCTGGGCGCGATGGCAATGCCGGCCTGGGCCGCGGATCCGGAATGCGTCGATGCCAACGGCAACCCGGTACCGGGTAACACCGACCAGGCCAACGAGGGTGGTACCGATAACGCGACTTGCAACGTCGCGGCATCGGCCTATGGCTATGCGAACAACGCCAGTGGCGTGCAAAGCAACGCCTTCGGCGCCTTCAACACCGCCAGTTCCGGCTTCGCCGGAGCATTCGGCTATGCGAATAACGCGTTCGGCCTGCTTGGCAGCGCCTTCGGCGTCTACAACGTGGCCAGTGGCGAAAACAGCAGCGCCTTCGGTTACGCCAACACGGCCAGCGCGCTTTCCAGCGTCGCCATGGGCAATAGCTCGGTTGCCTCGAACCTCAACAGTGCGGCCGTGGGGACCTGGTATGACGACGATTTCAATGGTGAATTCGATGCCGGCGCGGACGTAGTGAACACCGCAACTGGGCAGTACAGCGGCGCTTTCGGCGTGGGCAACACCGCCAGCGGCTACTTCAGCCAGGCGTTCGGCGTGCTCAACACCGCAAGCGGTGGCGCCAGCGTGGCGATGGGGTTCGGCAACGACGCTGTTGGTGCCAACACCACCGCCGTTGGACTGGGCAACACCGCGAACGGCAACAAGAGCAGCGCATTCGGTTACCAGAGCGTAGCGAATGGCGTGGGCAGCGTCGCCTTGTCGGGTTGGATCGATCTGGATGGCGACGGTCAGTTCGATGCGGACGAGGCGGCGACGGCGGGAGGAGTTTCCTCGCTGGCGGTCGGCACCGGCGCCGCATGGGGAACGTCTAGCAGCGCAGTGGGGGTGGACAACACGGTGACCGGCTCCAGGGGCAGCGCCTTCGGATACGGGAATCATGCCTGGGAGGGGAGCAGTGCCTTCGGCTTCGGCAACACCGCAAGCGACCTGAACAACAGTGCCTTCGGGTACGGAAATAGCACCGCCAGCGAATACACCAGCGCCTTCGGCTACCGGAATACCGCCACCAGCCAGTACAGCAGCGCCTTCGGCTACAACGGCCACGCAAGGGGCCAAGGCAGCGTTGTCGTCTCCGGTTGGTACGACCGCGACAACAACGGCATCTTGACCCTGAACCTCGACCTGGATGGCGATGGCATCAACGAGTCCTCCAGCGAAACGTCGCGCGCCTCGGGCGTTGGAGCAGTTGCGCTGGGGACGGGCGCGCAGGCGACCGCCATCCGCAGCAGCGCGGTTGGCGTGGGCAACACCGCGAGCGAGGACCGCAGCAACGCCTATGGCTTCGCCAACACCGCCAGCGGTTTCGCCAGCAACGCCTTAGGCTTCACGAACACGGCGAGTGGCTACGGCAGCAGCGCTATCGGCTTCCTCAATACGACGGAAGGCGTCTACGACAGCGGGGTCGGCTATCGCAACTTGGCGTCGGGCGGATCCAGCAGCGCGTTCGGCAACAACAACACCGCAGCGGGGCTTTACAGCAGCGCGTTCGGCTACAGCAACAAGGCCAGCGTCGGCGGCAGCACGGCGTTGGGCTACGGCAACACGGCATCGGGCGTCAACAGCAGTGCATTCGGATCCCTGTCCACGGCCTTGAATATCGGCAGCACGGCGATCGGCTTCCAGGCCGTCGCGGACCGCGACTACGCCGTCGCCGTGGGCAGGGCCGGCGGCGAGCACCAGATCATCCACCTCGCCGATGGCACCGAGGACTACGACGCGGTCAACGTGCGCCAGTTGCGTTCGCTGGTGAACTGGTTCGGTGGCGGCGCCAGCTTCACCGGCGGCGTGTTCAACGCGCCGAGCTTCACCATTCAGGGCACCAGCTACGGCAACGTGGCGGCCGCGTTCGCGGCGGTGGACACCAGGCTGACCCAACTGGCCGCCAATGTCGGTGGGCCGCAAGGTCCGGCCGGTCCGGCAGGCCCACAAGGCCCCACCGGCCCGACCGGGCCACAAGGCCCCGAGGGTCCGTCAGGTCCCGCTGGCCCGACGGGCCCCACCGGTCCAGAAGGCGACCAGGGCCCGGCCGGTCCCGCTGGTCCGCAAGGCGAGCCGGGCGATCAGGGCCCCGCGGGTCCGCAGGGCGACCAAGGCCCGACCGGTCCACAAGGCCCGGCCGGACAGGATGGCGAGGATGCCGACATGACCGAGGTGGCGCAGATGGTCGCAGCCGGCGATGCCGCGACGCTGGACGCAGCGCAGCAATATGCCGATGCAGGCGATGCCGCAACGCTGGAGCAAGCGAACGCGCATGCGGATGCCGGCGACGCGGCAACGCTCGGACAGGCCAACACCCATGCCGATGCCGGTGATGCTTCTACGCTGACATCCGCCAACGCCTATGCGGACGCAGGCGACACCGCAACGCTGGCCGCCGCCAAGGCGCACGCCACCGCCGGCGATGCCGCGACCCTGACCACGTCGAGGGCCTACACCGACACCACTGCCACGCAGACGCTGGCTTCGGCGAAGACCTACACCGACCAGAAATTCGCGGCCTGGACCGATACCTTCACCCAGTACCAGCAGCAGGTGGACACGCGCTTCGCCCAGACTGATCGCCGCATCGACCAGATCGGCGCGATGGGCAGCGCGATGACGCAAATGGCGGTGAACGCGGCGAACGGCAGCAGCGAGAAGGGCCGCATCGCGATCGGCGTGGGCGCGCAGGGCAGCCAGGGCGCGGTGTCGATCGGTTACGGCAAGCGCCTCGGCGACCGCGCTTCGTTCTCGTTCGGCGCGAGCTTCAGCAGCGGCGAATCCTCGGCCGGCGCGGGCTTCGGCTTCGACCTGTAATTGCGTCAAGCGACATGCAATGCGGAACGGCGCGAGCAACCGCGCCGTTTTCGTTTGCGCTGGCATCGACGAATTACTTTTCCTTGCGCCAGTTCACCGACGCGCGGTTCTCCACCGTGCTCGATTCGATCTGGATGTCGAAGCCCTTGCGCAGCAGGTACTTCAGCATCAGCACCTGGCCGGTGCCGAGCAGGGAGACGCCATAGCCGACGTACAGCTTCGGCGACAGGTACTTGCCCACGGTCAGCACGTCGGCGCCGAGCGCGCGCGATTCGGTCACGCCGGCATCGTCCAGGCCGATGCGTGCGCCCAGCTCCGCAGCGAGCAGACCGGTGCCTGCGTTGAGCGCGGATTTCGCCGCGCCCAGCTGGCCGGCTTCGGCGCCGGTCAGGCTCGACAACGGGCGACCCAATGTCAGGTAGGCCAACGCTTCGGATTCGCTCTTCGCGGGGTTCGAGTAGACGGTGGCGCGCGGTGCGGAGGCACGGCCCTCGACGCGGATGCCGGCGGTGACGTCGCCCACTTCGCGTTCGGCACGCAGGTCGAGCAGCGGATCGCCGATCGCGGTGTTCGACCACACCAACCGGCCACGGGTGATCTGCAGGTTCTGGCCATACGCGCGATAGCGGCCGGCAACTTCCAGTGCGCCGGTGCCGCGCATGTCACGTCCGGGCGACTGCAGCACGCGCAGGCTGCCGCCGAGCGTGCCGGCCAGGCCGAAGCCGTCGATCTTCACCGCATCGCCCATCACCAGCGCCAGGTCGAGTTCGAGCGGGCTGCCGCCGGAGACGCGCTTGGGATCGACCGGGTCCAGCACCACCACGTCCGGCGATGCGGACACGCCCATGTCCAGGCGCTCCAGGTGGATGTCGGCTTCCGGC
>DAOOCX010000177.1:0-4324 GCA_035408605.1 Thermomonas sp. | reverse complement strand
CCCGCATGCGGGACGCCGGCTGGATTGGGCGCCGGGCAAGTTCCTGCGCGCCAAGGACGGGATGCTGGTCTGCGCCGCGCATGGCGCCAGCTTCGAACTGGCCAACGGCGTGTGCGTGGCCGGCCCCTGTCGGGGCGAGTCGCTGCGTGCCGTTGCGGTCGAAGTGCGCGATGGCGGGATTTCGCTCGCGCAAGGCTGAGTCGAGTTCTGGGCTTGCGCAACGACCCTGGTCAGTAGAGCAGGTTGATCGCGATGACGATCACGACCAGGTAGGCCAGCGACAGCGGCCCGCCGACGCGCCACAGGTCGCGGCCGGTGTAGTTGGCAGGACCGGTGACCATCGACATGACGGGATTGGACGCGGTCATCAGGTTGTTGGAGGCCGACAGCGCCACGATCAGCGCGAATGCCGTGGGGTTGCCGCCGGCCGCCAGCGCCACGTTGATTGCGATCGGCACCATGATGATCGTGGCGCCGACGTGGCTGATCGCCAGCGAGAACACCGTGGTCAGCAGGCCGATCAGCAGTTGCAGCAGCCACAACGGGAAGCCTTCCGGCAACTGCTCCAGCGTGTGTCCCGCCAGCCACGCGGCGGCGCCGCTGCTGTCCATCGCCCAGCCAAGCGGGATCAGGCAGGCCATCAGGAACACGGTCTTCCAGCTGATCGCCGCGTAGGCCTCGTCGACGTGGATCACGCCTGCCACCAGCATGCCGGCCACGCCGGTCATCAGCGCGATCGGCACCGGGATCTTCGAGGACAGCGCCAGCAGCATCGATGCCGCGAAGATCGCCATCGCGACCTTGAACTTGTGCGGGCGCTGCTCGTCCTTCGGGTAGTCGGTGACCACCACGAAGTCCTTGCCCTTCGCCGCCTGCGCCAGGTCGGTCCAGATGCTGTGCAGGACCAGCATGTCGCCGGCGCGGATCGCGGTGTTGCGCACGTCCTCGCGCAGCACCTGCTTGTCGCGGTTGATCGCCAGCAGGCTGAGCCCGTGCTGCTTGCGCAGGCGCAGCTGCGCCTGCGTCTTGCCGATGAAGCCGGAAGTCGGCGGCACCACCGCTTCGGAAATGCCGGCGCGGCTGGGATTGAACAGGTCGCCGAACGCACGCAGCCGCGACGAGATCCGCAGGAAGTTGTTCTGCGCGAAGTCGGTGACCTGCTGCTTCGGCCCCATCGCGCCGAGCACGCTGCCGACCCAGATCCGCGCATCGGCCGGTGGCGACAGGCGGGACTCGTTGCCGGTCTGCAAGGCCAGGAACAGCGGCGCGCCGTGCAGCGACTCGGCATCGCCCAGGCTCATTCCGACCAGTGGGCTGTCCACCGTCACGGTCAGCTCGTGCACATCGCCGTCGATGCCGTAGGCGCGGGCGAAGTAGCTTTGGGTGCGCGCCGGGGTAACCGCATCGCCGCCGTCCTCGCGCAGCAGCTTGCTGCCGAAGAAATGGAAATACGCCAGCGATGCCGCCAGCAGGGCGATGCCGATCGGCATCGGTGCGAACATGTTGAGCGGTTCCAGCGAGGCCGCGCCGGAGGGCAGGTTGGCGTTGGCCGCGACCAGCAGGTCGTTGAGCAGGATCAGCGGCGAATTGCCGACCATGGTCAACGCGCCGCCCATCACGATCGCCGCCGCCAGCGGCAGCAGCATCCGCGACAGGGTCAGGCCGGTGCGGGACGACAGCCGCGACGCCACCGGCAGGAACAGCGACATGACCGACGGGTTCTGCATGATCGAACTGGTGAAGCCTGCGGCCGCGGTGGTGTAGAGCAGCAGCCGCGATTCCACGCCATGCGCGCGCCGCAACAACCAGCTGGCCAACCGGTTGAGCGCGCCGGTGCGATCCAGCCCCGCGCCCAGGATCATCGTCGCGATGATGCTCATCACCGCGCTGCCGGAGAAGCCGCCGAACAGGTCCTCGCGCGGCACCAGCCCGGTCAGGCCCAGCACCACCAACACGACCAGCGCGACCACGTCGGCACGGATGCGCTCGAACAGGAACATCACCATCGTGAAGACCACCAGCCCGAGCACGAGCTCCATGTCGGTGGTGAGCGTCAGCGCGGTGTCCATGTGGCGGCGTGGCGTCCCTGTCCGTGTTCGATCGGCGGATCAGCAGCGGTCGTACAACAGGTCCCAGACGCCGTGGCCCAGCTTCTGGCCGCGGGTCTCGAAGTGGGTCTGCGGCCGCCAGTCGGGGCGCGGTACCGAACCGCGCGCGCCGGCGCGATTGGCGATGCCGTCGCTCGCATCCAGCACGTCCCACATCTGTTCCGCATAGTCCTGCCAATCCGTGGCGAGGTGCAAGCGGCCATCCGGCGCCAGCTTGCGCACCAGCAACGCGGCGAACGCGGGATTCACCAGCCGCCGCTTGTTGTGGCGCTTCTTGTGCCAGGGATCCGGGAAGTAGATGCGGATCTCGTCCAGCGATCCATCGGCGACTTCGTGTTCCAGCACTTCCACCGCATCGTGGTGGTAGAGCCTGGCGTTGCCGGCATCGTCCGTGGCCAATGCGTTCAACAAGCGGCCGACGCCCGGCGCATGCACTTCGATGCCGATGTGGTCGCGCGCCGGGTCGCGCTGCGCGGAGAAGCGGAAGGCCTCGCCATTGCCGAAGCCGATCTCGAGGATGCGCTTCGCCTTGCGCCCGAACGCGGCGTCGAAATCGCGCGGCGTGCCTGCGTAATCCAGCCCGAAGCGCGGCCACAGCGTATCGAATGCGCGCTCCTGCGCCTCGGTGAAGCGGCCCTGGCGCAGCACGAAGCTGCGCACCTTGCGTTGGCCGTCGGTGATGGTGAAGGGCTTGGCGGGCGCCTTCGCGCCATCGCTCGAAGGTCTGCTGGTTTTGGAGCCTGGATCGGTCATCTCGTTCACCTCATCGACAGGCGAACAGCGTCATCGCCATCCATGGCGCAACACCGTAGTAAACCGAACGCCTGCCGGGCCATCCGTGGCCGGGCGTTCACCGGTGCGCGAGCCAGTGGCTCGCAAGCGCACGGGCTCACCCAATCAATCCATCGATTGGCGACGACGCCGACGCGAAGCGCCTGCGCGGGATGCGCCCGGCCTTGAACGCGGCGCGGCCGGCCTCGACCGCGAGCTTCATCGCATGCGCCATCAGCACCGGATCCTTCGCCCCGGCGATCGCGGTGTTCATCAGCACGCCATCGCAGCCGAGCTCCATCGCGATCGCCGCGTCTGACGCAGTGCCCACGCCGGCATCGACGATGATCGGCACCTTCGCGCTCTCGATGATCTCGATCAGGTTGTACTTGTTCTGGATGCCCAGGCCGGAGCCGATCGGCGCCGCCAGCGGCATCACCGCCACGCAGCCGATCTCCTCCAGCCGCTTGCACAGCAGTGGATCGTCGCTGGTGTACACCATCACCTCGAAGCCGTCCTTGACCAGGATCTCGGCGGCCTTGAGGGTCTGCACGACGTCGGGATACAGCGTGCGCTGGTCGCCCAGCACTTCCAGCTTGGTCAGGTTGTGGCCATCCAGCAGTTCGCGCGCCAGCCGGCAGGTGCGCACCGCATCGTCGGCGGTGTAGCAGCCGGCGGTGTTGGGCAGGATGGTGTAGCGGTCCGGGGGCAGCACGTCGAGCAGGTTGGGCTCGCCCGGGGTCTGGCCGATGTTCGTGCGGCGGATCGCCACGGTGACGATCTGCGCGCCGGCGGCCTCGGTGGCCAGGCGGGTTTGGTCGAGATCCTTGAACTTGCCGGTGCCGGTCAACAGGCGCGAGGCATACGGTTTGCCGGCGATGACCAGCGGGTCGTGCGCGAGGGGAGTCGTCATCGGGGAATTATCGCCGATGGCGCACTGCGATGCCGCTTCGACAGGCATTGCGTCGCCATCCATGGCGCTGCCTTCTCCGCTTCGGAATGTCCTGCCCGGCCATCCATGGCCGGGCGTTCGGCTTGGCGCGCGGCAGTGCCGCGCAAACGCCAGGCCTCACCCACCACCGAGCGCATGCACGATCTCGATGATGTCGCCCTGCTGCAGGACATGCGTGGCGTGGCGGCCGCGCGGGACGATCTCGCCATTGACCTCCACCGCGACCCGGCGCTGGGCCAGGCCTTCGTGTTCGAGCAGCGCGGCGAGGGTGGCCCGTGGCGCGATCTGGCGGGGCTCGCCATTGAGTTGGATGTCCATGCCGCGATTGTCGCCGGTTCCGTCGCACGGAATGCGGCGGTGCAACATGAAGCCGTTAGATTTTCGTGAAACCATTACCCGCCATTCGCTGTCGTATGTCGGCGCCTCCGTCCATTGGCGGGCACTCCGGCGCATCCCACCCGATCCACCGAGGACTCCCCATGAAAGCCACCCT
>DAOOCX010000176.1:0-4343 GCA_035408605.1 Thermomonas sp. | reverse complement strand
GCCATCGAAGCCTATCCGCGCGCCGCGACGCGCGGCCTGCCGGTGCATCGGGTCGAGCACCGCCAGCCGCCCGGCAGGGTCGCGCCGGCCTCGCTCGACACGATGCGCGCGCTCGCAAGCGAGCTGTTCCCGCAATGGCAGGACAGATTTGCCGCAATGTCCGGTCGCCCGCCACGTCCTCTTGATGCCGGGAGGTCCCATGGCGAACGCACATGAACTGGCCCGCGGCCACAAGCGGCTGCGCGCGCTGATCGAGTTCGCGGTCGGTGAAGGCTGGCACGTCAAGCGCACGCCGGGCGGGCACCTCAAGTTCACCAAGGCCGGCTGCGCGGCGATCTACACCAGTTCGACCGCGAGCGACCACCGGGCCGAATTGAACGCCCGTGCGCAGATCCGCCGCGCCGAGCGAGAGGCCCGCATGGCGCCGGCCGGCGGTCGTGGGGACTGCGAGGGGTGCGGCCATGGCTGACATGACCTCGCAGGACATGGCCGGCAAGCTGCTCGCGGCCGGCTTCGAGCGCAGCGGCCCAGCGGCTACGGCCTTGAGCGACCCGATCGCGGACACGCCCATGGTCGTGACGCTGGACCAGCTGCGGCCCTACGACCATGACCCGCGCATGAAGCGCAACCCCGCCTACGAGGAAATCAAGGCGTCCATCCGCGAGCGCGGCCTGGACGCGGCGCCAGCCATCACCCGCCGGCCCGGCGAGGACCACTACATCATCCGCAACGGCGGCAACACGCGGCTGGCGATCCTGCGCGAACTCTGGTCGGAGACCAAGGACGAACGCTTCTTCCGCATATCGTGCCTGTTTCGGCCATGGCCGGAGCGCGGTGAAATCGTCGCGCTGACCGGGCATCTTGCCGAGAACGAACTGCGCGGTGGCCTCACGTTCATCGAGCGCGCGCTCGGCGTCGAGAAAGCACGCGAGTTCTACGAGCAGGAGAGTAGCGCCGCCCTGAGCCAGTCGGAACTGGCCCGCCGCCTGGCGGCCGATGGGTTCCCCGTCCAGCGGTCGCACATCACCCGCATGGCCGACGCGGTGCGCTACCTGCTGCCCGCCATTCCCACTGTGCTCTATGGCGGCCTGGGGCGCCACCAGGTCGAGCGGCTGTCGGTCATGCGGACGGCCTGCAAGCGCACCTGGGAGCACTATGCCAAGGACCGCACGCTGCCGCTGGACTTCGACAGCTTCTTTCAGGAGGTGCTGGCGCAGTTCGACACGCAGGGCGACGAGTTCGCGACGCAGCGCGTGCAGGACGAGCTGATCGGCCAGATGTCCGAGCTGCTGGGCATCGGCTACGACGTGTTGGCGCTGGACCTGACCGAATCGGAAAGCCGCCACCGGGCGCTGGTCAGTGACCCGACGCCACCTGCGGCGCCGCCGGCGTTGCCTTCGCCCACCGCCGGCACGCCGCCTCCCCCGGGCGTAGCATCGTCCATCGCCAAGCCTGCAGCGGCGGCCAGTCCTCCACCCGCCAGCCCTCCGGCGTCCGAGCCCACCTTGCGCGAGGATACGGCCCGAGAGACGACAACGGAAAGCCCCACGGCCGCACCAGGCGATCTGCTTCTCGAGCACATCGTCTCGCCGGCACCGACGACCGAACGGCTGCAGTCGATCCAGCGCATGGTTGCCGACCAGTTGGGCGATGCGCTGCCGCCCGACTTCTCGGCGAGCGTGCTGCAGTCCATCCCGGTGCAAGCCGGCGGGCTCTATCCGATCTCCGACGTCTGGTACATCGACGCCGGCCTGGACACGCCCGATCGGCTGCGCATCCACATCGCGCAGTTCGCGCGCGAGATCGCCGGGGAGGCAGCCCTGGACGAGTGCATCGAGGATCGCTCCGATGGCATCGGCTTCGTTTGCTGCGCGCCCGCCCATGCACCATCGCCGCTCGGCCGGGCGGTGCTGGCGCTGCTCATCACTCTGACGGGTCAGCCCACTGCTGAAGCGGGCGTGGATGGCGCGCAGCTCGCCGCCGACTTGCCAGCACTGCTGCACGGCCAGGGTCAACACCACGGCGACTGCACAAGGCGCTTGAGCGACACGGCGTTGGTCAAGCTATTTCGGCTGCTCCGCCTGGCCCGGCGTCTGCTGGACCTGGAAGCCGGCACCACGGCGCCCGGGACGTGAGCGAGGGAGGCCGCATGTCCACATCGCATCCGCTCAACCAGGCCGTGATTGCCCAGGCGCTGTATGACCTTCGCAACGGCCAACTGCGCCGCTGCAAGGCCATGGGCTTCGGCGAGGCCGAGCTGGATGCGCTCAAGCACCCCGCGCTGATCAGCGTGCTGGCCAACGCCAGCGTCTCGTGGTGCTCGGTCACGGTCAACCGCGAAGTGCTGCAGCGCCTGCTCAACCAGGCACAGGACGTGGAGAAGGAAATCGCCACGGTCGATCGCATGCTGCGGCTGGGGGCCAGCACGGAGATGGTCAGCCGCTTCTATGGCCTGACCCATCAGGAAGTCGCCCTGCGGCGGGAGATCCTCGGCCTGCCCAAGCGCAAGGGGCGCCACCCCGTCCTGGACGAGACCCAGGACACCGAACTTTGGCGGCAATGGAAAGCCGTGACCAGCAGCAGGAACGTCGATCTGGAGGATGAGACCTCGATTCTCGATGCGGCCATGGACCTGGCCGAGGGCATGTCACTGCCGCTCTCGGTGGTCTGGGCCGCGATCAGGAACTGGGTCGATCAGGGATTGGACTAGGCCATGGCCGTGGACGACACCGCCCCACGAGCCCCGCGTCAAGGCCCCATCGCACTCGCCGACCTGTTCGACGCTGCGCTGAAGGACCTCACGCCCAATCCAAATCCCCGCGCGCCAGCGCCCATGGCAGTGCCCACGCCTGCGGCGTCCGGCGACGCCTTCCTATTCAGTGGCAATCGGCACGAGAGCGTGCCGCGGCGGCTGTTCGTCGACCGCCGCCTGACACCGCTGGAGCGCAACGCCTGGCAGGTGTTCCGGCTGATGCTCAACGACGACGGCGTCACGACGTTCCCGACCTATGAGCAGTTGCGCCCATGGCTGGCGTCCATGCCCTGCGCGGGACAAGCCTCCCACGAGACCGTCGCGCGGGCGCTGACGCTGCTGCGCCTGACGCGCTGGCTGAGCCTCGTGCGACGACGGCGCGACCCCAAGACCGGCCGCATCCTCGGAAACCTCTACGTCCTGCACGACGAACCCCTGACACTGTTCGAGGCCATGCAGCTCGACGCCGACTACCTGGCCCTGGTCAGCCAGTCGCTGGGGCATTCCGCCAAGGCCGTCCAGGTGGTGGGACTCAACACCCTCCAGGAGATCGCGGACGACCCGATGTTGTCCGGACGCACCTTGCCGTCGCGGCTGCAAGTGCTCGCCGAGCGCCTGGCCGACCAGGGCATCACCGCCACCGCAAGTTATCCACAGGAGGATGCGATCCACGATTCCGAAGAAGGGCCCGCCAGCCTTCTTCGGAATGGCGAACGCCCTTCTTCGGAATCCGAAGCAGGGCCGAAACCCGCGCCAGACGGCGCTCTTCGGAATCCGAAGCAGGACCGTACAGTACGTAGTAGTCGTATTGATGAAGTACGTACTACCGCGCAGGCGCGCGCGCTGGGCGACCTGCAATGGCCCAAGCGTTTCGCGGAACTGAAGGCGGAACAGCAAGCCGGCGCCAGGATGGCGTTGCAGCAAGTGGACGCTGCCCTGCGGCAGGCTGTGCTGGACGAGTGGGCCGCACGGTGCGGCAAGCATGGCATCCGCAACCCCGCCGGGTACCTGTTCGGCATCATCCAGCGCGCCATGCGCGGCGAGTTCAATGCGTGGGCCAAGCAGACCAGCCCGGCAGCGCCAACACCATCGGCGGCGCGAGCGCCACCGCCCGAGCCGCCGCGCAACGTCGTGCCGCCCGCGGTGGCCCGGCAGCACATCGAGCGCCTGCGCGATCTGCTGCGCAAATCCTGAGCGCAGGGCCTGGCAAGGCCATGAAGCAGACCTCCTTGGCGGTCGGCAGAAACGGTCCCCAGGGGACGGCTGTGTGGTGAAACGCCGGACGACGGCGCGACATGCTGCGCAAAACCTGAGTAGAGCGCCTGCAAGACCATGAAGCAGACCTCCATGGCGCTCAACGGAACGGTCCACTGGGGACGGCTGCGCGGCGAAGGATCGTGTCGAACGGCAGCGCGACGTGCGGTGCAGTACGCATACCGTCAACGACCGAGGCACGGAGCGCCAACGTGAATGCTCCGGCCTCCAAGGGACCGTTGCGCGCTGCGCCGCCAGCGCGCATAGAACCGGGGGCCGGCTCATTTCGGTTTGTTGACTGACTGCCTTCCGCTGCATGCGGATGCTGGCGGCTCCC
>DAOOCX010000175.1:0-4465 GCA_035408605.1 Thermomonas sp. | reverse complement strand
ACCAAGGACCTGTAGCCACCGGCCGCGCCGGCACTCAAGAATGCCGGGATTGCGACGAAACAGCGGGTAGAGATCACCCAGTCCGCCCTCGGAGCCGCCATGAAGTCCAACACCGCCGCGATCGCAGCCGATTTCTCCTGCGCCAATCAGCACGCCCTGGCCACCATCCTGGATGCCAGCCAGACGCAGAGCATCATCGCCGCGCGCGACATCTTCGACATCTCGGGCACCAAGCTGTGGGCACGTGACCTGCCGGTGTCGCAGGCGCTGCAGCGCAAGCTGCTCGACCGCCAGCTGCGCGAGCCGCTCGAAAGCTGCCTGAAGGCCGCGGACGGCGTGACCGCACACACGCTGGTCGAAGCCATCGAGAGGCTGCTGAAGCAGCCCACCCCGCTGACCGCCCTGCTTCATGCGCACGCCGACACCCTGCTGCGCGAGGCAGCCAAGCTGCCGGTGCACCCGGTGGCGCAGCTGCTGTTGACGGCCTCGCGAAGCAGTCGTCCGGCGGCCTACGAGCACGCGACACAGGCGATGGCCCTCAACGGCGCATTGATGCTGGCTCAGGGCGGCAAGCCCACCGATTTGCGCATCGCGATGCTGAGCGGCCTGCTGCACGACCTGGGCGAGATGTACATCGCTCCGGAGTTCGGCGAGGCCGACGCAGAACGCACCGTCGATGTGCTGACCTACCAGCAACTGGTCGTGCATCCGCACGTCGGACAGCTGCTGATCGCCCAGCTGACCGACTACCCCGCCGAGGTCGCCCGGGCGATCGCCGAACACCACGAGCGCATGGACGGCTCGGGCTATCCGCATTGCCTGCGCGGCGACCAGCTGTCGATGCACGGCCGGCTGCTCGCGGTGACCGAGTCGACGCTCGCCACACTGTCCGAGCCGGCAGCGCCGCTGTCGCGCGCCAGCATCGCACTGCGCGTGGTGCCCGGCGAGTACGACCTGCGCTGGGTCGGTCTGATCACGCAGGTGGTTCGCCAGCAACCGACCGCAACGGCCAAGCGCACGGCGGAGGAGCTGCAGGAGCGGCTGACGAAGCTCGCCGAGGTCATGCACGACGCGAGCACGGCCACCGCGACGCTGCGCCGCGAGGCGACTTCGGCCGCGCTGAAGGACGCGCTGACGCTGACCGAACACTTGCTGGCCCGGCTGCAGGGTGGATTGATGACCAGCGGGCTGTGGAGCATCGACCCCGTGGCGGCTCCCGACGCGGCCGAAGTCGAGGCGGTGGAAGGCGAACTGCGCTTGCGACTGCGCCGCATCGAGCGCGCGGTTCGACTGCGCGCCGGCCTGCTCACCGACGAGGATGCCCGCCGTCTGGACGACTTGTGCCGCCAGTTGACCCTGCGCGGTTGAACCCGCGGGCTTTCGCCACCTCATCGATGTGGCTTGCCAGCCGGCGCAGGCGTCATGCCCCGATCTCCGCGATGATCACGATCTGAATCCGGCTCTTGCCGTGTCTCAACCGGTCGCACGATGAACTCCCTCGAACAGTGGATCTCCGGCATCACCGCCGCCGTGTGCATGGTGCTGCTCGTTCGGCTCTGCCTCGGCGCGGCGCGTCAGCGGCGCTTCGATCACGCAGTGCGCGCGCTCGGCTGGGAGCTGCGCAACCGCTCACAGCGCCTCTGGCGCGCACCGGCCGCGCGCCGGGCTGCCACGCGCGAAGCGCAAGCCGCCATCGACCGGGCGCGCAAGGGCCGAGGCACCTCCGATGCCGATGACGGCGAGTGGCAAGGCAACGTCTACACGCCGAAGTCGTTTCGCAAGCCCCGCAAGCCGCACTGACCCGCCCGGGACCTGCTCTTCGGGCGGTAGAGTCGGGCGCGCAACAGTCGACTCTTCGGCATCCGCCCTGCCCCACCATGACCGGAATGAAGCGCCCACGCGAGATCGACGCCGGCGTGCTGACTGTCGCTTATCACGAGAGCGGTCCTGCCGAAGGTCCGCCGGTGGTGCTGCTGCACGGGTTCCCGTACGACGTCCATGCCTACCGCGATGTCGCTCCGAGGCTGGCCGAACGGGGCTGTCGCGTCATCGTTCCGTACCTGCGAGGCTTCGGGCCGACGCGCTTCCGGTCGGCCGACACGCCGCGCTCCGGTGAGCAGGCAGCGCTCGGTGCCGACCTGCTGGCGCTGCTGGATGCGCTGGGCGTGTCGCGTGCCGTGCTGGCGGGCTACGACTGGGGCGGCCGCGCGGCGTGTGTCGTGGCGGCACTGTGGCCCGAGCGATGTGCCGGGTTGCTGACGCTCAATTCCTACAACATCCAGCACATCTCGCAGGCCATGCAGCCCGAGCCCCCTGCACAGGAGCACCGACTCTGGTACCAGTACTACTTCCACAGCGAACGCGGGCGCGCCGGGCTGATGCAGGACCGCCGCGCCATGTGCCGCCTGCTCTGGCAACAGTGGTCGCCGACCTGGGTGTTCGACGACGCCACGTTCGATCGCAGTGCGGCGGCATTCGACAACCCGGACTTCGTCGACGTCGCGATCCATTCCTATCGTCATCGCTACGGCCTGGTGGCCGGCGACCCGGCGTATGCCGAGATCGAGCGGCGCCTGGCGCAGCAGCCAGCGATTCGCGCGCCAACGATCAGCTTCGACGGCGCCGACGACGGATTGTTTGCACCTCGTGACGCCGCGCATCACGCGCGACACTT
Organism: Thermomonas sp.; assembly: GCA_035408605.1. Taxonomy (GTDB): domain Bacteria; phylum Pseudomonadota; class Gammaproteobacteria; order Xanthomonadales; family Xanthomonadaceae; genus Thermomonas. Next base: position 1,791 of record DAOOCX010000175.1, on the reverse strand, counting down.
CACCGGGCCGCGCACGCACCGCATTGCGCCAGGTGCCGGACACAACCTGCCGCAGGAGGCCCCTGACGTCTTCGCCGATGCGGTGCTGGAGCTGGTGCGCGAGCGGTGAAGCGCCGCCGTGGCCGGACGGCCCGACTGGCCGGTGAAATCCGGATCGACTTTCGGCGTCAGACATCGATCGCCCGCCACGGCCGGCAAGCAGCCCCTTTACACAACGGCAACACGGGCCCCTGCATTGCTTAACCACCGACGCGCGACACTCGGTGCCGCGCGCCCTGCCCCGAACCTCCGATCCCATGCCCGAGACACCCGCCCTCCTCCGCCCGTTGTGGCGTCGCCTCCTGCTCAGTCGGCCCCTCTGGATCGGCATCGTGCTGCTGGCGATCGGCGCCGGCGCATGGTGGGCCTGGCACGCGTACCACGGCCGCCCTGATCTGAATGAGCAGTACGTGTTCGCCACCGTCCAGCGTGGCGACATCCAGGACCTGGTCACTGCCACCGGCACGGTGCAGCCGCTCGACTATGTGGACGTGGGCGCCCAGGTGTCCGGTCAGCTGAAGAAGCTGCATGTCGAGGTGGGCTCGACGGTGCAGGCCGGGGATCTGCTGGCCGAGATCGACCCCACGGTGCTGAAGGCCACCGTCGACGCGCGACGCGCCGGCCTGCGCAACCAGCGGGCCACCCTGGCGGAGCGCGAATCGCAACGGGTGCTGGCGGAACTGCTGCTCACGCGTCAGCGCAACCTGATGAAGGAGGACGCCACCACCACCGAATCGCTGCAGCAGGCCGAAGCCAATGCGCAAGCCGCGGAGGCCCAGGTCGATGCGACGCGCGCGTCCATCGAGCAGACCGAATCGACGCTGCGGGCAGACGAGGCCAACCTGAACTACGCCCGCATCTACGCTCCGCTGGCAGGCACGGTGGTCACGGTCACCGCCCGGCAGGGGCAGACCCTGAACGCGAACCAGCAGGCGCCGACCATCCTGCGCGTCGCCAACCTGTCGACGATGACGGTGCAGACACAGGTGTCGGAAGCCGATGTCAGCAAGTTGCGACGCGGCATGGAGGTCTACTTCACGACCCTCGGCAGCCAGGGTCGGCGCTGGTACGGCGCGCTGCGCAAGGTCGAGCCGACGCCGACCGTCACCAACAACGTGGTGCTCTACAACGCGCTGTTCGATGTACCGAACGCCAACCAGTCGCTGATGACCAACATGACGGCACAGGTGTTCTTCGTCGCGGCCACGGCGAAGGACGCGCTGCTGATCCCCGCTGCCGCATTGAACGGCGGCACGCGCCCGGGCGATGCGTCGGGGCGACGTGAACGCTCCGCCAGCGAGCCGCGGCGCGGGGACCGCGCTGCGTCGGCAGCCGAGAGCCCGGCCTCCGCATCGACCAGCGGATTCGCGACCGAGACCGCGCGCGGGTCGCGGCGCGCCACCGTCAGGCTGCTGACCGCCGCAGGCACGCTCGAGGACCGCTCGGTCGAGCTGGGCGTCAGCAACCGCGTGCAGACCCAGGTCTTGTCGGGTCTGGCCGAGGGCGATCAGGTCGTTGCGGGGCTCAAGCTGCCACCGGCGGCACCGCGCAATGGCTCGCAGAGCCAGCCCGGCAGCGGCCTGCAGCAGAACCCGATCGGCATGCCGCCGGGCATGGGCGGCGGCCAGCGCAGTCGGTGATCTCCGTGGACCGCATCGACCCGGCGATGCCGGAGCAGCCCGCCATGCCGCCCGACCCCGAGGGCAGGACACCGCTGATCGAGTTGCGCGGCGTCACCAAGACGTACCGCAA
>DAOOCX010000174.1:0-4492 GCA_035408605.1 Thermomonas sp. | reverse complement strand
TGGGCGAAGTTGTTCGGCATCTTGTCGATGAAGAACGGCCGGCCCAGCTTGCGCTGCACCCGCGACGTCGCCAGGTAGCGCTGGCCCAGCGCGCGGAATTCCGCGGGATCCATCGCCGCGACGATGTCGTGGTACGAGGTGGCCTCCGGCCTCGGGCTGCGCGCGCGCAGGTCGCGCACGATCGCGATCAGGTCGGGCAACTCCATCGTGGCCTCGACCTGCGGGTGGCTGGACAGGATCTGCTCGACCAGGGTGGAACCGGCACGCGGCATGCCGACGATGAACACCGGGGCCTGGTCGGGATCGCCGCTGCCGACGCGCTCGCGGAAGAACGCGGGCGTGTACACCGACTGCGCGCGCTGGCGGCGCTGGGAGTTCTGCGCCGCGTCGTACGGCAGTTGCGCGCGGCGCAGCGCGTTGCCCTGCGCGTAGTGGGCGAACGACGCCGCATGGTCGCCTGCGTCCTCCAGCGCCTTGCCCAGGGCGAAGTGCACCTGCAGGCGCTGCTCGTCGGCCAGGCCGTCGCGTTGCAGTTGCGCCTGCATCGCGGCGATGTCGCGCGCATCGAAGCGCACGGTCTTGAGGTTGGCCAGGCTCCACCAGGCGCTGCCGAAGCCGGGATCCAGCTCCAATGCCCGCCGATACGCCGAAATCGCCCGCTCGGTCTTGCCCTCGGTCTTGAGCGCGTGGCCCAGGCTCATCCACACGCGGGCGTCCTTGGGCCGCTCGCGCAGGATCGATTCGTACAGGGCGATGGCATCGCCGTAGTCGCCCAGCTTGCCCAGCACCACCGCCTTCAGGTTGCGCAGGGCGGGATTGTCGGGATCGTCGACGAGCAAGGCGTCGATCTCCACCAGCGCGTCCTGGTGGCGATTGCCGCGATCCAGCATCAGCGCGTAGTGATGGCGCGCCATCGCGAAACCGGGTGCCAGTTCCAGGCAGCGTTGCAACAGTTCGATCGCCTGTTCGTTGCGGCCGATGCGCGCCGCCAGTTCGGCCAGCATGCGCATGGCCGCGATATCGGTGGGGCAGGCGCGCAGGCGCTCGCGCAGCAGGGCTTCGGCCTGCGGCAGGCGGCCCGCCGACAGCGCCTTGCCGGCGGCCAGCAACGCCGGATCGTGGATCCCGTTGCGGGTATGCGCCAGGTAGGCCTCGGCGGCGCCTGCGCGGTCGCCGCCGGCATCGCGCAAACCCGCGAGCTGCAACCAGACCCGTGGCAGGCCGGGTTGCAGGCGCGCCGCATGGCCCAGGGCCTCCATCGCTTCCAGCCGCTGGTCCAGGGCCGCGTAGGCCGCGCCCAGCGCCATCCACACACGCGGTGCGGAGGGCTGTTCGACCGACAGGGGCTGCAGCAACGCGAGCGCAGGCGACGGTTCGTCCAATGCGTTGTGCGCCATCCCCAGCAGCAACCGCGCCACCGGATGCCCCGGCGAGGCCTCCAGGACCTGGCGTGCCTGTTCGGCGGCCAGCGGCGGGTCCTGCTCGAGCATGCGCATGCCATGCGCGAGCGCGGACTCCACGCTGACGGTCGCTGCGGTGGCGCTCATCGGACCCCTGCGGTGATGGATGTGGCGCGCCCCCCGACACGTCCCGTCCAATCTACCCGCGGCGATGCGCCAGCGTCCAGCGCCGTCACCCGGTCTTCGCCGACCGCCACCTAGCCTGCGCGTCCCCCCAAGGAAGCCACGCCCATGCCCCTGTTGCGCATCCGCCTGACCGGCAGCGAGGACGATGTCCGCGCGATCTCCAACCTCCTGCAGAGCCTCGATGGCATCGAACACGTCGAGGAAGTCGCCGACCTGATGCCGCGCATGGACGATGCCGATTCCAGCTCGGCCGGCCTGAGCGACCTGCAGGGACCGGGCGCCCACGAAATCGAAATCGACGCACCCAACCCATCGACCGCACGCCGCGTCCGCGAAGCCGTCGAGGCGCTGGCCTTCGACCTGGACCTGCTGGTCGAATTCGAGGAAGACGGCGACGGCGAGTGATGCAGGCTAGCCGCCGGCGAGCGCCTTGGCGATGGCCGGCTTCAGCGCACGCAGCGCCTCGTTCTGGCTGGTGTCCGACTGGAGGTAGAGGGCCAACAGGAAGGCAGTGAGGTCGTGCCGGCGCGCCAGCCACGCCGCGTCGCCACCCGGCGGCATCGGCCCCAGGCGTGCGACAAGCCCATCCAGCCATGCCTGCCACGCGGCCTCCGGCAACAGGCCGCGGCGCGCCACGTAGGCCACCGGTTGCGCCAGCCGCCCGGCTTCGCCGAACACATAGGCATGGCCGGAGGCCGGCACCGCCTGCAGTGCCACCGCATCCAGGACGCGCTGCAGTTGCACGGACTCCAGCGCCGGGTTCAGCGACAACTGCAGCAACCAGTCGGCGCCATGGGCCACCCCGTGGCGCCAGCCGATACCGGCCTCGAAGCCGCGATAGTCCCGGACCGAAGCGAGATACGCCGTGGCCCGCGCCAGCATGGCCTCGCGCTCGGCAGGCGACATCCAGGGCGCGATCCGGTCGGTCCGTGCGACCTCGGCCAGCACCAGCGCAGCGAAGGGCCGCGACACGCCGTGCGGGTCTGCTGCATCGAGGCGCGCAAGCAGCGCGTCACGCAGGCCACGCACGGCAGCCACATCGAAATCGCCCGCGCGCATCCAGTGTTGCAGTGCCTCGTAGGCGATGCCGTCGCGCAGCGTCGGGTCGGGGTCGCCCAGGCACTCGACGAGGCCCATCGCCAGCGCACGCTTGCCGTCCGGATCCGCCACCGCGAAGCCGGACGACTTCAGTGCTTCCAGACTGGCCCGATCCTGCCCCATTGGCGGGCAGCCCGCCATCGCCGGCGCGCAGGCCAGCAAGGTCAAGCCCATCCACCAACCCCGTTTCCGCATCGCCCACCCCTTCCTGTCCCGTGAGACTTGCCACCTGCGCATGCCGGGAGCGGTCGCGACCCGACCGAAACCGGCGGAACCCACGCCCTCACCGGAAACACATCACCGGATCAAGCCGGCCACGCGTCGACGCGGGGTCAGAGGCTGGCGCCGTCGTACGGAATCACGGTCAGGCTGGCCAGGTCCACGCCGGGCAGGCAGCGCACGTTGACCGCGACGGTGGCCTCGCCGGTCTTCGGATGGGTGCCCTCGCCGAACGGGCCGACCCCGCAGGTCGGGCAGAACCGGTGGCGGATCGCATGCTTGTTGAAGCCGTAGCTGGCGATGTCCGCGTCCGGCGTCTGCAGGGTCATCGCGCTACGCGGGAAGAACGCCAGCAGGTGTCCGCGGCGGCGGCAGATCGAGCAGTTGCAGTCGATGACGGTGCCGATGTCGCCTTCCAGGGTGAATGCGATCGCGCCGCAATGGCAACTGCCTTCGTGGGTGGTCATGGCGATATGTCCCCGGATGCGTGACTGGCGGCATGTTGCCATGCCCCCGCGGATCGCACACGCTAGGGATTCTGCTTCGCTTCCCGCCGGACCCAGACCATGCACAGCTCCCGTGCCGCCGCCTTGTTGCTCGCGCTCAGCACCGCCTGGACGTTGCCGTCCGCCGCGCAGGCCCCCGCTGCTCCCTCCCCGCGCCCCAGCGCCACCCTGGCCACCGGCGCATGCCCCGCCATCGCGCTGGCCGGTGCCGATGCCGGCGCGGTCCGCGTGCCCAGCGCCGCGGATGCCTGGGGCGGCCCGCGCACCGGCAAGGAAGCGACGCTGTCGAACCGGACGGTGGCGTACTCGATCGATGCCGAACTCGACCCGGTCAAGCACACGATCAAGGGCAAGCAGGCGCTGACCTGGCGCAACCGCAGCGCGCAGCCGGTGTGCAGCCTGTACGTGCACATGTACCTCAACGGCTTCGAGGGTCCCGGCAGCACCTTCATGACCGAGCAGCGGGCCAGCGAGAGCGGCTTCCGCAGCAATGTCGATACCAAGGACGGCGAGTTCGGCTTCATCCGCCTGGACAAGGTGGTGCAGGACGGCGCGGCGGCGAAGTGGACCTTCGTCCAGCCGGACGGCGGCCCGAAGACCGACCGCAGCGTGGTCCGCATCGACCTGCCGCGCCCGGTCGCGGCCGGCGCCACCACCACGCTCGACATCGACTTCTTCGACCAGTTGCCGCGGGTGGTCGCGCGCACCGGCTACTACGGCACCTTCCACCTGGTCGCGCAGTGGTTTCCCAAGGTCGCGGTGCTGGAACTGCCGGGCGAGCGCGGTGCCACGGCCCCGCGCTGGAACGCCCATGAGTTCCACCTGCACAGCGAGTTCTACGCCGACTTCGGCAGCTACGACGTGCGCCTGACCGTGCCCAAGGGCTACACCGTGGGGTCGACCGGTGCGCTGACCGGTGCGCCGGTGGAGAAGGCCGGCAAGGTCACCCACCGCTACGTGCAGCACGACGTCCACGACTTCGCCTGGACCGCCGACAACCGCTACGCCAAGCCGCTGGTCAAGACCTGGAACGGACCCAACGGGCCGGTGCAGGTCAGCGTGCTGTACACCCCTGACTACGCC
>DAOOCX010000173.1:0-4634 GCA_035408605.1 Thermomonas sp. | reverse complement strand
AGGGCTTCGGCTTCATCTCGCCCGAGGATGGCAGTGCAGACGTCTTCGTGCATTTTTCCGCGATCGATTCCTCGGGCTTCCGCAGCCTGCAGGAAGGCCAGCGGGTGAGCTACGAAGTGCAGCAGGGCGCGAAGGGCGCACAGGCGGCGGGCGTCAAGCCGATCTGATCGCGACAGCGCACGCACCATTTCGAGCCCCGCCCGGTGCGGGGCTTTTTTATGGCGGCGCGACGCGCCGGTCAGTCGAGGAACTGCAGCCTGGCAAGCTCCGCGTACAGGCCGCCCTGGGCGATCAATGCGGCATGGGTGCCTTCGGCGACGATGCGCCCGGCATCGATCACCACGATGCGGTCGGCGCGCAACACCGTTGCGAGTCGATGCGCGACCACCAGGGTGGTGCGGCCTTCCATCAGGTGGTCCAGGGCGGTCTGCACCGCGCGCTCGCTTTGCGCATCCAGTGCCGAGGTCGCTTCATCGAGCAGCAGCACCGGCGCGTCCTTGAGCAACGCACGCGCGATGGCGACGCGTTGTTGCTGGCCGCCTGACAACCGCGTTCCGCGCTCGCCGAGTTCGCTGGCGAAGCCGTCCGGTAGCGCATCGAGGAACGTCTCGGCCTCGGCGGCTGCGGCGGCCTGGCGGACTTCTTCATCGGTCGCGTCCAAGCGCCCGTAGCGGATGTTGTCGGCGGCGCTGGCGGCGAACAGGGTCGGCGACTGCGGCACCAGGGCAATCGCCTCGCGCAGTGCGTCGAGGTCCAGTTCGCGCAGGTCGATGCCATCGAGGGTGATGCGGCCCGACTGCGGGTCGTGGAAACGCAGCAACAGCGAGAGCAGGGTGCTCTTGCCGGCGCCGGACGGGCCGACCAGGGCCACGGTCTCGCCGGGCCGCACGCGCAGGCTGAAGTCGTGCAGCGCGGCGGTGTCCGGGCGTTGCGGATAGTGGAAGGTCACCGAATCGAACACGATCTCCCCGCGCACGCGTCCGGAGAACGTGGTTGGCGTGGCCGGTGCGGTGACCTGCGACGATTCCTGCAGCAACTCGTTGATCCGGCCCATGCCGCCGGCGGCGCGTTGCAGCTCGTTCCAGACCTCGGCCAGCGCACCCACCGAGCCCCCGCCGATCAGCGCATACAGCACGAACTGGCCCAGGCTGCCAGCGCTCATGCGCCCGGCGATCACGTCGTGCGCACCCGACCACAGCACCACGATGATCGCGCCGAAGATCAGGCTCATCGCCACCGCGGTGACGATCGACTGTGCGCCGATGCGCTTGCGTGCGGTGGCCACCGCTGTCGCGATGGCGGTGGCATAGCGCTGGCGTTCGTAGGCTTCGCGCGCGTGGGCCTGCACCGTGCGTACCGCGCCGAGTGCCTCGGCAGCGAGCGCATTGGCATCGGCGACCCGGTCCTGGCTGGCACGCGAGACTTTCTGGATGCGCCGGCTCCCGACCACGATCGGCAGCACCGCCAACGGGATGCCGATGAGTGCCCAAGCCGCGAGTTTCGGGCTGGTGACGAACAGCATCGCCAGCGCACCGATCACGGTCACGATGCTGCGCAAGGCGACCGACATGCTCGAGCCGACCACGCTGCGCAGCAGTTCCGCGTCGGCGGTGAGCCGCGAAATCAATTCGCCGCTGCGGCTGCGATCGAAGAAGCCGGCGTCCAGCCCCAGCAGGTGCGCATACAGGCGGGTGCGCAGGTCGGCGACCACGCGCTCGCCGAGCAGGGTCACGAAGAAATACCGGGCGGCGGTCGCCAGCGCCAGCGCCAGGATCACCAGCAGCACGAAGCCGAAGGTGCGGTCGGTATTCGCACCGCTGCTGAAGCCGTGGTCGATCATCGACCGGAACGCGACCGGCAGGCTGAGCGTCGCGGCGGAGGAACAGGCCAGTGCCAGCAACCAGGCCATGAACAGGCCGGAATGGCGGCGCACGAACGGCCAGAGCGCGCGCAGCGAGCCGATGGGCGCCTTGGGCGCCGGAGTGGGGGATGTCATGCGACACATGGTAGCGGCGTGGTGCCGCGGCCGGGCATCAGGGTTCGAGCTTGCGCAGTTCCTGCGGCAGCACCGCATCGGGATAGCGTCGGCGGAACTCGGCCAGGCTGGCCTTGGCCTCGTCGATCCGGCCCTGCTGCTGCAATTCCCCGATCCGGCGCAGCCAGGCATCGCGCGCGGCCGGTGCGTCCATCGTGGCCGGCGGCACGTCTTCCTCGTCCACGACCTCGGTGACCGTGTCCAGCGTGGTCGCCGCTGCGGCTTCGGCCTCGTCCTGCGCCCGCGCTTGCTTCGCCTGCGGCTTGACCATGTTGCCGGCGGCGCCGACCGCGCCTTCGACGGGCGCGGATCGTCCCGGTGCGGCTGCCGGCGACCGGGCTGCCGGCGTGGCTGGCGCCGGGGGGGCGGGTGGTGCGGGTGGCGGTGCCATCACCGCGTCGGCCATCGCATCGGCCGTCGCCGCTTCCGGCGGCGGCGATGGGACGAAGACCGGCGTGGCGGCGGGGGCTTCGGCGCGGGGTTCCGCCGCCGTGCGTTCGCGGGCGATCCGCGTGCTGTCCTCAGCAGGCGCTGCCTCACGGGCGGGTGCGACCATCGGCGATGGAAGGGACTGCACGGCATCCGCGGGCGGCGGGACCGCGTCCGTCGAACGCATCACCGCCTGTTCGCCATTGCTGCCCGGGACCGCACTGGCGACCGGGCCGTGCGCGGTGGACGCAGGCGGTCCTGGTGGCGGCTGCAATTGCCAGGCCAGGCCCACGGCCAGGCTGACCGAGGCGGCCGCGGTCAGCGGCACGATCCACCCGCGCCGACGCTTCGCGACCGGTGCCTGCGATGACACCGCCGCATGCGCAGCGGCCAGGATCCTCGCGTCGAGGCCTGCGTCGGGCTCTTCACGGCCGTGCAGGCGCGGCAGGCGCGCAGCCAGCGCGCGCTCGTCGGCGTCCAGCGGCTCGCGCGGAAGACGGGTCATGCCGGCAGCCCCGCGCGCAGCTTGTCCATGGCGTAGCGCAGGCGCGACTTCACCGTCTCCCGACCCACGCCGGTGATGGTGCCGATCTCTTCCAGGGTCAGTTCCTGTTCCAGCCGCAACAGCAGGACCTCGCGTTGTTCCTCGGGCAGGTCGTCCAGCGCCAGTTGCAACTGGCGGCGGCGCTCGAATTCCGACAATACCCGCTCGGGCGTGTCGGGGTCGGTGACGCGCGCCAGCCGCTCGTCGGCGTCGGATGGCGCGGCCGGCCGGTGCTTGAGGCTGCGCCAGTGGTCGCCGAGGCGGTGGTGGGCGATGGTGTACAGCCAGGTGGCGAAGCCTGCATCGGGTTTCCAGCTGGCGCGCGCCGACACCACGCGCTGCCAGACGTCCTGGAAGAACTCGTCGGCCAGGGCGTTGTCGCGCAACTGGCGCAACAGGTAGCGATACAGCCTGCTGCGATGGCGCGCATACAACTCCCCGAATGCCGCTGCATCGCCCGCCGCATAGGCAAGCATCAACGCTTCGTCGCTGGTGTCGGGGGCATCCACGGGCGCCAGCGTACGGACTGGCGTGGCTGGCGGGAAGGGCGCGCGGCGGACGGCGGGGGCGGGCAGGGCATGGGTCACGCAGGCGGGAACGGGCGGGCGGGCACAACGGGGTTGCCCGGGTGCGGTGCCGCGCTGCGTAGTTCAAGTATGCTCGCCGAATGAACGGGGTCCGGGTCGTGCCATTGCCGAATGGCGCCGATGAGGCGCAACAGCCTCGCGGTGGCGTGCCCGCGCGCGAGGCGCTGGGCCGCGACGAACTGGCCCGCCTGCTGGACGCGGCGGAGCAGCGGATCCAGTCCCTGCACCGCTCGGAGCGCCTGCAGCAGGCCTTGTACGAGATCGCCGACCTCGCCGGCGGCAGCCTGGAGTTGCAGGAGATGCTGCGCCGGATCCACGCGATCGTGGGCGAGCTGATGTACGCCGGCAATCTCTACATCGTGCTGTACGACGAGCACCTGCAGACGATGCGCTTCCTGTATTTCGTCGACCTGATCGACCCCTGGGTCAACGATCCGGCCGAGGAAATCCCGGTCACCGACGACGAGAACACCCTGACCATGCACCTGCTGCGCACCGGCGAGGCGATGCGGGGGCCGTCGGCGGAGCTGCGACAGTTCCATGGCATCCCCTTCGGCGAATCCAGCGGGCCGGACAGCGCCGACTGGCTGGGCGTGCCGATGCGCCGGGGCAGCCGCGTGGTCGGCGCGATCGTGGTGCAGAACTACGAGAAGCCCGACGTCTACAGCAACGAGGATCGCGCGCTGCTGGCCTACGTGGCCCAGCACATCCTCACCGCGCTGGATCGCTACGAGGCGCGCGAGCAGCTCGAGAAGCGCGTGCAGGAGCGCACGGCGGAGTTGCAGCAGGCCAATGTCGACCTGCAGGCGGAAGTGGCGGAGCGGCAGCGGGCGCAGGAACTCCAGCGCGCGCTGTTCCGCATTGCCGAGCTGTCGATGACCAGCGAGACGCTGGAGCGCTTCTATGCCGAGATCCACAAGGTCGTCGGCGGCCTGCTCTACGCACGCAATTTCTACATCGCCATGCTGACCATCGACGGGAGCATGCTGGAGTTCCCGTATTCGGTGGACGACCGCGACCAGATGCGCAAGCCGCGCCG
>DAOOCX010000172.1:0-4662 GCA_035408605.1 Thermomonas sp. | reverse complement strand
CGTCGGCGACCATGCGGCCCACCGGGATGCCGGTCCAGCCGGCGATGATCTGCGCCACCGCGCTGGAATCCACCACGGGCAGGATCATCGGCTCGAAGCCTTGCAGTGCCTTCAGTTCGGCGCGCAGCGCATTGAGCGTCGCCACCGCGTCGGCGCGACCGGGGTCGTCGGTGGGCAAGGCCTCGACCTTGTCGAGTTCCGCGTGGATCTTGCCGACCAGCTCCTTTTCCTGGGCGAAACGTGCCTCATCTGCGGCCAGCGTTTCGCTGACCTTCGCGGTCTCGTCCGCGATCTCGCCCAGGCGCTTGCCGTGCTCGGCGCCGCCCGCGGCTTCCTTTTCCAGTTGCGCGCGTTCGGTCGCGAGCACGTCCAGTCGCCTGCGTGCATCCTCCAGGCGCGCAGGCGTGGCGTTCTGGCCAATCGCGATCTTGGCGCAGGCGGTATCCAGCACGCTGACCGCCTTGTCCGGCAGTTGCCTGCCGGGGATGAAGCGCGAGCTCAGCTTGACCGCCTCGGTGATGGCTTCGTCGAGGATCCTGACCTTGTGGTGCGCCGCCATTGCCTGGCCCACGCCGCGCAACATCGATACCGCCTTCTCGTCATCCGGCTCGTCGACCTTGACCACCTGGAAGCGGCGGGTGAGGGCGGGATCCTTCTCGAAGTACTTCTTGTATTCGGACCAGGTCGTCGCCGCGATGGTGCGCATCTCGCCGCGCGCCAGCGCCGGCTTGAGCAGGTTGGCGGCATCGTTCTGGCCGGCCGCGCCACCGGCGCCGATCAGGGTGTGCGCCTCGTCGATGAACATGATGATCGGCTTCGGGCTGGACTTGACCTCTTCGATCACGCCCTTCAGGCGGTTCTCGAATTCGCCCTTCACCGACGCGCCGGCCTGCAGCAGGCCCAGGTCCAGCGACATCAGTTCGACGCCGCGCAGTTGCGGCGGTACGTCGTCCTGGGCGATGCGCAGGGCCAGGCCCTCGACCACCGCGGTCTTGCCCACGCCGGCTTCACCGGTGAGGATCGGGTTGTTCTGTCTGCGCCGGGTCAGCACATCGACCATCAGGCGGATTTCCGAATCGCGGCCCAGCACCGGATCCAGTTTTCCTTCGCGCGCACGTTGGGTCAGGTTGATGCAGTACTGATCGAGGTTCGGCGTGCGGCTGGGCTTGCCGCCTGCAGGTGCGCTGCCGGGCGTGCCCGCGTCGCCACCGATCGCACCGCCGGCATCGCCCAGCGCACGTGCATCGCGGGCTTCGCTGGAGGCTTCGGTGAGCGCATGGAAGTTCTTGGTCAGGGTCTCGAGGTTGATCTTCTCCAGCGAACGCGCGCTGACGCTGACCAGCCGGCGCAGTTCGTTGTCGGCGAGCAAGGCGACCAGCAGATGGCCGCTGCGCACCTTCGCCTCGCCGAATTCGATCGAGGCCCAGCCCCAGCCGGACTCGAACAACTTGGGAATCATCGCGGACAGTGCCGGGGTGCGCTGGTTACCGGTCTTGAAGCCGTCCAGCGACTTGCCGAGTTCGCGTTCCAGCGCTTCGGGTGCGATCTCGAACTGGCGCAGGATGCGGTGGATGTCGCTGTTCTCGACTTCCAGCAACTTGACCAGCAGGTGCTCCACCTCGACTTCGTAGTGGCCGCGCGACATGCAGAGACCGGCGGCGCCTTCCATCGCGCCCCGGCAGGTGGTGTTGAGTCGCGCGATCAGCGACCGAAGGTTCAGCGCCATGATTGGCCTCCCATTGCGGAAAAGTGGAATTCGCAGTCGTTTGCCGGCCGTGGGTCGCGACGACCGCCCAGCCAGGTGTTCCAGCCCAGTTGCGGGCGGTCTTGGTCGCGCGCGCCCAGCCGCAGCGGCGGCACCTGGTCGGCGCGCAGCGACAGGCGCACGCGCAGGTCGATGGCCAGGCCAGTGAGGAAGCGGGTGAGTTCGATGACGTCGCCGAGCCGTGGGCCACGCGGCAGTAAGGTGTTGAAGCGCGCGCGGTCGAGCGGGCCGATGGTCAGGCGGAGCGTGGTCTGCCGGTCCCAGTAGCGCGTGCCGAGCACGCAGCCGTGTCCCAGGCGATGCGCATCGAGACCGAGCCGGGTGCGCGCATCGCCTGCGATCGTCTGCCACGTTCCCAGGCAGCCCGTGGCCTGCACGGGCGCACCGACGACCGCCGACACCACCTGCGCGATCGCGCGTTCGCCATGCGGGCGTTGCGCGACCAGGCCGGAGAAATACACCAGCGCCGCGCCCGGTAGTTCCCGCGTCTTCGTGGCGACGCGCTTGTTCGGGTGCAGCCGCGCCTGCAGTGCGGGTGTGCCCAGGCCGACCACGTATTCAAGGTACCGCAGCACCGAATTCTGGAAGCCGAATTGGCGGCCGATCTCCGGGCGGTGCTTGGCCCAGGCCAGCCAGAACAGCGAGACCAGCCGATGGTTGAAGACGTCCAGGAATTCCTGCGCGCTGCGGTCGCGGAGGGTCCTCCGCGCAATCAACAATTCCGTGTACGTGCGCGGCAGCACGCCGGATGGGCCGGTGAGGCCCATGAAGTTCACGCACACGCGGGTATTGCTGTCCCCGGTTTCGATGGAATGCAGTTCGGATGGCGGGAACGCCAGCGACGCCGGGGTGGTGAAGCGCAGCGGCCCTGGGCGCGAACCGGTGCCGCGGCCATCGAAGCCGTTCGCCGAATACAGCAGGCGCACTGCCTGGAAGAAGCCGAAGCGGCCCGGCTCCGCATGCAGGCGTTCCAGCGCGGGCTGCATCGGGTCGATGCCGGCAACGTGGTCGCGATGCGGTGGCGGCGGCAATGCGCTCTCGATGCTCATACCAGCGGCAAGCTCCCGCTGCGCGGCGCGAAGCGGACCAGCCAGTCCTCGCGCTGCTGGGTGCGCACGCTGAGGCGGGTATAGGAATTCGCCGTGCAGTACAGGCCGAAGAAGCGATCCAGCACGCAGGCCATCAGGTACACGCCGGAACCAACGTACTGGTTCTCGTCGAACTCCAGTTCGATCTCGGTGCCGCGCACGAAGGCCTGGCGCGGTGCCTGGCCGACCCGCGTCGTGGAGGGCTTGCCGCCGACGCGGGTGATGCCGGCGATCTGCTTGCGCAGGGTGCTGGAGTCCGCGAAGTTGTAGAGGCTGAGGATTTCCAGCAGGGCCTCGCGGCCACCATCGACGATCGACAGGTGGTTGAGCGAGAGGTGCGAAATCAGCCGCCACTGGTTGGCCTGGCGCATCGGTGCGCGCCAGGTCGCGCTGGGCTTCTTGAGCAGCCGCGCGCTGGCGATGACGCCGCCTTGTTCGAGTTGCAGCAGGCTCTCGTCGCCGCCGAAGGGCAAGGCCGAGGGCAGGTCGCGGTTGGTGCAGGTCAGGCTCACCGACAGCGTCTCCACCGACGGCGTGCGCGGGTTCATGTCGCGATCGACCAGGCTGAGCATGACGTCCGAGCCGTCGTCGTTGGGCAGCAACGAGGGCCGCCGTTGCAGGTACCAGTAGTGGCCGCTGCCATCGTCGTGCAGGCCGTGCTGCACCGAGTAGGCCGGGTAGAACTCGACGGAATCGTTGCCGGTGGGCGTGCGGCTGAACTTGCGCACCCAATCCACCGAGTAGACCTCCAAGCCCAGCGGACGGCGCACGTCCGGCACCACCTGGTATTCGTGGCGTTCCTGCGACAGCCGGATCGGTTCCCCCTGCTGCTTGAACAGGTTGACGATGGGCGTGCAGAACAGCCGGAAGGTGTCGGCGGTGACGGTCTGCTCGAGTCGCTGCAGGCGCTCGGGACGGCCAAAGGCGCCCAGTTCGATGGCGATTTCCATTGCCCCGTCGAAGCGCGACAGGTCCAGCCCGGTCACGTCGATGAACAGGAATTTTTCCGGCAGCACGAAGTATTCCTGGATCAGCCGATAGCCCAGGAACGAACGCGGGTCGTAATCGAGCAGCGCGTCTTCTTCCTCGAAGCCGACCGGCTTCAGTGCGGAAGGCGGCAGGCGCAACGGCGGCACCTGCGGGGCGTCATCCGGCGCGCGCAGGGTGATGCTGGCGGTGGCGTTGAGCAGCAGTTCGTGCAGCGCGTGGACCAGTGGGCTCTCGCCATCCAGGTACAGGCGCAGGCGCTGGATCGGCAGCTTCGACAGCGGCAGCTGCGCAGTGGGTTCGATGCGCAGGCGCAAGGTGGCGACGGTGTCGGTGCGGGTCACCGCGAAGGCCGAGCGCTCGGCCGCTTCCAGCCGCGCATCGGCGATGCGGATCGGCCAGACATCGACCGGATAGCCGGTGCGATAGCGGATCGGCAGCCCCTGCACCGGCCTGGTCAGCAGCTGGCTGTGCCGCGGCAGTTCCTGCATCGTGCTGATCTCGGCGCCCGGTGCAAGTTGCAGCTGGGCGATGGACATCGACGGCACCGGCCGCAGGAAATGCGGATACAGCACCGACAGCATCGCCTCGGTGATCTGCGGGAACTCGTCGTCGAGCTTCTTGTGGATGCGCGCGGTGAGGAACGAGAACGACTCGATCAGCCGCTCGACGTGCGGGTCTTCGCAGACCTCGCCTTCCATCTGCAGCCGCGACGCGATCTTCGGGTACTTGGACGCGAACTCCTTCGACAACCGCCGCAGGTAGGTGAGTTCGTTCTCGTAATACGGCAGCAGCTCGTCGAGCATGGCGATCCCGCGGCAT
>DAOOCX010000171.1:1592-4663 GCA_035408605.1 Thermomonas sp. | reverse complement strand
GCACCGTGAAACGCGAACGCCTGCTGCCGCTCATCGTGGCGACCGCATTGTTCATCGAGAACATGGACTCCACCGCGATCGCCACCTCGCTGCCGGCGATCGCGCTGGACTTCGGGGTCGAACCGGTCGCGCTGAAGCTGGCCCTCACCACGTACATGCTGGCGCTGGCGGTGTTCATCCCGGTCAGCGGCTGGGTCGCGGACCGCTTCGGCGCGCGCCCGACCTTCATGGTCGCGATCGGGGTGTTCCTGCTCGGATCGATCGGCTGCGCTAGCGCGGACTCGCTGGGCGCCCTGGTGGCGGCGCGCTTCCTGCAGGGCATGGGCGGCGCGATGATGGTGCCGGTCGGCCGGCTGGTGATCCTGCGCAGCATCGCCAAGGCGCAGCTGGTGCGTGCGCTGAGCTGGCTCACGGTGCCCGCGCTGCTCGGGCCGATGATGGGACCGCCGCTTGGTGGGTTGATCACCACCTACGGCAACTGGCGTTACATCTTCCTGATCAACATCCCGATGGGGCTGCTCGGCATCTTCCTGGCGTGGCGGCATATCCCGCTGCTGCGAGGCGAACCGAAGCCGCTCGACGTGCGCGGCTTCCTCCTGTCCGCTGTCGGCCTGGCCCTGACCATGTTCGGCTTCGCCAGCCTGGGCCGGCACCTGGTCAGCACCGAACTGGCCGCCGGCTGCCTGCTCGCCGGCATCGCCGGGCTGGCGCTGTACGTGCTGCATGCGCGTCGCCATCCGCATCCGTTGATCGACCTGGGCCTGCTGCAGGTCCCGACCTTCAGCGTCGGCGTGATCGGCGGCTCGCTGTTCCGCATCGGCGTCGGCGCCACGCCGTTCCTGTTGCCGTTGATGCTGCAGCTCAGCTTCGGCCTGGATCCACTGCAATCCGGACTGATCACCTTCGCCTCCGCGGCCGGTGCGATGTTCATGAAGACCCTGGCGGCGCGCATCCTGCGCCGCTTCGGCTTCCGCCCGGTGCTGGTCGCCAATGCGCTGGCGGCCTCGCTGCTGCTTTGCGGGTTCGGGCTGTTCCGCGCGGACACGCCGTATCCGCTGTTGATCGGCGTGCTGCTGGCCAGTGGCTGTTTCCGCTCGCTGCAGTTCACCAGCCTCAACGCGATCACCTATGCCGACATCGAACCCGAGCGCATGGGCCAAGCCAGCAGCCTGGCCGGCATGGCCCAGCAGGTGGCGCTGGCCATCGGCGTCACCATCGGCGGCTATGCGCTGACCGTCGCCAGCCTGGCCAGCGGACTGCCGATGGACGCGGCGATCAACTTCACCTTTGCCTTCCTCACCGTCGGGCTGGTCTCCGCGAGCTCGGCGTGGATGATGTTGCGGCTGGCCCCGGACGCCGGCGCCGAGATGTCGGGCAAGGCACGGCCGGGCGAGGAAGTCGCCGAGCCCAAGCCACTGCAGCGTCCGGGCACCTGAGCCACGACCGCGCCCGCAAGCATGCCGGTTCGATTCGCCCGGCGGAGGTGCTCGCTCATCACGGCCGGGGCGTTTCCAGGTCGGTCAGGTACAGCCGCAGGTCGAACTCCAGCTGGTGGTAGTCGGGTGCCATGTGCGTGCAGAGGCGATAGAACGCCTTGTCGTGCTCGGCTTCCTTCATGTGCGCCAGTTCGTGCACCACGATCATCTTCAGGAACTCGGCGGGCGCATCGCGGAACACGCTGGCGATACGGATCTCCCGACTGGCCTTGAGCCGGTCGCCGTGCACGCGGTATTTGGTGGTGTGTGTGCCCAGCGCATCCTTCATGACCTGCAACTTGCCGTCGTACAGCACCCGGCCCAGCGGCACCGACTTGCGCAGGTGGCGGTCCTTGAGCTCCTGCACGTAGTCGTAGAGCTGGCCATCGTTGCGGATCGCATGCGCCTGGTCGTACTTCGCCGCCAGCATCTCGCCCAGGCGGCCTTCCGCGATCAGCGCATGCACCCGCTCCAGCACGTGCGGCGGGTGACCGGCGAGGTATTTCAGGGGGCTCATGGCTGGCTGAATGGAGGCGCAGGGGTCGGCAGGTATGATGGGCCGGAAACCCACGATAGAACACCGCACCATGGCCAAGGCGAACCCGCTCCAGGAACAACTGCTCAAGGCGGGCCTGGTCAAGAAATCCAAGGTCTCCGAGGTCGCCCGCGAGCAGCTCAAGGCGAAGCACGGCAAGGCACCGGCGGCGGCCAGCGAGATCCAGCGGGACGCGGAACGCGCGCGCGCCGAGAAGGCCGAGCGCGACCGCGCGCTGGAAATGGAGCGCAAGGCCAAGGCACGCAATGCCGAACTGGCCGCGCAGGCGCGACAGATCATCGCCGACAAGAAAGTGCCGCGCACCGGCGAGATCGAATACCGCTTCACCGCCGATGGCGCGATCCGCACCCTGCTGGTCGACGAGGCCCTGCGCAAGCAGCTGGCCTCCGGCGCGCTGGTGATCGCGCGGCAAGGCGACCGCTACGAACTGCTGCCGCGCGCGGCGGGCGACAAGGTGCGCGAACGCGATCCCGGCCTGATCGTGCTCGACCATGGCCAGGCCACCGGTCGCGAAGCCGCGGCGTCGACCTCCGAGGACGATGCCTACTACGCGCAGTTCCAGGTGCCCGACGACCTGGTCTGGTAACCGCGCGATCACGCACCGCACCCTGCCCGTCCGCCGGGCATCGACCGACGCGCGCCTCGCGTCATCCTCATTCCATCGCCCCTGCGGCGCGCAACACGGACCTGTCCTTGAACACCACCGCGACACCGAATTCCGACACCGCAGCGGCCGTCCCCCACGACGACGCGTCGCCGGACAACCGCCTGCAACCCGCGCTGTCCCTGCTCGACGCCATCATCGCCGACCGCGACGTCATGGAGGCCTGGCCGGCGGCGGATCGCGAACGCCTGCTGCAGGCGGTGGCGTTGGTGCACCATCCGGAACCGCGCGCGCGCCGCCGCAAGTCGAAGGACCTCGCCCGCGAACGTGCGCAGGAAAAGGCACGCGCGACCGAGGCGCTGCTCGACCAGACCGGCATCCGCACCCTGCGCCGCAAGCCGGTGTTCACCACGCCGAACTATTTCCCGCCGCAGGC
>DAOOCX010000171.1:0-1492 GCA_035408605.1 Thermomonas sp. | reverse complement strand
AGCGCCTGGACTTCATCATCAACAATGCCTGCCAGACCGTGCGCCGCCCGCCCGCGTTCTACGCGCACATGATGGAAGGCGAAACCGCTGCGTTGCAGACCATGCCCGCCGAGTTGCGCAAATTGCTGGGCAACTACGAGGGCCTGCGCAGCGCCGACCTGTTGCCCGGCGCGGATGCCACTGCATTGCAGGCGGGCCGCATCGAGATCGCGGGCGCGGCCGGCCTCACCCGCGCCGCGGAGTTGTCGCAGGTGCCGCTGCTGGCCGACGAACTACTCGGCCAGGCGCATCTGTTCCCCGAGGGCCGCCTCGACCAGGACCTGCAGCAGGTCGACCTGCGCGGGCGCAATTCATGGCGCCTGCAGATGGACGAAGTGCCGTCGGTCGAACTGCTGGAAACCCAACTGGTCAACGCAGTCGCGCCGTTCATCATCAACGCGCGGCTGAAGCCGCTGATGCTGCGCACCGCCGATGGCGAAGCGCCGAGCCGCGACAAGCACATCGTCAACGTGTCCGCGGTGGAGGGCCAGTTCTATCGGAACTTCAAGACCACCAAGCATCCGCATACCAACATGGCCAAGGCCGCGCTGAACATGATGACGCGCACCGCGGCCGCCGATTACCACGGCGACGGCATCCACATGAACAGCGTCGACACCGGCTGGGTCACCGACGAGGATCCCGCCGAGATCGCCGCGCGCAAGATCGTGGAGGAGCGCTTCCACCCGCCGCTGGACATCGTCGATGGCGCGGCCCGCATCGTCGACCCGATCATCCACGGTTTCAATACCGGCCAGCACGTCTGGGGCCAGTTCCTGAAGGACTACGCCCCGACCGACTGGTAAGCCAGCAGCAGGCGCGCGCTCAATCCCACTCGTCGTCGAGGCTGGTCGATGCGCCGAAGCCGACCACTTCGAGCAACGGCGCCAGTTGCGGGATGCGCGGATCGTCGCTGGCGATGTATTCGTCGCGCGGCACGCTGCCCCTGGCCGACGCGGGTACATCCGCGCGCACGCCCAGCATCACGTCGAAGTACATGCGGTCACCCTCCTCCACGTCCAGCTTGCCGAGCGTGGCGTCATCGCCGACCGCCGGGCTCCACTGGTCGTGCACCCGGCCGATGCCGTCCCGGTCGAAGCCGCTGAAGCCGAACGACTTGCCGTTGCGCGCACGCAATTCCTCGAACGACATGCCCACATGCACGCCATGCTTTCCGCGCCAGCGCGATCCGCGATCGCGGATCTCGATGCTGCGCAGCTGGTCGAGTCGTTCGCAGTCGTGGAAGGCGACATGCGCACGGCGCGTCGGGTCATCCGGGAACAGGATCGCTTGGCACGCGTAGGTGTCGGCATCCGGCTTCACCCGGCGCACGTTGTCGGCACCGAGGCGTGCTTCCAGGTCCGCGAGTGAGGTGCCCTGCGTGAACGTACCGGGCAACCCCCACTCCTCAACGGTCGCCTCGATGCGCGCGGGGGACGATGTTGCCGGCACC
>DAOOCX010000170.1:1811-4668 GCA_035408605.1 Thermomonas sp. | reverse complement strand
CACCCCGCCTGGCCGGCATGCGGCAACAGGTGGCCCCGCCCGCTGGCCTCGCTCCACAGCAGGAAGGCCAGCGCCGGCAGCAGCAGCCACAGGCTCTCCACGCCCAGCCCGCGCACCGGCGGCACGCCCAGCAGCTTGCGCACCAGGCCGTACGCGCCGAACGAACACGCCAGCACAATCGCGATCCACGGGAACCTGCCATAGCTGAAGGTCAGCCAGAGCACGCCCATGGTGGCGATGCCGACCGACAACCATTGCACGCGGTTGAGCCGCTCCTTCAACACCACTACGCCCAGCACAACACTGAGCAACGGATTGATGAAATAGCCCAGCGAGGATTCGACGACGTGGCCGGCATTCACCGCCCAGATGTAGAGGCCCCAGTTGACCGCGATCAGCGCACCGCTCAGCGCCAGCATCGTCGCCGCGTGCGGCCGCGACAGGGTCTCGCGCACCCAGCCGCGCCCGTACTTGAAGCCCAGCCAGCCGCAGACGAACAGCGCACTCCACACCACGCGGTGGGCCATCACCTGCATCGCCGGCACCGCCTTCAGCAGGTGCCAGTACAGCGGCATCAGGCCCCATGCCACGTAGGCGGCGATCGCGATCCAGACGCCGCTTCGATGCTGCGCGGCCGGGTTCGTGGCGGCCGCCCTCATGCCGGCTTGCCCTTCGCGGCCTTGGCGAAGGTGATCGCGACCACGCCCAGCAGGATCACGCCCATCGCCACCAGTTCGTGGCGGCCGAAGCGTTCGCCCGCGAGCCACGCGCCCAGGGCCACCGCGATCGCCGGATTGACGTAGGCATAGCTGCCGGCCAGCGCCGGGCGCACGTGGTGCAGCAGCCAGATGTAGGCGGTGAAGCCGAACCACGAACCCAACACCACCAGGTACGCGAACGCACCCAATGCATGCGGCGTCGGCAGGGCATGCAGGCGCTCGCCGGTGACCAGGCCGGCGACGACCATCGCCGCGCCGCCGCAGAGCATCTGCGCCGCGGCATTCATGAAGGGTGGCGCGAGGTCGCGGCCGCGGCTCCAGATCGAACCGAACGACCACGCAAGCGTCGCGACCAGCAGCGCGATCATCCCCATCGGCGTCGCCGCCAGGCTGCTGCCGGCGTTGAGCCACAGCACGCCGAGGAAGCCGATGCCCAGGCCGATCCATTCGCGACGGGTCGGACGGTCGCCGCGCATCGCCGAGAACACGCCCATCCACAACGGTGCCGAGGCCACCGCCACCGCGGCCAGGCCGGACGAGACGGTCTGCTCGGCCAGGTTGACCATGCCATTGCCCAGCAGCATCAGCAGGATGCCCAGCACCAGCGCGTTGCCCCATTGCACGCGCGTCGGCGACCGCATGCCGCGCCAGCGCAGCACGGCATACATCAGGCTGCCGGCGATGAGGAAGCGGATGCCGCCGAGCAGGAACGGCGGGAAGCCGCCCTCCAGCGCGAAACGGATGGCCAGGTAGGTGGACCCCCAGATGACGTAGACCGCGGCGAGCGCCAGCGCGATCCGTCCGCCGGTGGGGGTGGCGGCCGAAGAGGTGGTGTGCATGTACTCAGGCTAGCGTTGTCGCGCGGACGCGGTTTGAAAATTCCTGCGCAGCGGCGCAATATTTTTGCGTGACCGTCCCCGTCGTCCTGGATGCCTTCGACCATCGCCTGCTGGAGCTCCTGCAGGACGATGCCGGCCGCACGCTCACCGCCCTCGGCGAGGCCGTCGGCCTGTCGCCCAGCGCGGTGCAACGCCGATTGAAGCGCTACCGCGCGCATGGCCTGCTGCGGCAGGTCGCGGTGCTGGACGCCGAAGCCTTCCCGGCGGTGGTGCTGGCCGCGGTCTGGGTGACGATGGAACGCGAATCGGTGCGCCAGCTCAATGCGTTCTACGCACGCATGCGCGCCACGCCGGAGGTGCAGCAGTGCTACCAGCTGGCCGGCGAATGGGACTACCTGGTGATCATGGCCACGACCAGCATGGCCGCCTACCGCGAGACCGCCGAGCGGTTGTTCAAGAGCGACGGCAACATCAAGCGCTACGAAACCCGGCTGGTGTTCGACACCGTCAAGCGCGGATTGCAGTTGCCCACGCTTGCGCCCGCCGCGAAGGGCCGGCGCAAGCGCTGAGTCGATCGACTCAGTCGACCCAGTGGCCGGCGGTACGCGCTTCCGGCAACACTTGCGCCGCCAGCTTCGAATCCTTGCCGAGCAGGCCGATCGCATCGCCCAGGATCGCCGCGGATTCGCGCAGCAGTGGATCGGTGACCTTCTTCGCCGCTTCCTCGCGCGCCACCGATTCGGCGACGTTGCGCTCGTCGGCCTGCAGGCCGTCGTCGGAGCGGCCTTCCAGCAGCGGATCCAGGGCGATGCCGAGCTTCTTGCGCTGTTCGATGCGCTGCTTGCGCTTGGCGTCGAAGCGGTCGCGCTCGGCGCGGCGCTCGGCCTCGTTGAGCGAGATCGACTTCTTCGCCTGCTCCTCGCGGAAGGTCCGCACGTCCTCGACCCACCACTGGAACTCGACGTCCTTGGCCGCGCGCGCGTCGTGGCGGGCATCCAGCTGGCCCAGCAACGGCGCGAAATTGCCGTACTGCACGTGCGGCACCGCGGCGATCCGCGTCCACGGCAATGCGTTGTCGTAGGTGCTCTCGCCGTACTCGCTGGCGTCCACGCTGGTCGGGAAGCTCACGTCCGGCACCACGCCCTTGTTCTGGGTGCTGCTGCCACCGGGCCGGAAGAACTGGGCGATGGTCAGCTTGACCTGGCCGAAGCGCGGCTCCTCGTTGGCGGGCCAACGGTCCAGGTCGACCATGTTCTGCACGGTGCCCTTGCCGAAGCTGGTCTCGCCGATGATCAGGCC
>DAOOCX010000170.1:0-1711 GCA_035408605.1 Thermomonas sp. | reverse complement strand
TCGTCGTTGCGGCGGCGCGCCTCGAAGTCCTGGTAGAAGCCGGGCAGCTTGATCACGCCGATCCGGCGCGCCGGCTGGCCATCGGCAGCCGGCAGGGTGATCGTCTCGGCCTTGGCGCGCGCATCCTCCAGGCGCACCTTGGCGCGGGTCAGGACCACGCGGGTCGGCTTGCTGTCCATCGGCGCTTCGGCGGACACGATGTCCAGGCGGACCTGGGTATTGGCGGTGCCACGGATCAGCTCGACTGCGTCATCGGTGCGCCAGCCGATCACGTCCTTCATCTCGCCCGATCCGCCCTGGCCGACGCCGACGATGCGGTCGCCGGATTTCAGCTTGCCGCTCAGCGCAGCCGGACCGCCCGGCACCAGCTCGCGCACCACGATCATGTCGTCCTGCTTGAACAGCACCGCACCGATGCCCTCCAGCGAGTTGGAGATCTGCATCGTGAAGTTTTCGGCGCTGCGCGGGGTCAGGTAATCGGTATGCGGGTCGATCGCGCCGGCATAGGCATTGATGAAGGTCTGGAAGACTTCCTCTCCCTTCAGTTCGTTGACGCTGGAGAGCAGGTTCGCGTAGCGCTTGTCGAGGGTCTTGCGGATCTCGTCGGGCTGCTTGCCGGCCAGCTTCAGGCGCAGCCAGTCGTTGCGGAGCGACTTCGTCCACAACGCGTCCAGCTCGGCGTCGCTGGCCGCCCACGGCGCATCCTCGCGGTCGAATTCGTAGCGCTCGTCCGCACTGAAATCGAACTCGCCCTTCAGCAGCTTGCGGGCATGGGCGATGCGCTGGTCAACGCGCTGACGATAGACCGCGAAGATCGCCCAGCCCGGATCGACCTGGCCGCCCTTGATGGCGTCGTCCAGGGTCGTCGCGTAGCGGTTGAAGCTGGCCACGTCCTGGGCGGTGAGGAACACCTTGCCCGGGTCCAGCGATTCCAGGTAGCGCTTGAGGATGTCCTTCGACATCGCGTCGTCGAGCGCGCGCGGACGGTAGGCGTAGCGGCTGTCGGACAACAAGCCATAGACCAGGCGCGACGTCGTGGCCTGGTCGGCGGTGGGCGCGGACGGCAGCGACGCGACATCGGCGGAGCGGGCCAGCAAGGCCACCGGCGCAGCCAGGGCAAGGCCAAGGGAGAGGGCAAGCAAGGTGCGATTCGAGGTCATTCGTGGGGTCCGCGGCGTGGGGGGCCGTCGTGGCAGGGTGCGCTTGGCTGCGACCGCGGCACAGTGCCGGAAGTTCGGTGCGCCAGGGTGCGTCCTCACTGTAGCGGGCCTTCGCAAGGCTGTGTGAACGGAACCGGCAACGCCAGTGCGCGCATTCGCGGCACGGCGCGCGGGGCGATCCAGCTCAGGCGATGCCCGCCGCCTGTCGATCGGCGTGATAGCTGGAACGCACCATGGGCCCGGACGCAACGTGCGAGAACCCCAGCGAGTAGCCGTAGTCCTCAAGCGCCTTGAACTCGTCCGGTGTCCAGTAGCGCAAAAGCGGATGGTGGGCGGGCGACGGCTGCAGGTACTGGCCGATGGTGACCATCTCCACGTCGTGCGCGCGCAGGTCGCGCAGGGTGGCCTGCACCTGCTCCATGGTTTCGCCCAGGCCCAGCATGATCCCGGACTTGGTCGGGATGTCCGGGTGCTGCGCCTTGAACTGCTGCAGCAAGGTCAGCGACCACTGGTAGTCCGCGCCCGGGCGCACGTTGCGATAGAGATCCGGC
>DAOOCX010000169.1:0-4687 GCA_035408605.1 Thermomonas sp. | reverse complement strand
GCCGGCGTTGCGGCGGTGACCAGCGCCGACATCGCCGCCATCGAACAAGCCGCACGCGGCGCATGAGCACGCCGCCGATCGACATCGCGACGCTGCCCGCGGCAGCGCCTGAGCCCGTACCGCCGGACGCCGCGGCCACGACGACGCGGCCCCGCGCGCCGGCCTCGCTGGTGGTACTGGCCGTGCTGGCGGTCGGCTACACCCTATGGGCCACCCAGGACCTGATCCTGCCGGTGTTGCTGGCGATGTTCTTCGCCCTGGTCGGCAACCCGATCATCCGCGTGCTGCAGCGCATCCGCATCCCGCGTTTCCTGGCCGCGCTGGCAGTGCTGTGCAGCGGCCTGGCACTGGCGATCCTGCTGGGGCAGCAGCTGGTGCAACCGGCCAGCGAATGGATCCGCGAGGCCCCGCGCGAGCTGCGCAGCCTGGCGCCCAAGCTGCAGAAGCTGGCCAAGCCGATGCAGGACGCGAACAAGGCCGCCGAGAACATCGCCCGCGCCGCCGGCGGCGAGAACACGTCGCGGCCGGTGCAGGTGGTCAGGACCGAGGTCAACGACCCCTATCGCGTGCTGACCACGACCCCGCGGATGGTGGCCTCGATCCTGGCGGTGGTACTGCTGACGTTCTTCTTCATGGTCTATGGGCAGGACCTGCAACGGCACGCGATCGCGCTGCTGCCGGACCGGCAGAAGAAACGGGTCACGGTGGAGATCCTGCACACCATCGAGATCGAAGTCAGCCGCTACGTGCTGACCATCAGCGTGATCAACATGGTGGTGGGCCTGGTGTTCGCCGCCTGCCTGTACCTGGGGCTGGACCTGCCGCTGGACCAGGCGCTGCTGTGGGGCACGCTGGCGGCGATCCTCAACTTCGCGCCCTATGTCGGCCCGCTGATCGGCATCGTGGTGATGTTGCTGATGGGTTTCTCCAGCTTCAACGATCCGGTGCAGTCCCTGCTGCCGGCGGCGATCTACCTGGGCCTGCACACGCTGGAAGGGCAGATCGTCACCCCGATCGTGCTGGGCAAGCGGATGGCGCTGTCGCCGCTGATCCTGATCCTGGCGCTGATGGTGTTCGGCTGGATCTGGGGGATCATCGGCCTGCTGTTGGCGGTGCCGATGCTGGTCTGCGTCAAGATCGTGCTGACCCGCCTGGACGGCATGGAAGGCTGGGCCAAGCTGCTGGAGTGACGGCCCGCGCCGGCAAAGCGCGACCAGGATCACGCCCGCGCCGCCGGCGCGGCCTACAATGCGCCGGTGAAGCCTACCATCCGCGCCGTCACCCTCGACCTCGACGATACCCTGTGGCCCTTCGCACCGATCGGCGAGCGCATCGAAAGCGCCCTGCACGACTGGTTCGTCGCCCATAGCCCGAGTACCGCCGAGCGCTTCCCGATCAGCGAGATGCGCCACCTGCGCGAGCGGGTGTTCGCGCAGTTCCCCGAACACGCGCATGACCTGGGCCTGCTGCGCCGGCTGACCATCGAGCGCGCGCTGAAGGAAAGCGGCGACGACCCGGCGCTGGCCACCGCGGCGTACGCGATCTTCTTCCGCGAACGCAACCGGGTGGATTTCTATGCCGATGCCGAAGCCGGCCTGCAGCGCATCGCCGCGCGCCTGCCGGTGGCCGGCCTGACCAATGGCAATGCCGACCTCGGCGCGGTCGGCATCGCCCCGCTGTTCGTGTTCTCGCTGAGCGCGCGCGAGTACGGCGCGGCCAAGCCGGATGCGGGCCTGTTCCACGAAGCCTGCAAGCGGCTCGGCCTGCCCCCCCACGAAGTCCTGCACGTCGGCGACGATCCGCGCACCGACATCGCCGGTGCCGCCGCCGCAGGCCTGCAGACCTGCTGGATCGACCGCGGCGACCATGCCTGGCCGGAGACGCTTGCGCCCGCCGACCTGCGCGTGACCACCCTCATCGAACTCGCCGACGCGCTCGACGCCCACCTGCATCCCGACGCCACCCTGCGCAAGGAGCAGGCCGCATGATCCTGCCCGCCGGTTTCGCCATGCCCGATCCGGCGCTGACGCCCTGGCCGCTGCACATCGTCGACAAGGCCGGCTTCGCCGCGTGGCGCGACGCGCAGTCGCCCGCCGTGCAGGCCTGGCTGGCCGCGCAACGCTTCGACGGCAGCGCCGGCACCGCGCAAAGCTGGGCGGATGCGCACGGGGCGATCGGTGGCGCGGTGATCGGCATCGGCGACGCGCTGGATCCCTACAGCTACGCACATGCGCCGCTGGCCCTGCCCACTGGCGACTGGCAGTGCGTGGGCGATCCCGATGACGCCACGCGCCACGCGCTGCAACTCGGCTGGGGCCTGGGCTGCTACCGCTTCGACCGCTACAAGAAAAGCACGCGCGCGCCGGCGCGCCTCGTCGACGCGTTCGATGGCGAAACCCTCGACCTGCTGGCCGCCTGCGTGCGCGTGCGCGACCTGGTCAACACCCCGACCGAGCACATGGGCCCGGCCGACCTGGAGGCCGTGGCGCGCGAACTCGCGGCCAGGCATGGCGCGGCGCTGACCGTCACCACCGGCGAGGATTTGCTGGCGCAGGGCTACCCGGCGATCCATGCCGTCGGCCGCGCGTCGCACCGTGCGCCGCGCATCCTCGAACTGAGCTGGGGCGACGCGTCGCATCCGCATGTCGCGATCTGCGGCAAGGGCGTCTGCTTCGACACCGGCGGGTTGGACCTGAAGACCGCGGTCGGCATGCGCAACATGAAGAAGGACATGGGCGGCGCGGCGCATGCGCTGGCGCTGGCCGAACTGGTGATGGCGCGCAAACTGCCGCTGGGACTGACCGTGCTGGTGCCGGCGGTGGAGAACGCGGTCGGCCCGGATGCCTTCCGTCCCGGCGAAGTGGTCGCCACCCGCAAGGGCGTGAGCGTGGAGATCGACAATACCGATGCCGAAGGGCGGATGGTGCTGTGCGATGCGCTGGCCCGCGCCTGCGAACTCAAGCCCGACCTGCTGCTGGACTTCGCCACCCTCACCGGCGCCGCGCGCATCGCACTGGGCCCGGACCTGCCGGTGCTGTACGCCAATGACGAAGCACTGGCCAACGATTGGCTCACCGCGGGCAACACCACGCGCGATCCGTTGTGGCGGATGCCGCTGTGGCGGCCGTACCTGCGCTACCTCACCAGCGGCATCGCCGACCTCGCCAACGGCAGCGCCAGCACCATGGCCGGCAGCGTGACCGCCGCGCTGTTCCTGGAGCGCTTCGTCGCCGACGGCCAGCGCTGGGCGCATGTCGACGTGTATGCGTGGAACGACAGCGACCGCGCCGGCAAGCCTGCGGGCGGCGAGGCGCAGGGCCTGCGCGCCTGCTATGCGATGCTGAAGGCGCGCGCCGCGGCCTGATCGCTCATGCCGCCGGGCAGGCCTCGGCGGATCGCTCGATGGTGTATTGCTCGATGCCGTTGCTGCTGCGCGGCCCCATCGGCGTGTCCACCGAGCCCACGCCCCAGCCCTTCATGGTGACCGGCGTCGCGCCGACCCATTCGACCGAATAGGCCTCGCCGCCGTACACGCGGAATCCCTGGAGCGTGCCGTCGTACCGGTAGCTGCCGCCGTCCTTCGAGTCCGGGGTGAAATGCACGGTCAGGCCGCCGCCCTTGAGCTCGAACGGCTTGCCGAAATCACACACGATGCCGACGCCGTGCCAGGCGTCGGCGACGCCCTCGACCTTGTACGCCACGGCGGCAGGCGGGGCAGGTGGGGCGACGGGTGCGGGCGGGGGTGCCGGCGTTGGTGCCGGTTCGCTGGCGACCGGAGGCTCGGGCCTGTCCGGCGGGGGCTGGCCACGCCCACAGGCGGCGAGCAGCAAGGTGCCGGTGGCGACGGCAAGGAGCACGCACGGGCGAACGACATCGATCATCGACAGGCTTCCACGGTGTCCCGCAACGGGGTTCTATCGATGGATGCGGAAAACGGCGTGGCGTTCGGCCATGCGCTGTTCGTTTGCCACCTCAGCGCAACCACCCACGCGATACAGCCTTGCCGGCGAACCACCACAGGAACACACCGACCACCGCGATGCCCAACGGCAGCGCCGCACCACCGACCCCGGTCAACGCCCAGGTCGGGGTGAGCGCATAGATCGACCCGAACTGCACCAGGATGCCGAGCAGCGAGAGCAGCAACACCGGCTCCGCCCAGCGCTTGCCCAGCAAGAGTCCGAGCGACCCCAGCACGCCGCCGATGGTCGCGATGGCGAATGGCACGAAGACCCAGCGCGGGGTCGCCGCCGCGATCCGCTGCTGCGCTTCGGGCCAGGTGGCGAGCACATCGGGACCTGCCGTGAGATTCGTGTAGAACGAAAACACGCCGACGAGGTTCCACAACACCGCCAGCACGGCCACCAGCACGAACCACGTCGGACGTTGCACGGTCTTCATCGCCAATCCCCCCGGTTGGATGGTCGCAGCCTACGCCGCTCGCGTGCCCGGCGCATCCCGCGCTGCGACAGCGCTACAGCCAGCCCTTCTGGCGTGCCAGCCGATAGGCCTCGATCCGGTTGCCTACGCCGAGCTTGCCGATCGCCTCGGACAGGTAGTTGCGCACCGTGCCCTGCGACAGGTTGAGCCTGGCGGCGATCTCGCCGGCGCTCATGCCCTCGCCTGCCAGGCGCAGCGCCTGGCGTTCGCGGTCGTTGAGTGGATCGGCTTCGCCCCACGCTTCCAG
>DAOOCX010000168.1:0-4740 GCA_035408605.1 Thermomonas sp. | reverse complement strand
CGATGCCGCGCCTGGCCGGACCTCGCTGCCGTCGGGCAGCAACAGGGTCTCGGCCCCGGCCTTGCGTTCGGGCCCCTTCGCCACCCCGACCAGGGCGATACCCTGCAGACCGGCGTCCTGCAGCACCGCCTGCGCCTGCGCCACCTGCCCGGCCCCACCATCGATCAGCAAGACATCGGGCAGGATGATGTCCGGCTCGCCTTCCGCTGCGGGCCGAAAACGCCGGGACAGCGCCTGGTGCATGGCGGCGTAGTCGTCTCCCGGTTCGATGCCCGCGATGTTGTAGCGCCGGTACTGGTTGCGCACCGGCCCGGCCGCATCGAACACCACGCAGGACGCCACGGTGGCCTCGCCCATCGTGTGGCTGATGTCGAAGCATTCGATCCGCGCCGGCAACTCGGCCAGGCCGAGCAACTCCCGCAGGCCTTCCACCCGCGCCTGCTGGGCGCTGCTGCTGGTCAGCTCGGTGGCCAGCGAGAGTTCCGCATTGCGCGTCACCAGTTGCAGGTGCGCCGCGCGTTCGCCGCGCACATTGCTGCGCAATTCGACCTTGCGGCCCGCATGTTCGGTGAGCGCCTGTTCGATCAATTCGCGTTCGGGGATGTCGCGGTCCAGCACGATCTCGGTCGGCGGCGGCTGCTCGGCGTAGTACTGCGAGACGAACGCGGCCATGACCTCGGCGGCGCTGTCCTCGCCATTGGTCTTCGGGAAGAACGCGCGGGTGCCGAGGTTGCGGCCGTCGCGGAATGCGAGCAGCAGCACGCAGGCCGATGCACCCTGCATCGCCACCGCCAGCACGTCGAGGTCGGCATTGCGGCCATCGACGTACTGCCGCGCCTGCAGCTTGCGGATGGTGGTGATGAGGTCGCGCAGGCGCGCCGCCTGTTCGAATTCAAGGGCCTCGCTGGCCGCCTGCATCGCCGACGTCAGTTCGTCGCCGAGTTCGCCGCTGCGCCCGTCGAGGAACAGCCCGGCGCGACGCACGGCCTCGGCGTATTCGGCGGCCTCGACCAGGCCGACGCAAGGCGCGCTGCAGCGGCCGATCTGGTGCTGCAGGCATGGCCGCGAACGGTTGCGGAACACGCTGTCCTCGCAACTGCGCAGGCGGAACAGCTTGTGCATCAGGTTCAGCGTCTCGCGCACCGACGCCGCGCTCGGGTACGGCCCGAAGTAGCGCCCAGCCACGCCGCGCGGCCCGCGATGGAACCCGATCCGCGGCCAGTCCTCCTTGGTCACCAGCACGAACGGGTAGCTCTTGTCGTCGCGCAGCATCACGTTGTAGCGCGGCGCCAGCGACTTGATCAGCTGGTTTTCCAGCAGCAGCGCGTCGGCCTCGCTACGGGTGACGGTGACCTCGATGCGCGCGACCTGCGCCAGCATCGCCATGATCCGGGTCGGCTTGGGCGTGGCGTTGAAGTAGCTGCCCACGCGGTTGCGCAGCGCACGCGCCTTGCCGACGTACAGCACGCCGTCCTCGGCGCTGTACATGCGGTACACCCCCGGTGCGGCGGGCATCGCAGCGGCGACGGCCTTGCCGTCGAATTCCGGCGTGCCCG
Source organism: Thermomonas sp. (assembly GCA_035408605.1). GTDB lineage: Bacteria > Pseudomonadota > Gammaproteobacteria > Xanthomonadales > Xanthomonadaceae > Thermomonas. The sequence continues at coordinate 3,184 of DAOOCX010000168.1, read as the reverse complement.
CGCCAGCCTTGCGCTTGCTCATTCGCGGCTACCCATGCCCGCGGGGCTCAGAAGCGTCCCTGGCGGATGCGCTCGACCACGCCCATGGCTGCCGAATCGACCAGCTTGAATGCCTTCTCGAAATCGCGTGCATCGCCGTAATACGGGTCGGGCACATCCTTCTTGCCGATGCCGCTCCACTCCAGCAGCAACTCGACATCGGCGTGCGCGGTGCGCGGCTTGCGCACGCGGGCATCGTGCAGGATCGTGCGGTCGGCGCAGAGGATGAAATCGAACTCGTCGAAGTCGGTGATTTCGAGAGCGCGCGCGCGTTGCGCGGAGATATCGATGCCATGCTTCTTTGCGCAGGCGATCGCGCGTTCGTCGGGGGCATGGTCGATGTGCGACCGGCCGGTCGCCGCCGAATCCACCCGCACCTTGTCGGCCAGCCCCGCTTCTTCCAGCCGCGCGCGCAGCACGCCTTCCGCCATCGGCGAGCGGCAGATATTGCCGAGGCAGACCATCAACACGCCAAGTTTCCTGACCCTCACGTCCGGTTCCCTTCCTTTGCTTGATGGATACGTTCCGCGCGCTCGAGATCCTCCGGCGTATCGACGCCCGGTGGAAAGGGAGATGGCGCGAGGCCGACCGCGATCCGCCAGCCGGCCTCCAACGCACGCAGTTGTTCCAGCGATTCGATGGCCTCGAGCGTTCCCGCTGGCAACGCCGCGAACGCGCGCAGCATGCCGGCGCGATAGCCGTAGATGCCGATATGGCGCAGCCAGTGCCCGCCCCCAGGCATCCGCCGGTCGTCGCGGGCGAAGGCATCGCGCGGCCATGGCAACGGGGCGCGGCTGAAGTAGAGCGCATCGCCATTCGCCGCGCGCACGACTTTCACCGCGTTCGGGTCGAGCAGCGTTTCGATGTCGTCGATCGGCGTCGCCAGCGTTGCGATGCCGGCGCCGCTGTCGGCGACGGTGCGCGCCACGCAGGCGATGCCGTCGGCCGGGGCGAAAGGCTCGTCGCCCTGCAGGTTGACCACGATTGTGTCGTCGGCCCAAGCGGCGATCCGCGAACATTCCGCCAGCCGGTCAGTGCCCGATGCATGTTCGGGTGAGGTCATCGCGACCTGCACGCCGCTGCCCTGCAAGGCCTCGGCGATGCGGGCGTCGTCGGTGGCGACCCAGGCTTCGCGTGCGCCGGCGGCCAGCGCGCGACGTGCGACGTGCAGGACCATCGGCTCGCCGCCGATCAGGCGCAGCGGCTTGCCGGGCAGGCGCGAGGCGGCATAGCGGGCGGGGATGGCGACGACGAAATCTTCGGTGGTCATGGCTCCATTATCGCCGACAGCAGCCCACTCTTTCCGAAGCGAGAGCAGATGACCAGCGAGGGGTCGTCGTGTTGGCGGGGGGTGGTCGAGCGCGCCACGGATGGCGCGCGGCCGCGCATCGGAGCCGGATGCGGAGCCTAAGCGGCGACCACCCCCTGCCAACACGACGACCCGCCTCCGGAGCCGCGGCCTGGCCTCAGAGGCCTCGCGCAGGCAACCGCTCCAGCAAGGCCACCCAAAACGCCTCAGGCAACACCGCATCGACCGGAACCATGAAGGCCTGGTTGTCGACGAGTTCGGCACACTTCACCGCATCCTTTACCGTCATCAGCACCGGCAGGCGGCTGCCGAACGCGAAGTCAGCGGCCACGTAAGCATGGTGGTCGGGGAATGCATGCGGGACGACCGCGATGCCGGCATCGCGCAGCATCGCGAAGAAGCGCTCCGGATCGCCGATGCCGGCGACCGCATGCACGCGCTGGCCGGTGAATGCGGACAGCGGCTGCGCGCGCCCGCCATGCAGGGGCTGGGCGGCACCGACCTGCAGGCGCATCGGCCATTCCCCGAAGCCGGAAGCGCGCTGTGCGTCGGCATCGGTGGCGACACCCAGGTTGAGGACGCGGAAATCGCAATCGGCGGCGCGTTCCACCGGTTCGCGCAAGGGCCCGGCCGGCAGCAGGCGGCCGTTGCCGTAGCGGCGGCGCGCGTCCTGCACCTCGATTTCGATGTCGCGGGCAAGCCGGTAATGCTGCAGGCCGTCGTCGCAGACGATGACGTCGCAGCCGGCGGCCACCAGCGCCCGGGCGGCGGCGACGCGATCGCGATCCACGCGCACCTTCGCGCCGGTCGCGCGGGCGATCAGCAGGGGTTCGTCGCCGACCTGCGATGCAGCGCTGTCTGGCTCGACCCAGCGTGGCGTGGCTTCGTCGTCGCGACCATGCCCGCGGCTGGCGATGCCGGGGGTCCAGCCCTCGGCGCGCAGGCGTGCAACCAGGGCGATCACCAGCGGGGTCTTGCCGGTGCCACCGGCGGTGATGTTGCCAACCACCACCACCGGCGCACCCGCCTTCAGCCGACGCAACCAGCCACGACGATAGGCGCTGCGGCGCAAGGCGGAGAGATTGCCGTAGACCGTTGCCAACAGGCGCGCGTGCCAAGGCGGCGTGCTGCCGTCATGCCACCACGCCGGGGTTTTCGGCAACGGCTTGCGGCTCAAGCCGCGCCCTCGCGGAACTGCATCGCGTGCAGGTGCGCGTAGACGCCGCCGCGCGCGAGCAACTCGACGTGCGTGCCCTGCTCCACCAGCCGGCCATCATCCAGCACCAGCACCTGGTCGGCGTGTTCGATGGTCGACAACCGGTGCGCGATCACCAGGGTGGTGCGATCCGGGATCAATTTTGCCAATGCGTCCTGCACCAGTCGCTCGGAGGCGTTGTCTAGCGCGGCGGTGGCTTCATCGAGGATCAGGATCGGCGCGTCCTTCAGCATCGCGCGGGCGATGGCAAGGCGCTGGCGCTGGCCGCCCGACAACTTGCCGCCACCGGCACCGATCTGGGTGTCCAGGCCATCCGGCATGCGCGCAACGAACTCAAGCGCATTCGCATCGCGGACCGCGGCTTCGATCTTGGCGGGATCAGCCTCCTGCAATTCGCCGTAGGCGACATTGCCGGCGACGCTGCCATCGAACAGCATCACCTGCTGCCCGACCAGCGCGATCTGCCGGCGCAGGTCGGCCAGCGGGTAATCGTCCAGCAGGTGGCCATCGAGCAGGATGCTGCCGTCGCTGGGCTCGTAGAAGCGCGGGATCAGCTTGACCAGGCTCGACTTGCCGCTGCCGGAGCGGCCGACGATGGCGGTCACCGTGCCCGGCCTGGC
>DAOOCX010000167.1:0-4763 GCA_035408605.1 Thermomonas sp. | reverse complement strand
GGGTTTTGTCTTTTTGGGGCCGTCCGCGCAAGCGGGACAAGTTAATAGTGTCCCCACATCGCGCTGGACGCGATCCGCAACCTGCGTTGATCGCCGGCCTGATGGATGCGCTCAGTCGCCGGCCAGCAGGAAACCGAGCCACCAGGCGTCGGTGCCATCGTCCACCCGCAACACGAACCTGAAATCGATGGGGCTGCGTACCCAGCGGTTATTGATGTAGCCGGCTGTGCCATCGGCGAGCCTGACCCGGGTCCAGTCCGGCGTCGGAACGCTGGCGGGATCATCGCTTGCCGTCAGCACCGCATGATCGACTCGCGTGAGCACGGTGCCGGATAACGAAGGGCGATCCCGGATCGCCACGCCGGAGCCCAGGACGACGAGCGCTTCGAAAGGATCGAGGTCACCGGGCAAGCCGGTGCAGAACACGTAGGGCGCGCAATACTCGGCACCGTGATCGAAGTCGCGCGCCACGCCGGGCAAGGCGAGGATCCCTTCCAGCGTCGACCACAGGCGCTGGCGCGATTCCTGGTCGCTGTTCCATGCCGACTGGAATCCGTCCGGTCCTTCGCCGCCGCCGAAATCCAATTTGGTTTCAGGACGGACCCGCGCAAGCAGCGCATCCATGTCGCGCCGCGCGACGAGGGCGTGCAGGTCTTCCTTTGCGTGAAGCAGCGGAGGCGGCAGCTGTTCCACGGGCGGACGCATGACCGGATCGGCGGGCGTGCCGCCGACGGCAGTCATCGACAAGCCGTACCCGAGGGTGGCGGCAAGGATGCTGAAACGCATCGCCGGATCCGGCTCGCGAAGGCTCGGGGCGCGTTCGCTCAGAGCACGATCGGCGGCTCGCCGCCAATGATCACCACGTCCGCCGGACGACGCGCGAACAAGCCGACGCTGACCACGCCAGGGAGCTGGTTGAGTTCGCGTTCGACGCCCACCGGATCGACGATCGACAGATTGTGGATGTCCAGGATCACGTTGCCGTTGTCGGTGACCGTGCCGTCGCGCCAGACCGGCTGGCCCCCGGTGAGGCGCAGGATCTCGCGGGCGACCAGGCTGCGCGCCATCGGGATCACTTCCACCGGCAGCGGGAACTTGCCGAGGATCGGCACCTGCTTGCTGGGGTCCACGATGCAGACGAAGGTCTTGCTGGCCTCGGCGATGATCTTCTCGCGGGTCAGCGCCGCGCCGCCGCCCTTGATCAGGCGCTTGTGCGGATCGCATTCGTCGGCGCCGTCCACGTACAGCGAGAGGGTGCCGGCGGCGTTGAGGTCGATCACCTCGATGCCATGCGACTTCAGTCGCGCGGTGCTCTGCTCGGAACTGGAGACCGCGCCGGCGATGCGGTCGCGCCATGGCGCCAGCGCGTCGATGAAATAGGCCACCGTGGAACCGGTGCCCACGCCGACGATCATGCCGTCCTCGACGTAGTCGATCGCCTTCACGGCTGCCAGTCGCTTCGCTTCGCTCATCTCGTCATTCCAGGGAAAGCAGCAATTTCCATTGCGCGGAGGTAACGGGGAACACCGACAGGCGACTGCCCTTCGCGGTCAACGCGAAGCCCTCGCCGAGCTGGTCGGTATGCGTCTTGATCTCCTCGAGCGGGATCAGCCGCTTGAGCTTGCGTTCGAAGGCCACGTCGACCAGGAACCAGCGCGGTTGTTCGCGACTGGCTTTTTCGTCGAAGTACTTGGACGTCGCATCGAACTGAGTCTCGTCCGGATACGCGGCACTGGCCACGCGGGCGATGCCGGCGATGCCGGGTACCTTGCAGTTGGAGTGGTAGATCATGACCCCGTCGCCTTCGCGCATGCCATCGCGCATGAAGTTGCGCGCCTGGTAGTTACGCACGCCGTTCCAGGGTTCGGTGCCGACGCGTTCCAGGTCATCGATGCCAAACGCATCGGGCTCGGACTTCATCATCCAGTAGCGTTTCGGCTTGCTCATGCGATGTGCTCGGCGAGATGGGTGGCGACTTCGCTGCACACCGCATCCAGGGGTACGTCCCAAGCCTCGTGTTGCAGCGCTTCGACGCGCTGCACGTCGAAGCCGGCACCGACCAGCCACGGGGGCGCGGATGTGTCGCGGCGGAAGGCGAGGCTGCGATCGTACCAGCCACCGCCCATGCCCAATCGATTGCAGCGCCCGTCGAAGCCGACCAGAGGCAGCACCAGCATGGCCATCTCGCTGGCAGGCAAGGCGGCATCGGGATCGATGTCGGGTTCAGGGATGCCGAAGCGGTTGGTCACCAGCGGATCGCCCGCGCGCCACGGCGCGAAGCGGAGGGTGTCGTCTGCATGCAACAGCGGCAGGCAATACGTCAGCGCAGCTGGCAAGCGCAACTGGAACACGTGCAGGCCGATTTCCCCGTCCATCGCCCAGTAACCGGCGACGAGGCCGGATGCCGGCAGGAAAGGCAGCGAAAGCAAATGATTCGACAGTGCTTCAGCCGCGGCGATGCGCGCGGTGGCTGGCAGGTCGCGCCGGCGTTGGCGAAGCTGGCGGCGCAGGAAGGCGCGGTCGGGAATGGAACTCACGCGAGGGACGGGCCGTGCTGCAGGGAAGGGTCGAACATCGCGGAAAAATGTCTCCGCCGTGGCGATGCGTGCGAAACGACCTTGAACCCGGGGTTCAAGTGGGAACGCGTGGCGGCCATCGGGCTTCCCGCTCGGGGCGGACTTGCACTCCCGGCAACCAGTACGCCCCCGTGGTCGTCATTAAGGGACAAGGCGAATGTTGCGCACGCCGTCGCTCACGGCAGAGGACGCAACCAGTATAGGCGCGAGGTCGTCGCTGGCAAGCGCCATCGGTCGGCGGGTCGCGCGGGGTTCAGGCCTTCACGTGTTCGACGCGAGCAGGCCGTCGAGCCTGGCATTCGCCGCATCGATGAGCTTGAACAGGTCGCCGTCGCTGCGCGCTTGGCTGACGGCGTCGCGCTGCTGCAGTTCATGCGCCAGGTTCAGCGCGGTCAGCACCGCCAGGCGATCCGGCGCGACCATCTTGTTGCTCCCGCGCAACTCGCGCATGCGGGCATCGAGCATGCGCGCGGCCGAGGTCAGGCTGGCGCGCTCGGCCTCGGTGACACCGACGGTGTATTCGCGGTCCAGCACGCGGATGCTGACCGGCTCGCTCTTGCCGCTCTCGGGCGTGCTCATGTGTGCTGCTCCAGCGACTTCAGGCGACTGATCATCGCTTCGACGCGGCTGCGCGCCTGTTCCTGCTTGGCCAGCAATTGCGCGCGTTCGGTGGCCATCTGCTCGTGTTGCTGGCGCAGGCTGCGGTTTTCGTCCTGCAGGCGCTGCATGCGGGTGGCAAGCAGGTCGATGCGCACCAGCAGCCGTTGCAGTTCGCCATGCAGGTCGCGGTTGTCCATCCGGGCACCTTAGGGAGGCGATGCGACCGGGTCAAGGCGCGCCGGCTCCTGCTTTGGCCACTCCTGCAGGAAGCGCAGGCAGTCCTCCGCATTCAGCGGACGCGACAGCAGGTAGCCCTGCACCATGTCGCAGCCGTGCTGGAGCAGGAAGCGTTGCTGTTCGGCGGTCTCGACCCCCTCGGCGACCACGCGCAGGCCGAGCGAATGCGCCATCGCGATGACCGTCGTGGTGATCGCCGCGTCCTCGTTGTCGCCGGGGCGGCCGAGGTCGTCGATGAAGGCCTTGTCGATCTTCAGCGTGGTGATCGGCAGCCTGCGCAGGTAGGCCAGCGAGGAATAGCCGGTGCCGAAATCGTCCACCGCGATCGACACGCCCAGCCGGCGGAAGGTCTGCAGGCGTTCGGTCGCGTGTTCGGCGTTCGCCATCAGCACGCTTTCGGTGAGTTCCAGTTCCAGTTGGTTCGCGGGCACGCCGGTGTCGCGCAGCACCTGCTGCACGGTCTGCGCCAGGTCGCTGCGCAGCAGCTGCACGGCCGAGACATTCACCGACATCAGCACGTTGTCGATGCCGTCGCGGCGCCAGTCGGCCAACGTGTTGCAAGCCTCGCGCAGCACCCATTCGCCGATCGACACGATCAGCCCGCTTTCCTCGGCGAGCGGGATGAACTGGCTGGGCGGCACGTCGCCATGCTCCGGGCTGTTCCAGCGCAGCAGCGCCTCGACGGCGCCGATCCGGCCATCCGCCAGCACCAGTTGCGGTTGGTAGACCAGGCGCAGTTCGCCGCGCTCGACGACCTTGCGCAACGCGGCGATCAGGGTGGCACGGCGGCGGATGTCGCCGTCCATCGCATCGGCGTAGCGCAGGAAGGTGCGCCGTCCCGCCGCCTTGGCCTGGTACATCGCGGTGTCGGCGTGCTTGAGCAGGTCGGTGGGCACCTGCGCGTGGTCGGGGAAGAGGCTGATGCCGATCGATGGCGAGATCGCGATCTCGTGGCGGTCGTCGAGCCGCAGGGGTGCGTCGAAGGCGTCGATGATGCGTTGTGCACAGCGTTCGGCCTCGTCGCCGCTGGAGAGATCCTCCAGCAGCACGGTGAATTCGTCGCCACCGATGCGGGCCACGGTATGGCCGTCGCCGACGACTTCCTGCAGGCGCTGCGCGGTTGCGCGCAGGATGCGGTCGCCGGTGGCGTGGCCCAGCGAATCATTGATGTCCTTGAAACGGTCCAGGTCGAGGAACAGCAGGGCCATGCGGCTGCCCTGGCGGCGCGCGCGGACGATCGCGCGGGACAGCCGTTCGGCCAGCAGGGTGCGGTTGGGCAGGTTGGTCAGGGTGTCGTAGTTGGCCAGGTAGCGCAGTTCCTGCTCGATCCGGCGACGATCGGTGATGTCG
>DAOOCX010000166.1:0-4911 GCA_035408605.1 Thermomonas sp. | reverse complement strand
GAAAGTGGGGTCAGAGTCGACTTTCGCAGGCGAAAGTCGACTCTGACCCCACTTTCTCCACTTTCTCGATCGCGGACGTCACACCTTCGGTTGCTTCACCGGCCGCACCCACCCTTCCAGCGTGACCTGGCGCGCGCGCGCCACGGTCAATTCGCCCGCCGGTGCATCCTTGCTGATCACCGATCCTGCCGCGATGGTCGCGCCCTGGCCGATCGTCACCGGCGCCACCAGCGCGCTGTTCGACCCGATGAAGGCGTTGTCCTGGATCGTCGTGGTGAACTTGTTCGCGCCGTCGTAGTTGCAGGTAATGGTGCCGGCGCCGATGTTGACGCCCGCGCCGACCACCGCGTCGCCGAGGTAGGTCAGGTGATTGGCCTTGCTGCCCACGCCGACCGTCGCGTTCTTGGTCTCGACGAAGTTGCCGATGTGCGCGCCGTCGGCGAGCACGGTGCCGGGGCGCAGCCGCGCATACGGACCGACCTGCACCGCACCTTCGCTGCGTGCGCCGTCGAGGTCGCAATGCGCGCGGACCTCGGTCCCGGCCGCCAGCCTGCTGTCCTTGATCCGGCAGAACGGGCCGATGCGCACGCCGTCGCCCAGTTCGACTTCGCCCTCGAACACCACGTCGACATCGATCTCGACATCGCGGCCGACGCGCACCGTGCCGCGGATGTCGATGCGCGCGGGATCCGCGACGCGCGCGCCATCGGTGCACAAGGCCTGCACCTGGCGCAGCTGGAACGCGCGCTCCAGGCGCGCGAGCTGCCACGGATCATTCGCCCCTTCGGTTTCCAGCGGATCGGCGACCACCACGATTTCCGCTGCGGCATATTCGTCCGCCGCGGCCGCGAACACGTCGGTCAGGTAGTACTCGCCCTGCGCGTTGTCGTTGCCCAGGTGCTCCAGCCAGCGCTTGAGCGCGGTGGAGTCGGCGGCGATGACGCCGGTGTTGACCAGGCGGATCCGGCGCTGCTCCTCGTCCGCGTCCTTCTGCTCGATGATCGATGCCACGCGGCCTTCAGGATCGCGCAGGATGCGGCCGTAACCGGTCGGATCCGGCAGCTCCGCGGCAAGCACGGCCAGCCGTCCCGGCGCATCCATCAGCCGCCGCAGCGAATGCGCGGTGATCAGTGGCACGTCGCCGTACAGCACCAGCACGCGCACATCGTCCGGCACGCCGGGCATCGCTTGCTGCACGGCGTGACCCGTGCCCAATTGCTGCACCTGCTGCGCCCAGTGCAGGTCGGGTTGGTCGGCGAACGCGGCGCGGACCGCCTCGCCGCCATGTCCGTAGACCACGTGGATACCCTGCGGCGATAGCGCGCGGGCGGCATCGATGGCGTGCGCCAGCATCGGTCGCCCGGCGACCTTCTGCAGCACCTTCGGCAGCGCGGACTTCATCCGCTTGCCTTCGCCGGCGGCCAGGACAACGACATGCAGGGGTGCGCTCATGGAATGGCTCGTCTGTGGATGCCGCGATTCTAACGGCTGCCCCTCAGGCGCCGCGCACGCGCCATTGACGCCTCCCTGCCAGCGCCTAGCATGGCGCCGATGCCCGAGCGCACGCACCCGTCGCCAATCCCCGCCCTCCTGTCCTGGACCGGCATCGCGCTGTGCGTGGTCGGACTGGTCGCGCATCGCATGTGGCAGGAACTGCCATTCCCGCGTGCGTTCGAGCATGGGCTGCTCGCCTTGCTCGCACTTGCGGCGGCATGGCCCTTGCAACGCTGGCGGCAGTGGTCGCGTGCGGCAGCGCTGGGCGCCGCCTGGCTGCTCGCGCTCGCGGTGTTTTCCGGGCCGATGCCGGTGCTCGCCACTGCCTTGCTGGCGGCAGCCGCGATCGGCGTTGGCAGCCTGGTGCTGCGCGGTCCCATCGCGCTGCCGATCGGTTTGGCGATGATCGCCGGCACGCTGGGCTGGCTGCTGTCGCTGCCGATCCACCATCGCGCCGTGTACGCCCTCGCCTGCATCGCAGTGGTCGCGTGGCGACGCCGGGCGATCCTCGATGCCTTGCGGGGCGCTTGGCACACCTTCGATGCCGGCGTGCGCGCATCGCCTGCCGCGGCAACGGGCGCACTGTTGCTGCTCGGCCTCGCCAGCACTGCCGCGTGGCTGCCGACCATGCAGTCGGACGACGTCGCCTATCACCTCGGCCTGCCCTCGCAGTTGCAGGCCACCGCGCGCTACGCGATGGACGCGCGCCTGCAGGTGTGGGCATTGGCCCCGTGGAACGGCGACGTGCTGCAGGGCGTGGCGCAGGTGCTGGCCGGTGGGGAAGCGCGCGGCGCGATGAATGCGCTGTGGCTGATCGTCGCCGCTGGCGCGATGCACGGACTGGCCGGGGCACTCGGCGGCGACGCGACGCGGCGCTGGTGGGCGGTGGCGTTGATGGCCAGCCTGCCGCTGACCATGCACCTGGCCGCCGGCATGCAGACCGAACTGGTGGCGATGGCGTGGCTGCCCGCGCTGGCCTGGCTGGTGCTGCGCGACGACGGGACATCTTCGCCCCGCTCCGTGCTCGCAGGCGCACTGCTGTTCGGTGCGCTGTGCGGGCTCAAGCCGATGCATGGCGTGGTCGCCTTGCCCATGCTCGCATGGGCGGCGTGGCGGCATCGCGCGCACTTGCCGTGGCGCGCGTTGCCCGTCGGCGCGTTGCTGGCGGCCATCTGTGGCGGTGCGAGCTACGTGCATGCCTGGCTGCTGACCGGCAATCCCGTGCTGCCTTTGTTCAACAGCCTATTCCGCTCGCCGTTCTTCGCGCCACGCGATTTCAGCGATCCGCGCTGGAACGGCGGCTTCGATGCCGACCTCGTGTGGGACATCACATTCGATACCGGCCACTATTTCGAAGCCTATCCGGGCGGTTTCGGCTTCGTGCTGGTGGCGATGCTCGGCGCATGGCTGCTCGCATTGCACGACCGACGCACGCGCGGCCTCGCGGTGGTCGCCAGCATGGGCCTGCTGCTCACCCTGCTACCGCTGCAGTACGCGCGTTACCTGCAGCCGTCGCTGGTGCTGTTGTTGCCGGCACTGGTCGTCGCCTGGCCGCCGCTGCGCGGCGGCGCGGTCACGTTCTGGGGCGTGTGCGTGTTGAACCTCGCCTTCGCCACCAATGCCAACTGGATGCTGCGCACCGGCGCGCTGAAGCGCGACATCGGCCACCCGCTGGACGATGCACCGCTGCTGCTGCGCTATGCGCCGGAGCGCCTGCTGGCGCGGCGGTTGCCCGCCGACGGCACGCTGGTGCTGGTGCTGCCCGGCAACTACGGCGCGCTCGCCGAACTCGGCCAGCGCGGTCGCAACGTGAGCTGGTATTCGCCGGCATGGGAAACCGAGTTCGCGCGCGTGGAAGCCGACCCGAGCGGCCGTGCGTGGGCGTCGCTGCTGCAACGCGAACGCATCGGCCACGTGATCCTCGACGATCGCAAGGCGAGTGCCGCGCTGCACGCCGGGCTCGCCATCGCCAAGGCACGCAAGACCGACGAAGCCGCCGACAGCCAGCGCTGGTCGCTGCCGATGGAAACCGCGCGGTGACGCTGCGTCGGCACCTGGGCGGCTACGCCGTCATCGGCCTGCTGCAATGGCTGGTCGAGTACGGCCTGATGCTTGCGCTGAGCGAATGGGTGATGCCGGTGGAGCCGGCCAACGTGATCGGCCGCCTGTGCGGAGCGATGCTCGGCTTCTGGCTCAACGGCAAATGGACGTTCGCTGCCGACGATACCCACGTCGGTCGCCATGCGGCGATCCGCTTCATCGTCATGTGGCTCGCCCTGACCGTGCTCAACACCTGGATCGTCGCGCATCTCGATGATGCCTTCGGCCTGCGCATGGCGCAGCTGCTCAAGCCCGGCGCGGACCTGCTGTCCGGCGGCATCGGCTTCCTGTTGTCGCGGCATTGGGTGTATCGCAAGCGCACCTAGCTTCGCTTGGACGAGAAAAGGGGACGGAGGTGGTTAAGGCGCACCGTAACCACCTCCGTCCCCTTTTCAGTCCCCGTTTGACTGACGTGGCAGCAACAAAAAACGCCGGCACAAGGCCGGCGTTCCGATGCTGCGATGTCGCGAACACCTCAGTGCTTGAGGTTCTTGCGCAGGCGCTCCAGCGCCTGCAGCTGCGCAGTGACTTCGGCCAGCTTCTGCTGCGCCTCGGCGATGTCCATCTTCTCGCCGCGGTGGGCGATGATGCGCTCGGCTTCTTCCTTGGCTGCACGCACCGCGGCCTCGTCGATGTCCTGCGCCCGCACGGCGGTGTCGGCCAGCACGGTGACCACGGTCGGCTGCACCTCGAGGATGCCGCCGCCGATCGCGAAGTCCAGCTTCTCGCCGCCCGGCAGGGTCACGACCACCTTGCCCGGCTTGAGGCGGGTGATCAGCGGCGCGTGCTTGGGCGCGATGCCCAGCTCGCCGAGTTCGCCGGTGGCCACGACCAGTTCGGCCTCGCCGTGGAAGATCTCGGCCTCGGCGCTGACGATGTCGCAACGGATGGTGGATGCCATGTCTTTCCTTTCATGGGCAGGCGCGGAGGCCTGCCCCTACGTGGTTACGCGGCGAGCTTCTTGGCCTTCTCGACGGCTTCGTCGATCGAGCCGACCATGTAGAACGCCTGCTCCGGCAGGTGGTCGTACTCGCCGTCCACGATGCCCTTGAAGCCGCGGATGGTGTCCTTCAGCGGCACGTACTTGCCCTTCGAGCCGGTGAACACTTCGGCCACGGTGAACGGCTGGCTGAAGAAGCGCTCGATCTTGCGCGCGCGGGCCACGGCCTGCTTGTCTTCTTCCGACAGCTCGTCCATGCCCAGGATCGCGATGATGTCCTTCAGCTCCTTGTACTTCTGCAGGGTGCCCTGCACGCGGCGCGCGGTCTCGTAGTGCTCGTTGCCGATCACGTTCGGATCCATCATGCGGCTGGTCGA
>DAOOCX010000165.1:1894-4931 GCA_035408605.1 Thermomonas sp. | reverse complement strand
CAACTATCCGCGCGCGTTGCTGGAGCGGATCGTCGCGATCGCCCAGAAGCATCGCCTGCTGCTGCTGGTCGACGAGATCTACGACGGCATCCTCTACGACGACAACACGTTCCAGCCGGTCGCGCCGCTGGCCGGCGACCTGCCCTGCATGACCTTCAGCGGGCTGTCCAAGGTCCACCGCGCCTGCGGCTGGCGGGTGGGCTGGGCGGTGCTGAGCGGCGACCCGATGGCCTGCGGCGACTTCCACCACGCGATGGACCTGCTCGGCGCACTGCGCCTGTGCGCCAACGTGCCGGGCCAGTTCGCGATCGAGCAAGCCCTGCACGGCACCGACACCATCACCCCGCTGTGCCAGCCCGGTGGCCGCCTGTACGAAACCCGCCGCGCGCTGATCGAAAGCTGCGCGGCCAGCCCGCATCTGTCGCTGGTCGCCCCGGCCGGTGCGCTCTACGGCTTCCCGGCGGTCGTGGGCGATGCCGCGCGCGGCTTCGACGACCACGCGTTCGCGCTGGAGATGCTGGAGACCGAAGACGTGCTGCTGGTGCCCGGCTCCAGCTTCAACGTGCCCTACCGCAACCACTTCCGCGTCACCCTGCTGCCGGAAGCGTCGGTGCTGCGCGAAGTGTTCTCGCGCATCGATCGCGTGCTGGAACGGCGTGCGGTGACCGCGACCGGGCAACGCAGCGCGGTGGCGTGAGCCGACTGGCCTACCTCGCCCTCGGCGACAGCTACACCATCGGCGAAGGCGTCGACGAGGCCGGCCGCTGGCCCGTGCAACTCGCCAGCGCCTTGCGCGCATCCGGCCTCGCCATCGACGACCCGCGCATCATCGCCACCACCGGCTGGACCACCGACGAACTATCGGTGGCGATGGATGCGCAGGAACCGCTGGGCGAGTGGGCGTTCGTCTCGCTGCTGATCGGCGTCAATAACCAGTACCGCGGACGCGCGGTGGATGACTACCTGGGCGAATTCACCCGCCTGCTGCAGCGCGCGATCGCGCTGGCCGGGGATCGCGCCGGCCGCGTGCTGGTGCTGTCGATCCCGGACTGGGGCGTGACCCCGTTCGCCTTCGCCAGCGGCCGCGATGCGCAGGCCATCGCCGACGACCTGGATGCCTACAACGCCGCCGCGCGCGATGCTTGCGAGGCGCATGGCGTGGCCTTCGTCGACATCACCGCGATCAGCCGCGATCACGGCGATGCGACCGTCATGCTGGCGGATGACGGCCTGCACCCGTCGGCGGCGCAGTACGCGCGCTGGGCGGATGCAGCGTTGCCGGTGGCCATCGGGTTGCTTGGCGACAAAAAGGGGTCAGAGTGAAGTTTTGCGACCACCGTCTTCGCGCAAGCCGGACACAATCGGCGCAAAATTCACTCTGACCCCTTTTCGCTTCCCGGAACCCCCCATGTCCCTCGACCCCGCCGTTCGCGCCCGCATCGAATCGCTGCTGGCCACCAATCCCGTCGTGCTGTTCATGAAGGGCAACCCGAACGCGCCGCAGTGCGGGTTCTCGTCGAAGGCGGTGGGCGCGCTGGACGCAGCCGGCGCCGACTACGCGCACGTGGACGTGCTGTCCGATCCCGAGATCCGCGAGGGCATCAAGGCCTACGGCGACTGGCCGACGATCCCGCAGCTGTACATCCGCGGCGAACTGGTCGGCGGCTCGGACATCATTTTGCAGATGGCCGGCAGCGGCGAACTGCATGCCGCGCTCGGCCTGCCGGCGCCGGATCGCACGCCGCCGGCGATCACCATCACCCCCGCCGCGGCGGACCTGCTGCGCAAGGCAATCGACGATGCCGGCGATGGCTACGCGCTGCAGATCGACATCGACAAGGGCTTCAACGCGCGCCTGCAGCTGGCGCCACGCGACGAGGCCGCCATCGCCAGCGAGTCTGCCGGCATCCGCGCGCAGTTCGACCTGGCCAGCGCCGCGCGCGCGCGCGGCCTGGTGATCGACTGGGCCGACGACGAACGCGGCAAGGGCCTGGTGATCGACAACCCGAACGCGCCGCCCAAGGTGCGCAACCTCACCCCCGCGCAGGCCAGCGAACAGGCACGGGCCGGCACGCTGACCATCGTCGACGTGCGTCCGGCCGACGAGCGCGCACTGGCGTCCATCAACGTCGCCTACGCGACCTTCGACGACGGCCCGGGCGAGATCGAAGGCTGGCCGAAGGACACGCCGCTGGCCTTCCTCTGCCACCACGGCGGCCGCAGCGCGCAGGCGGCGGAACATTTCCGCGCGCTGGGTTTCAGCAAGGTGCACAACATCACCGGCGGCATCGACGCCTGGGCCGCGCACGTCGACAGCAGCGTCGGAACCTATTGATGGCGCGCGATGCGGTGGCGCGCAGCGCTTCGATGAAATGGGCGTGGCCGTTGGCGGCATTGCTGCAGATCGGCACTGCAGCCGCCCGCCAGGATCCACCCGCGAACCCGCCCGCCGCCGCAAGCCCTGACCAGGCCGTGCCCCCGGGACAATCGGCTGTCGACGCCAACCCGGCCGGCACTGGCTGCTGCCTGGCGGTCAATGGCGCGATGGTCGACATCGAGATCGGTGAGCCGATCAGCTCGAAGCGCCACAAGCGCGGCGACAAATTCGCATTGCGGCTGGCCGAACCGCTGGTGGTGGATGGCCAGACGGTATTGCCGGCGGGAACCCCCGGGGTCGGCGAGATCATCCACGCAGCGGCTTCCGGCGGCGGTGGAAAGGCAGGCGAATTGTTGTTGGCCGCGCGATACCTGGAGGTCGACGGCCGGCAGATCCCGCTGCGCGGATTCCGCATGGGCGGTGCCGGCAAGGACAATAGCCCGGGCGCCCTGGCCGCCAGCATCGCAGTCGGCCCTTTTGCACAGTTCATCCATGGCCGCGAGATCGAGATACCGTCCGGCGCCCGCGCCAGCGCGAAGCTCGCAGCCGATACCGCGTTGATCCCGATCGACACCCCATCCATACCCACAGGAAACAACCCGTGACGCAAACCCTGAAGTCGCTGATCCTCTGCCTCGCACTGCTGGCCCCGACCGCCGT
>DAOOCX010000165.1:0-1794 GCA_035408605.1 Thermomonas sp. | reverse complement strand
CCGCCGACCCGGCGCAAGCCGCCCCCGCCCAGTCCGCGCCGAGTGCGACCGGTCCTGGCGCGATCGGCACGCCGCCCGAAGGCAAGGGCCTGGTGGTGTTCTTCCGCGAGAAGAAATTCGCCGGCTCCGCCATCCGCTACAAGGTGCGTGAAGGCACGACCGAACTGGGCACGCTGCTCAGCGGCGGCTATTTCGTGCACGTCGCGGAGCCGGGTGCACACGCCTACACCGTCCATTCCGAGGCCAAGGACGTCATGAACCTGGAAGTCGAGGCAGGCGAGACCTACTTCGTGATCGGCGGCATCACCATGGGCTTCATGGCGGGGCGCCCGAACCTGTCGCCGTCCGACCAGGCGGTGTTCGACAGCATGAAGGCCAAGCTCAAGCTGACCGCGCCGCTGAAGCACTGAGCGCACGCGTGTTTCGATGACAAAAAGGCGGAACCGCGAGGTTCCGCCTTTTTTCATGCGCGGCCGGCCTCCCTCGAACCGGAGGTCTGCCCGCGCGCGCCGCTCAGAACCCGCCGCCCGCCTCCAGCCATGCCTGTTCGTCGGCCGTGTTGTTGCGCCCCAGCGGCGCATTGCGATGCGGGAAGCGGCCGAAGCGCACGATCACGTCGCGATGCGCATTCGCGTAGCCCAGCAGGTCCGCATTGCCGAGGGCCGTGAACAGGTCCACCGCGCGATCCTGGTCGGCGATCGCCTCGGAATGCTCGAACGGCAGGTAGAAGAAGAACCGCAGCGACGGATCGACCTGCGCATCGAAACCGGCATCGATGGCACGACCCGCGTAATGCAGGGCCAGCGGATCGGTGGCGAACGCATGACCGCTCTTGCGGAACACGTTGCGCGGGATCTGGTCGAGCAGCAGGACCAGCGCGAGCGCGCTGTCGGCGGCGTCCATCCAGTCGTCGAACGCGCGGCGCGCGGCGGCGAAATGCGCGTCCAGCCAGCGCGCACGGCATTCGGCGTCGAAGTCGTCGCCGCCGCGGAACCACTTGCCCATGCCGGCGTCGCGCCAGAACGCGAGCAGTTCACCGGGAACAATCATCGCAGCCCTCCATGGCGCAACAATAGCGACTTGCGATGCCCCTGGCCCGGCCATCCATGGCCGTGCGTTCGCGAGGACTGCGCGGCAGTGCCGCGCAAGACGCGTCCTCGCTCACTCGTCGAACCTCAAATGCCGCACCGACTTGCCGTGGCGACGGATCAGCCGCAGTGCCTCGATGCCGACCTTGATGTGGTTCTGCACGTACTCGGCGGAGACCTTGGCGTCGCTGGCTTCGGTCTTGACGCCTTCCGGGATCATCGGCTGGTCGCTGACCAGCAGCAGCGCACCGCAGGGGATGCGGTTGGCGAAGCCGGCGGCGAACACGGTGGCGGTTTCCATGTCGATCGCCATGCAGCGCATCGCGCGCAGCTTTTCCTTGAACTCGTCGTCGTGTTCCCAGACCCGGCGGTTGGTGGTGTAGACGGTGCCGGTCCAGTAGTCGAGTTCGAGGTCGCGGATCATCGTCGACACCGCGCGCTGCAGCGCGAATGCCGGCAGGGCCGGTACCTGCGGCGGCATGTAATCGTTGCTGGTGCCCTCGCCGCGGATCGCCGCGATCGGCAGCACCAGGTCGCCGAGCTGGTTCTTCTTCTTCAGGCCGCCGCACTTGCCGAGGAACAGCACCGCCTTGGGTTCGATCGCGGACAGCAGGTCCATCATCGTCGCCGCGTTCGGGCTGCCCATGCCGAAATTGATCATGGTGATGCCGTCGGCGGTGGCGCTGGGCATCGGCCGGTCCAGGCC
>DAOOCX010000164.1:0-4933 GCA_035408605.1 Thermomonas sp. | reverse complement strand
TGCTGCGCCAGCGCGCGCGGATTGGTCTTCGCCCCGCTCTTGCCAAGCTCACGGGCCAGCAGCATCGCTGCATTGGTCGAGAAGTCGCCGTGGGCGCGCTCCTTCGGTCGCTCGACGGAGAAGTCGGGCGAGGCAAGGTCGACGGGCAGGGTGCCGGCGGCACGCAGGGCGGACAGGCCCTGTTCGATCAGGGCGCGGAGCTGGGTTTTCACGAAGGATCAGGCAGCCGTTTCAATGGCTGCGCATTGTACGCGAGGCGGCTCGCGCGACGTTTCAGCCCGCCAACTCCAGCCGCCGTTCAATGCGTTCCAGCCGTGCGTTGTAGCCGTCGAGCAGCACTTGCTGCTGGGCATCAGTGACGGCAAGTGCGCCAAGGTGCTGGATGATCGCCGCTTGCCCGGCTTCAAGGTTGCCGGCGCGGCGCGTCAAATCTTCAAGCTTGCGCTCGATGCGATCCTGCCCGGCTTGGAAGCGTTTTAGATGCTCGAGCATCAGGTTCTCGGCATTGCCCATGGAAACCTCGATTGAGGGTAGCAGGTTGGTAGCGGGTGAGGCCTCATACCAGCCCCCGCCCCGCCATCGACAGCGGCGGACCGTCGCCGATCACGAAGTGGTCGAGCAGGCGGATGTCGACCAGCCCCAGCGCCTGCTTGATGCGCGCGGTGACCGCGCGGTCGGCGGCGCTGGGCTCGGGATTCCCGCTGGGGTGGTTGTGGCCGATGATGACCGCCGCCGCGCCGCGCGCCAGCGCGCGTTCGACCAGCGCGCGCGGGTGCACTTCGGCGCCGTCGATGCTGCCGCGGAACAATTCCTCGAAGCCCAGTGCGCGATGGCGGGTGTCGAGGAACAGCGCGGCGAACACCTCGTGGGCCAGGCCGCGCAGGCGCTGGGCGAAATAGCGCCCGGCCGCAGCAGGATCGCCCAACATTTCGCCGCGCTCGAGTTGTGCGGCCAGGTGGCGGTGGCCCAGTTCCAGTGCCGCGGACAATGCGCAGGCGCGGGCCGGGCCGATCCCGCGCAGCCGGGTCATCGCTCGTGGCTCGCGATCGAGCAGGGCGCGCAGGCCGCCTTCCGCGGCGAGCAGGTCGCGCGCGCTGGCCACCGCATCGCGGCCGGCCGTGCCTGAGCCCAGGAAGATCGCCAGCAGTTCGGCGTCGGACAGGCTGCCGGCGCCGTGGGCCAGCAGTTTTTCGCGGGGGCGTTCGCCTTCTGGCCAGTCACGGATGTGCATGCGGCCAGCGTGCATCGGTGCGTCGCGATGCGGCATCGGTGCGGCATCGACCATCGGGTAAGCTGGTCGCCCGTCACGTGGTCAGGAAACCGGCCGGATGCAGGCTCCGCCTACAACCCCCGATACGCACCGCGTCCTGCTCTGCGTCTGCGGCGGGATCGCCGCCTACAAGGCCGCAGAACTGCTGCGCCGGTTGCGCGATGCCGGTGCCGATGTGCAGGTCGCCATGACCGACAACGCGCAGCGGTTCTTGACCGCGCAGACCTTCCAGGCCTTGTCGCATCGCCCGGTACGCACGAGCTTGTGGGACGAAACCGCCGAGGCCGCGATGGGCCACCTGGAACTGGCCGGCTGGGCGCAACGAGTGATCGTGGCGCCGGCGACCGCCAACACCATTGCCAAGCTGGCGCATGGGCTGGCCGACGACCTGGTCAGCACCCTCTGCCTGGCCACCGAGGCGCCGCTGGCAATCGCCCCGGCGATGAACCACCGGATGTGGCGGCATCCTGCGACCCAGGCGAATGTCGCCGTGCTGCGTTCGCGCGGCGTGCAGGTGATCGGACCCGACGACGGCCCCCTAGCCGAGGGCGAATCCGGCCCTGGTCGGATGGCCGAACCCGCGGCCATCGTGGCCGCGCTGGGAGTCGCGCGATGAGTGCGTCGCTGGCGGGGGTGCGATTGCTGGTCAGCGCCGGGCCGACCTATGAAGACATCGATCCGGTGCGGTTCCTGGGCAATCGCAGCAGCGGCAAGATGGGCTTCGCGATCGCCGCGGTGGCGGCCGAACGCGGTGCCGAGGTCGTGCTGGTGGCCGGGCCCGTGCACATGGCCACGCCGCCCGGCGTCACCCGCATCGACGTGCGCAGCGCGGCGCAGATGCATGCGACGGTGATGGCGCGCCTGGAGGCGGGGCACGCCCCGTGCGATGCCTACATCGGCGCCGCGGCGGTGGCGGATTTCACCCCGCGCGCGGCATCGGCGAACAAGCTGAAGAAGCAGCCGGGCCAGGACACCCTGGTGCTGGAACTGGTCAAGACCCGCGACATCCTGGCGGACGTGGCCGCGCACGCGGCGCGCCCTCGGCTGGTGGTGGGGTTCGCCGCCGAGACCGACAACGTGGCCGGCTATGCCCGCGGCAAGCGGGAGCGAAAGGGCGTGGACCTGATCTGTGCGAACCGGGTCGGCGTGGCCGGCGGCGGCTTCGAGAGCGACGACAACGCGCTGCTGGTGATCGACCAGGACGGCGAACGCGCCCTGGGTCCGGCCTCGAAGACCATGTTGGCCGGCGAGTTGCTGGATATCGTGGCCGGTTGCCTGTCGATGCAGGGCGCAGGCTGATGGCGCAGGCCCTGCAGGTGAAACTGCTGGATCCGCGTTTCGGCGGGGAGTGGCCGCTGCCGGCCTACGCGACCGAGCACAGCGCCGGGCTGGACCTCCGCGCCGCGATCGACGCGCCATTGCTGCTGGCCCCGGGCGAAACCGCATTGGTGCCGTCCGGGCTCGCCATCCATATCGGCGACCCCGGTCTGTGCGCGGTGATCCTGCCGCGCTCCGGGTTGGGCCACAAGCATGGCATCGTGCTGGGCAACGGCACTGGCCTGATCGATGCCGACTACCAGGGGCCGCTGATGATCAGCACCTGGAACCGTGGCGATGCGGGCTACACGATCTCTCCCGGCGACCGCATCGCCCAGCTGGTCCTGCTGCCGATCGTGCGCGCGACGTTGCAGGTGGTGGATACTTTCGAGGAAAGCGCGCGCGGCGAAGGCGGATTCGGCCATACCGGCGTGCGTTGACGGGGGATCGAGATGGGTGTGTTCGGAATCGGCGGTCGTGGCAAGGACGACGGCGAAGAAAAGGGCAAGCTGAAGCTGGATCCGGCGCAGGCGGCGAAGGCGCTGCCGCTGCTGGTCGCACTGCTGGCCCTGCTCGGCATCTGGTGCCTGGCCAGCGGTGCCCTGCGCATCCGCGATGATGCACGCCATGCCGGCCTGCAGGTGGCCCGCGACGATGCGGTGATGGCGGCGCGGCGCACCCTCAACGACGAACGCGGGCGGCTCGCGCAGCGACTGGGTGCCGACCGGGTCAAGGCCGCGCTGGCGACCGGCGACAGTGCCGCGACCCTGCGCCTGCTCCGCCAGGGCTGGCCCGAACTGCAACGTGCCGAATTGTGGCCGGCCGACCTGACCGCCGCGTACGCCGGCCTGCCGCGCACCGGGTTCGGCGCACTGGCCACCTGCGAAGCCGCGCTGGCCGAAGGCAAGCCGGTAGCGCGGGTGGTGAAATCTGCCGGGGTCCAGCGCCTTGCCCTGGCGGCGCCGGTGGTCGGTGGAAGCGGTCCGATGGTGGCCTACGTCGAGCTGCCGCTGGAGAAGCTGGCCAGCGGCGTCGAGGCACCGACTGTCCCCTCCGACACCTACTTGGCCCTGCGCCAGGGCAGCCGAAACGTGCTGGAGCGCGGTGATACCAGCCTGGGCAATTCCGCCGAGGCGCTGGCCATCAAGGTGCCGGACAGCGACCTGCGCATCGCCGCATCGACGCCCGACGCCACTGCCACGCCGTTCGAGCTTGGCGGCATGCCAGCGGTTGGCCTGGGCGCCATCCTGGTGCTGTTGTCCGCATGGCTGTGGGTCATCGTGCGTCCGCGCCTGCTGGGCTTGCGCGGCAATGACGGCGCGGATGCCGAGCCGACCCTGGCCGACCTCCAGCGCGACCAACCGGCTCCCGAACCGGCGGTGCGCGAGAAGGTGGCCGAAGACACCAAGGCCGATGCGGTGCCTGTGGCGATCGACCGCGGGATCTTCCGTGCCTACGACATCCGCGGCGTGATGGGCCAGACCCTGGATGCCAGCGTGGCCGAACTGATCGGCCAGGCCGTCGGTTCGCTGATGTTCGACCAGGGGCTCGACGAGATCGTGGTCGGCCGCGATGGCCGCCTGTCCGGCCCGGAACTGGCCGAGGGCCTGATCGCGGGCCTGCGCAAGGCCGGTCGCAACGTGATCGACCTGGGCATGGTGCCGACGCCGGTGGTGTACTTCGGCTGCTACCACCTGCGCACCGGCTGCGGCGTGTCGATCACCGGCAGCCACAACCCGCCCGACTACAACGGCTTCAAGATCGTGGTCGGCGGGGAAACCCTGTCGGGCAATGCCATCCTCGACCTGCATGCACGCATTGCCGAAGACCGCCTGCTCGAAACCAAGACGCCCGGCACGCTCAGCGAGCGCGACATCGGCGAGGACTACGTGCACCGGATCGCCGGCGACGTCCAGGTCGGCCAGCGCCTGAGAGTGGTGGTCGATGCCGGCAACGGCGTGGCCGGCGCGCTGGGCCCGCGCGTGCTGGAGGCGATCGGTGCCGACGTCACCCCGCTGTTCTGCGACATCGACGGCACCTTCCCCAACCACCATCCGGACCCGAGCGAGCCGCACAACCTGGAAGCACTGGTGCAGATGGTCCAGCGCCTCGATGCCGACCTCGGCATCGCCTTCGATGGCGACGGCGACCGCCTGGGTGTGGTCACCAAGTCGGGCAAGTACATCTTCCCGGACCGCCTGCTGATGCTCTTCGCCGCCGATGTGCTGGAGCGCAACCCGGGCGCGGTGATCGTGTACGACGTGAAATGCACCGGTCGTTTGCCCACCCATATCCTCCGCCACGGCGGCAGCCCGCTGATGTGGAAGACCGGGCATTCGCTGATCA
>DAOOCX010000163.1:0-4979 GCA_035408605.1 Thermomonas sp. | reverse complement strand
AATCGACTGGTGCTTGAATCTTGCCAGCGACGGGGGAGTTTTCACACAGCCTCGGCCGATAGCAGCCATCACTCGCTTTGCGCCACCACCCTCTTCGGATCCACCGCCAGCTTGCCGGCGAGCAACACGGCCTGGGTGCGGTTGTTGGCGCCGAGCTTGCGCAGGATGGCGCTCATGTGCGCCTTGATGGTGGCTTCCGACACGCCGAGTTCGTAGCCGATCTGCTTGTTGAGCAGGCCGGTGCCGAGCATCTGCAGCACGCGGAATTGTTGCGGGGTGAGTTCGCGCACGCGCGCGGCGATGGCGCGTTCGTCGTCGGCGATGGGCGCGGCCTTGAGTGCGGCGTCGGGCACCCAGCGTTCGCCGTCGAGGACCTGTTGCAACGCGGTGGCCAGCGTCGCGGCGTCGGAGGATTTGGGGATGAAGCCCATCGCGCCGTGGTCCAGTGCGCGCCGCATGATCTCGGGTTCTTCGCGCGCGGAAACCATCGCCACCGGCAGTTGCGGATGCGCGGCGCGCAGGTGCACCAGTGCGGAGAAGCCCTGCGTGCCGGGCATGTTGAGGTCCAGCAGCAGCAGGTCCGCATCGGGCTCGTCATCGGCCATGGCGTACAGCGCTTCCGCGTTTTCCGCCTCGCGGATGCGTGCGCCGGGCAGCAGGCGCAGGGCCACGCCACGCAGGGCTTCGCGGAACAGTGGGTGGTCGTCGGCGATGAGGAGGGTGGTCATGGCATCCAGCAAGGAACAAGCGGCATCGGGCGGTGCCGCTTCCCCGTGATCATCGCACCTGGCGTTCGTTGACCAGCGATTCCACCACCGACGGATCGGCCAGGGTGCTGATGTCGCCGAGCTGCTCGGGTGCGTTCTCCGCGATCTTGCGCAGGATGCGCCGCATGATCTTGCCGCTGCGGGTCTTCGGCAGGCTGGGCGCCCACTGGATATGGTCGGGGCTGGCGGTCGGTCCGATTTCCTTGCGCACCTGCTGGACCAGCGCCTTGCGCAGCTCGTCGGTGGGCTCGATGCCCTGCTTCAGGGTGACGTAGGCGTAGATGCCCTGGCCCTTGATGTCGTGCGGGTAGCCGACGACCGCGGCTTCGGCGACGTCGTGGTGCGAGACCAGCGCGCTCTCCACTTCTGCCGTGCCGATGCGGTGGCCGCTGACGTTGATCACGTCGTCCACGCGCCCGGTGATCCAGTAATAGCCGTCGGCATCGCGCCGGCAACCATCGCTGGTGAAGTACATGCCCGGGTAGGCCTTGAAGTAGGTGTCGATGAAGCGCTGGTGGTCGCCGTACACCGTGCGCATCTGCCCCGGCCACGAATCCAGCAGCACCAGGTTGCCGGAGGTCTCGCCTTCCAGGATGGTGCCGGCGGCATCGACCAGGGCGACCTGCACGCCCGGCAGCGGCAGGGTGGCGGAACCCGGCTTGAGGTCGATGGCACCGGGCAGCGGCGAGATCAGGATGCCGCCGGTCTCGGTCTGCCACCACGTGTCCACGATCGGGCAACGTTCCTCGCCGACCACGTCGTGGTACCAGCGCCAGGCTTCGGGGTTGATCGGTTCGCCGACGCTGCCCAGCAGCCGCAGCGACTTGCGCGAGGTGCGCTTCACCGCATGGTCGCCTTCGCGCATCAGCGCGCGGATCGCGGTCGGCGCGGTGTAGAAGATCGTGACCTGGTGCTTGTCGATCACTTCCCAGAAGCGCGAGGCGTTCGGCCAGCTGGGGATGCCTTCGAACATCACGCTGGTGCCGCAGTTGGCCAGCGGTCCGTAGACGATGTAGCTGTGACCGGTGATCCAGCCCACGTCGGCGGTGCACCAGTAGATGTCGTCCGGCTTGAGGTCGAACACGATCTCGTGGGTGTAGGCGGCCCAGACGAGATAACCGGCGGTGGTGTGCAGCACGCCCTTCGGCTTGCCGGTGCTGCCGGAGGTGTAGAGGATGAACAGCGGATCTTCCGCGTTCATGCGCTCCGGTTCGCAGGTGTCGGGCTGGCCATCGACCACGGCGTCGTACCAGCGGTCGCGCGGCATCTGCATGTCCACCGCGCCGCCGGTGTGGCGGACCACCAGTACGGTTTCCACCGAATTGGTGCCGGGCAGCTTCAGCGCTTCATCCACGTTCGCCTTCAACGGCACCTTGCGGCCGCCGCGCAGGCCTTCGTCGGCGGTGATCACCAGCTTGGTGCCGCAGTCCTGCACGCGGTCGGCGATCGACTGCGGGGCGAAGCCGCCGAACACCACCGAGTGCACCGCGCCGATGCGCGCACAGGCGAGCATCGCGACGGCGGCCTCGGGGATCATCGGCAGGTAGATGGTGACGCGGTCGCCCTTCTCGACGCCGAGGTTGCGCAGCGCGTTGGCGAGCTTGCAGGTGCGCGCATGCAGCTCGCGATAGGTGATGCGCTGCGACGGTGCGTCGGGACTGTCCGGCTCGAAGATGATCGCGACCTTGTCGCCATGCTCGGCGAGGTGGCGGTCCAGGCAATTGACGCTGGCATTGAGTTCGCCATCGTCGAACCAGCGGATGTGGAAGTCGTCGGCGTTGAAGCTGACGTCCTTGATCCGCGTCGGCGCCTGCATCCAGTCGATGCGCTGGGCGATGCGGCCCCAGAACGCGTCGGGGTCGTCGATCGCCGCCTGGTATTCGCGGACGTAGTCGCGGTGGCGCATGTTCGAATGCGCGGCGAATGCTGCGGGGACGTGGTAACGCTCTTGCTGGCCGGTCATGGCATCCCTCCCGAGGACGATGCAGCGAGTGTGCCGCAATCGCGCGGCGGCGGCGTTAGACCTTGGTCGCAAATGGCGCCATCTTCGACCAAAGGCGAATCGACGCCCGCAAGCCTGCCAGCGCATGGTCGCCCTGCACGGCACATGGTCGTGCGTCCCTTGGGAGGGGGAACCATGCACACACCCACGACCACCGGTCGCCGCGCGCCATTGGCGATCGCCCTGTTCGTCGCACTGCTGGCGCCGGGGCTCGCATTCGCGCAGTCCGCGAAAGAGCAGGAACTCGAAGCGCGCATCGCGCAGCTGGAAGCGCAGGTGCAGGCACTGATCGGCGCACAGCAGCAACAGCAGGCCACGATCGTCGACACCAGGGCGCAGCTCGACCAGGTCAAGGTCGCGCAGGCCGCGCCCGCCGACGGCAAGCCGCACATCCAGTCCACGCCGATCCTCACCGCCGGCAATCCGGATGGCCGCTTCAGCTACGGCGGCTTCATCAAGGTCGATGCGATGATGACCGACACCAACGCCGGCGAGATCGCCGACGGCAGCGCGGGGCGCATGTTCTACCTGCCCAGCGCGATCCCGGTGGGTGGCGCGGACGAATCGCACGTCGACACCGACACGCATGCGCAGTTCTCGCGCTTCTGGTTCGCCGCCGACGGCGACATGCAGGGCCACAAGACCCGCGCCTACCTGGAGTTCGACCTGTTCGGCGGCGGCAGCAACCAGTTGGGCAACGAGGCCGCGACCAATACCCATGCGCTGACCCTGCGCCAGGCCTACGTGACCTGGGACAAGTGGCTGGCCGGACAGACCTGGTCGAACTTCCAGGACGTGGCGGCGCTGCCGGACGCGGTGGATTTCGTCGGCCCGACCGAGGGCACCACCTTCGTCCGCCAGGCGCAGCTGCGCTACACCAGCGGGCCCTTCTCGGTGGCGCTGGAAAACCCGCAGACCGTGCTCACCGGCTATCGCAGCACCACCCGCATCAACAGCGACGATGGCGGCATGCCGGACATCACCGCGCGCTGGACGCAGAAAGGCGATTGGGGCCACGTCAGCATCGCCGGCCTGGCCCGCCAGTTGCGCCACGACACCGCGGCCACCAGCGCCAGCGGCAGCGGTTTCGGGGTGAGCGTGTCAGGCAAATACAACATCGGCACGCACGACGACATCCGCTACATGCTCACCGGCGGCCAGGGCATCGGCCGTTACGTGGGCTTCGCGCTGGGCGCGGACGGTGCGCTGGATGCCACCGGCGCCGACATCGACGGCACCGGCGTGCTGGCCGGCTTCGTGGCCTGGCGGCACGTGTTCGATCCCAAGCTGCGCGGCAACCTGATGGTCTCGCGCGCGCAGTTCGACAACGATACCGACTGGACCGGCTTCGGCGTCACCGAGTCCGCGCAATCGATCCACGCCAACCTGATCTACAGTCCGTTCCCGAAGCTGGACATCGGCGCGGAACTGATCTGGGGCAACCGCGAGGTGGAGAGCGGCGCCGACGGCGACCTGCGCCGCCTGCATACCAGCGTCAAGTACAGCTTCTGATCCCGCCACCCGACACGCAACGGAGACTCCGCATGTCCGACATGATCGACCCCATGGTGGCCCGGATCGAGGCCAACCCGAAGTACCACGAACTCAAGCGCAAGCGCTCCAGCTTCGGCTGGCTGCTGACCGTGCTGATGCTACTGGTCTATTACGGCTACATCGGCCTGATCGCCTTCGACAAGGAATTGCTGGCCAGGCCGCTGGGTGCGGGCGTGACCACGCTCGGCATCCCGATCGGGCTCGGCGTGATCGCGTTCACCGTGATCATCACCGGCCTGTACGTGCGCCGCGCCAACGACGAGTACGACCGCCTGACCGCCGAGATCCTGGAGGACGCGACCCCATGAAGCGCATGCATTCGTTCCTCTTCGCGCTGGCGATGCTGCTGTTCGCAGGTGCCGCGTGGGCCGGCGGTGGCGACCTCGGCCAGGCCGAGAAACAACCGATCAACTGGACTGCGATCAGCATGTTCGCGGTATTCGTCTGCGCCACGTTGTGGATCACCAAGCGCGCCGCGGCGAAGACGCGTTCGGCGGCGGACTTCTACACCGCCGGCGGCGGCATCACCGGCTTCCAGAACGGCTTGGCGATCGCCGGCGACTACATGTCGGCGGCCTCGTTCCTGGGCATTTCCGCAGCAGTGATGGCCAACGGCTACGACGGCCTGATCTACTCGATCGGCTTCCTGGTTGGCT
>DAOOCX010000162.1:0-5096 GCA_035408605.1 Thermomonas sp. | reverse complement strand
CCACGGCGTGGCGGGCACGCAATGCCGCGGGCGAATCCGATTGCGCGCGGCTGGAGCACGGCTTCGCGCAATTCCAGGCACGCCAACGGCAATTCGCCGCGGTGTTGGGCGCGCACGGCGTGCCGGTGAACTTCGCGCATTGCGCGAATGCCCGCGTGGACGAGCTGCGCTGACGCCCGATGCCGCCAACGGAAACGGCACGGTTGCCCGCGCCGTTTCGTCTTCCGGGAACGAGTGCGTTACAGGTCGAAACCGAAACCGCCACCCACCGACGATTCGCCGCTGCTGAAGCTCGCGCCCAGCGAGAACGAACCGCGGTCGCCGATGCGCTTGCCGTAGCCGATCGACACCGCGCCCTGGCTGCCCTGCGCGCCCACGCCGATCGCGATGCGGCCCTTGGCGGAATTGCCGTTCGCCGCGTTCACTGCCATCTGGGTCATCGCCGTGCCCATCGCGCCGATCTGGTCGATGCGGCGGTCGGTCTGCGCAAAGCGCTTGTCCACCTGCTGCTGGTACTGGATGAAGGTGTCGTTCCACACCGCGAACTTCGCATCGGTATAAGACTTGGCCGAGTTCAACGTCTGCGTGGCGGTGCTGTCGGTGTAGCTCTTCGATGCAGTCAGCGTGGCCGCATCGCCCGCAGTGGCATGCGCCTTGGCCGCGGCGAGCGTGGCGGCATCGCCCGCGTCGGCATGCGTGTTGGCTGCTGCAAGCGTGGCGGCATCGCCGGCATCGACCATCTGCGCAACCTGGCCCAGGTCCGCATCCTGTCCGGCGGGGCCCTGCTCGCCCTGCGGACCTTGCTCGCCTTGCGGACCTGCCGGACCAGGCTCGCCCTGCGGGCCGGGCACGCCGACGCCATCGCCCAATGCGGTCAGCCGCGAATCCACCGCCGCAAAGGCCGCCGCAATGGTGTTGTAGTTCGTGCCCTGAATGGTGAAGGTCGGCGCGGTGAACATGCCGCCGGTAAAGGTTGCGCCACCGCCGAACCAATTCGTGAGCGAACGCAGCTGACGCACGTTCACCGCATCGAAATCCTCGGTGCCATCTGCCAGATGGATGATCTGGCGTTCGCCGCCAGCCCTGCCCACGGCGACGGCGTAATCGCGATCCGCGATCGCCATGTAGCCGATCGCGGTGCTGCCGATGTTCAGTGCCTGTGATGCGTAGCCGAACGCACTGCTGCGCTCGCCGATGGCGGTATTCCGATAGCCGAAGGCACTGCTCGCCGCGCCGCTGGCCGTGTTCCGGTAACCCACGGCACTGCTGTAGTCGGCACCGGCCGTGTTCGCGCCACCGAACGCGTTGGCGTTGAAACCGATGGCACGGTTGTCGAAACCGAATGCATTGCTCGAATTGCCGCTCGCCCCGTTGTTCGAGCCGAAGGCGCTGCTGGCGTACCCACTGGCGGTGTTGTCGCGACCGAACGCGGAACTCCAGTTGCCGTTGGCGGTGTTGCGCAGGCCGAACGCGGCGCTGAAGAAGGCACTGGCATTGTTCTCGATGCCGTAGGCGGCACTCGCCGCGTCGCAGGTGGTGTTCTGGCTGCCGTGCTCCTGCCCTTGCGTCGTGGTTTCACCGGACGGATTGCCGTCCGTGTCCAGGCATACCGGCTCGGCCGCGAACGCCGGCATCGACAACGCCCCCAGCAAGGCCAGGCTCAGCAGGGACAGGGCCGGCGCGCGCCGACCGTGATTGGCTTGCTTGTTCATGCGTCTCCACCTCGGATGACAACGGCGGAATGCCGGTCTTGGATGGGTATGCGGATTGCGGCGGCGGATCCGTTCACGCCGCCTTCCAGTCCGGGCGCGCGGCGCCTGTGCGACACTTCCGCCAGTTTCAATGCATGCCGAGCGAAACACGGTGGAGCCCGCGCCCCCGATCGAAGTGACCCGCCTGCTGGCGCGCGCGCGCGCAGGCGACGCGCAGGCGATGGGCGACGTGTTCTCGGCGTTGTACGACGAACTCAAGCGTGCCGCGCGCCTGCAGTTGCGGCGCATGCACGACGATTTCGAGACCACCGCGCTGGTCCACGAGGCCTACCTGAAGCTCGGCGGCGCACAACTGGCGGCACAGGACCGCAACCACCTGCTGGCGCTCTCCGCGCGGGCGATGCGCCAGGTGCTGGTAGACGATGCACGCGCGCGCAAGGCCGACAAGCGCGGCGGCGGGCAGGACGCGCTCACCCTCGGCGCGCTCGCCAATGCCGGCGAAGCCGCGGCGGTCGAGGTACTCAAGCTCGACGAGCTGCTGGATGCCTTGCACCGGCTCGACGAGCGCGCCGCGCAGGTCGTGGAACTGCGTTACTTCGGCGGCTATACCGAACCGGAAGTCGCCGGCATGCTCGGCATCAGCGAGAGCACCCTGCGTCGCGACTGGCGGCGCGCACGCGCCTTCCTGATGAAGGAAACCGCGCCGTGACGGATCCGGTCGAACGCCAGCGTCGCGCGATGGCGGCGTTCGATGCGCTGGTCGACCTCGATGACGACACGCGCGAACGACGGATCCGCGAGGTCTGCGGCGACGATGCCGACCTGCTTGAAGAGGTGCGCGCGATGCTGGCGGCGGATGCGCGCGAGGGCCAGCCCTTCCGTGGCGATGCCGCGGCCTGGGGACAGGCCTTGCACGAACCCCCGGCGAGCCGCGAGGGCGAGCCGATGCCGGGGCGCCAGCTGGGCGCCTGGCGCATCGTCGAGGCCATCGGCCGCGGCGGCATGGGCACGGTCTACGCGGTGCAACGCAGCGATGGCGCCTACGCGCAACGCGCCGCGTTGAAACTGATCCGCACCGCGGCGGATTCGCCAGCCGCGCGCGAACGCTTCCTGCGCGAACGCCAGCTGCTGGCGCAGCTGCGCCACCCGAACATCGCCACCCTGCTCGACGGCGGCTTCAGCGACGACGGCGACCCGTACTTCGTCATGGAGTACGTGGACGGCGCACCCATCGACCAGTGGTGCGACACGCGCACGCTGGGATTGCGCGGGCGCGTGCAGTTGTTCGTGCAGGTGCTGGAGGCGGTCGGCCATGCGCACCGCAACCTGGTGATCCATCGCGACCTGAAACCCTCGAACCTGCTGGTCGATGGCGAAGGCCGGGTGAAGCTGCTCGACTTCGGCATCGCCAAGCAGCTCGAAGGCAGCGAGGCCACCGCCACCAGCGACCGCGCGCTGACCTTCGAATACGCCTCGCCCGAACAACTGCATGCCGCGCCGATCACCACCGCCACCGACATCTGGCAGCTGGGCATCGTGCTGCATCGTCTGCTGAGCGGCTCGCACCCATTCGGCCTGGCCCGCGACACCCCGCTGGCAAAACAGTTGCAGCTGCTGGAACGCGAACCGGAACCGCTGACCCGCGCCGCCACGCAGGCCAGCGTGCAACAGGCCGCACTGCGTGGCGAAGCGGATCCATCGGCCTTGGCGAAGTCGCTGCGCGGCGGACTGGCCGCGATCGTCGAGACCTGCCTGCGGCGCAGCCCCGAGGCACGCTACGCCAGCGCGGACGCGCTGGCCGCTGACCTGCAACGCTGGCTGGAGCACCGGCCTGTCGACGCGGCGCAGCTCGGCAAGGGCGAACGCGTCGCGCTGTGGTTGCGACGCAATCGCCTGCTGGCCGCCGCGGTCGGTGCGGTCGCGATTGCGTTGATTGCCGGCACCAGCATTGCGCTTTGGCAGGCCAACGAGGCGCGGTCTCAGGCGCGCATCGCCGGGCAGCAGCGCAGCGAAGCGCAACTGCAGGCCAAGCGGGCGCGCCAAGCCTTCGTCTTCCTGCAGGATGCGATGTTTGGCGTGGCGCCGCAGGGCCAACTCGACGCACAGTTCAGCCTGAACGACCTGCTGGCACGGTCGCGGGAGACACTGGAGCAGGATCCGCAATTCGACCCGCAGGCACGCAAGGCGATGCAGCGGACCCTGGCCAACCTGTATGCCATCGGCCAGGACTGGGGCACTGCCGAAACGCTGTATCGGCAGGGCTTGCAGGATCCCGCAGCGCCCTACGACCGCGACGACGCGACGGAGCTGGCGGCGCAGTTCGGCAACTACGCGCAGGTGCTGGGCGTGATGGGCAAGCCGAAGGAAGCGATCGCGGCCGCCCAGCGCGCGGCGGCCCTGCGCCGGCAATACCTGCCCGACGACGTATTCGAACAGGCGGTCTCGCTGCGCAATCTCGGCGACGCCTACCTCGGCGATGGCGACAACGACCATGCGCGCAGGAACTACGAACAGGCGATCGCGGCGTTCAGGACTGTCGACATCGCCGACCAGGTGCAGGCGATCGATGCGCTGGTGGCCTCGATCGGCCTGGCCCGTGCGCT
Source organism: Thermomonas sp. (assembly GCA_035408605.1). Taxonomy (GTDB): domain Bacteria; phylum Pseudomonadota; class Gammaproteobacteria; order Xanthomonadales; family Xanthomonadaceae; genus Thermomonas. The sequence continues at coordinate 781 of DAOOCX010000162.1, read as the reverse complement.
GAACGCGCAGGCGCAGTATGCAGCGGCATTGCGAACCGTCGACGAAGCCACGGCCTTCGCCGACAGGCAGGGACTGGCAGCAGACTGGGATGGGCGCGCGGTGTTGCTGAGCCTGAAGGCCACCGCACAGAAAAATCTTGGCGATGCCGGCGGCGCCCTGGCCAGCTTCCGGGAAGCGACCGAGATCGCGGGTCGCATCTACGGCGTGGATAGCCCGGCGCTGGCCAATGGCCATATCGGCATCGGCGGCGCACTGAACGACCTCGGCCGCCCACGCGAAGCGCTTGACGCCTATGCCCGAGCGGAGCGCATCATCGCCGGAAAGGCGGTGCAGCCCGGCACCGATGCGAAGATCCTGGCCGGCCAAGGCATGGCCTGGGGCAAGCTGGGCGAAGAAGGCAAGCGCACGGACTACTACCGCCGCGCGCTAGCCGCCCTTGAGAAGGCCGACAGCGCACCGTTGCTGGAGCTTAAGCGACGGATCAGCGCCGAGGCATCGGCCGCGCCGCCGCGCTGACCGCGCTGGTCATCGCGAAACTTCAGCCCTACCGCCTGCCGCAGCGGAAATCGCCGACCTTGATGCCCTCACCAGCCCGCGGATTGGCGTGGTCGTCCTTGCGAAACACGATGGCATCACCGCGGCGCGCGCCGCGCCAGCCGTCGTAGGCGCCGCCGCGGAAACCGACGACATCCGCGGAGGCATCGATCGTGCCGCCACCTGATCGAGCGGAATAACGATTGCCGGCGATGGTGAACCACATCCCGGTGGGCTGGTACTGCA
>DAOOCX010000161.1:0-5110 GCA_035408605.1 Thermomonas sp. | reverse complement strand
GATCCCAGAACCACCAGCCGCCCCAGCCGAGTTCGTAGTACGCCCACCAGCTGCCCAGCGCGATGCCGACGGTGAGGAACGCCCAGGCGACATTGGTCCACGGCCGCGTCCAGCGCAGCCACTGCGCATCGACGCGACCTTCCAGCAGGGCGGCGATCGCGAACGCGAACGGCACCGAGAACCCGACGTAGCCCAGGTACAGCATCGGCGGATGGATGATCATCCCCGGGTCCTGCAGCAGCGGGTTGAGGTCGCGGCCTTCCGCCGCGGCCGGCAACAGGCGTTCGAACGGATTGCTGGTGAAGATCAGGAAGGCGAGGAACCCGACCGCGACCACGCCGAGCACGCCGAGCACGCGCGCGACCACCGGCATCGGCAACGCCCGCGAGAAGCGTGCCACCGCCGCGGTCCACAGCGCCAGGATCAGCGCCCACAGCAGCAGCGAGCCTTCGTGCGCGCCCCACACCGCGGTGTAGCGGTAGATCATCGGCAGCAGCGAGTTGGAGTTCTCGGCGACGTAGCGCTGCGAGAAATCCTGGGCGATGAAACCGTGGGTGAGGATGGCGAACGCCAGCCCGACCAGCGCCAGTTGCAGGTAGGCCGCGGGCCGGCCGACCGCCATGAGCGCCGCCACGCCGCGTTGCGCGCCCAGCATCGGCAACAGCGCCTGCATGCAGGCGGCCAGCAGCGCCAGGATCAGGGCGACCTGGCCGAGTTCAGGGAGGAACCCCATCAGGGGCGCGACGCCGGGGCTTGCGCGTCGGGCACGTCGTGCTTCTTGTGCGCCATGCCCATCTTGTCGGCGACTTCCTTCGGCATGTAGGCCTCGTCGTGCTTGGCCAGCACTTCCTCGGCGACGAACACGCCGCCCTGCATGCGACCGGTGGCGACGACCGCCTGCTTCTCGCGGAACAGGTCGGGCAGGATGCCGGTGTAGACCACCGGCAGGCGTGCGTCGCCGTCATCCACCTCGAAGCGCGCGTCCAGGGTGCCGGGGGTGCGCTTGAGCGAATCCGCCGCGACCATTCCGCCCAGGCGGAAGCGGGCTTCGCCGGAGGTGACGTTCGCGCCGGCTTCGCCGGTCAGGACTTCGTTCGGCGTGTACAGGTAGGCCACGTTGCGCTGCAGGGCCAGCGCGATCAGGGTGGTGGCCAGCGCGGCGGCGGCCACCACGGCCAGCACCAGCCACAGGCGGCGCTTGCGGGTCGGGTTCATCGTTCGAGTTCCGTGTTCGCGGCGGGCGCGCGGTTGGCGTTGCGGGCAGCGCGCAGGCGGATCGCCCGGAGGGCGGCGCGCAACTGCAGTTTCGGCGCGAGCCAATCCCACAGCATCACCACCGCGAACACCGCATAGGCGGCGATGACGTAGTCGCGGTAACTCATCGCGAAGCCTCCGCGAGCTTGCCGACCCAGTCCTTGCCGGCCTCGCGGCGCAGGTTGTCGGCGCGCGCGCGCGCCAGCAGCGAGCCGACGAACCAGAGATGGGTGCCGACCACCATCCACCACAGTGGCGCGATCATGCTGGCGTCCATCGAGGACTCACCGAACATGCGGATGGTCTGGCCCTGGTGCAGCGAGTTCCACCACACCACCGACCAGCGGATCACCGGCAGCAGGGCCACGCCGACGATCGCCAGCAGGCCGGCGGCGCGCGCCGCGTTGCGGCGGTCGTCGATGGCGGCGTACAGGCCCATCACGCCCAGGTAGAGGAACAGCAGGATCAGTTCGGTGGTCAGGCGCGGGTCCCAGTCCCACCAGGTACCCCACATCGGCTTGCCCCAGATCGAGCCGGTGGCCAGGGTGACGAGGGTGAAGGCCGCGCCGCTGGGCGCGCAGGCCATCGCCAGGATCTCGCACAGCTTGATCCGCCAGATGAGCGCGATGGCCGCATAGCACGCCATCAACCCGAACACCGCCATGCTCATCCACGCGCTGGGCACGTGGATGTAGAGGATCCGGAAGCTGTCGCCCTGCTGGTAATCGGCCGGCACCTGGAACAGCGCGCCGTACAGGCCGACGCCCATCGCGAGCAACCCGAGCAGGTACGCCCACGGCGTCCAACGGGCGGCGAAGCGATCGAAGGTGGGCGGGGAACCGAGTTGGTGGAACCAGCGGATCAGCGGGGACATCGCGGCCTGTGCGGGTGCGGCGCACATGCGGCCGCGGCAATCCGGGAAGGATACCAGCCCCTCGTGCGGGACTGCCTTCGCACGGCGGCGCGGGTGGCCTGGTACCACCCACCCGAGCCGCCGTGCGATGCACTCATTGCACCACCAGGTTGCCCTGCATCAGCGCCAGGTGGCCGGGGAAACTGCAGAAGAACTTGAACGGGCCGCCGTCCTTGACCTTGGCCACGTCGAAGGTCACCGACGCGGATTCGCCGCCACCCACCATCCTGGTGTGGGCGATGATGCGGGCGTCGTCGGGCTTCACGTGTTCCGGCGTCAGCGACATGCCGTCGGCGGCGATCCCGGCCATGTCGGCTTCCTTGGCCACCACCACGTTGTGGCCCATCACGTTCACCGCCATTGCACCGGCGTGCTTGAGGGTGATGGTGAACTGGGTGCAGCTGGCGGGGATGGTGATCGAGTCCGCGTTGTACTGCATGGCGTCGTTGCCCTCGATCGTGGTGGCGCAATCGGCGACGGTGGCGGGCTTGCTGCCGGTGGCGGCGACGGGCGCGGGCGCGACCGGGGCGGCTTCAACCGGCGCGGGGGCTGCAGCCTCTTCCGTTGCCGGTGCGGCAACCGGGGGCTCGGCGGTTGGCGCGGGCGACTGGCCGCAGGCGGAGAGGGCAAGCGCGAGCGCGCTGGCGGCGAGGACGTGGCGGGACTTCATGGGGGTAGCTCCTGGAGCGCGTAAGGCCGGCCCGTCGGACCGGGATCGCCGCCATCGTCGCGCGCGGCGCGCTCGCGCACATTGACCCCGGTCAATTGTGGGCGATGCGCAGCGCTGCGGCCGCCGTCAGCGGTGCCAGGACCAGCGCCAGCACCAGGCCCGCGCCCAGCAGCAGCAGCGCGCCGACGGCATCGAGTCCCTGTGCGCTTGCCGCGACCGACCCGGCACCGAACACCAGCACCGGGACATACAGCGGCAAGGCCAGCAGCGCGACCAGCACGCCGGCGCGGCGCATGCCCACCGTCAGCGCGGCCACCACCGCGCCGAGCAGGCTCAGGATCGGCGTGCCCAGCAGCAGGCTGGCCATCAGCACCGGCAGTTGCGCGCGCGGCAGGTGCAGCAGTTCGCCGAGCAGCGGCACGGCGACGATGACAGGGAGCGCCGTGGTCGCCCAGTGCATCAGCGTGCGCGCCAGCACCAGCCACCACAGCGGTACCGGTGCCAGCATCCATTGCTCGAGCGAGCCGTCCTCGGCGTCGCCGCGGAACAGGCTGTCCAGGGCGAGCAGGCCGGCCAGCAGCACCGCCAGCCAGAGCACGGCGGACGCGACCGGTGCCAGCGATTCGGCATCGCCACCCAGCGCCAGGGCAAACAGGACCACGGTCAACAGTGCGAACAACGCCGGCTGGAACGCGTCGCCGCGACGCGCCCACAGCAATCGCAGGTCGCGCCGGACCAGCGCATTTGCGGCTTGCCACATCATGGCGCGGCACCGCCGAGTTCCAGCATGCGCGTGCGCACGGGCGGTGCGGCATACGCGCCGTGGGTGGTGATCAACGCCGCCCCGCCATCGCGCAGATGCGCCTGCACCATCCGGTTGACCAGGGTGATGCCGTCGAGGTCGAGGTTGGCGTAGGGCTCGTCGAGCAACCACAGCGGCGCCGGCGACAGCCACAGCCGGGCCAGCCCGAGCCGCTTCTTCTGGCCGGCGGAGAGCGTGCGCAAGGGCGCATCCTCGTAGCCGCCCAGGCCGACGATGGCCATCGCCGCTTCCGGTGTCTGCGCCTTGCGCCGACCATGCAGGCCGCACAGGAAGTCCAGGTTCTGCAGCGCCGAGAGATCCGCCTTCAATCCCGGCAGGTGGCCAAGATAGGCCACGAAGCGTGCGCGCAATTCATGCCGCGCCGGTTGACCGTCGATCCGCACATGGCCGGCATCGGCCCGCAGCAGGCCCGCGAGCACGCGCAGCAGGGTGGTCTTGCCGGCCCCGTTGCCGCCCTGGACCAGCAAGGCCTCGTTGGAATCCACCGCGAAATCCAGCGGCCCGAACACCGGCGTCTCGTTGCGGGAGAACGCCAGCCCGCGCACGGCGAGCAGGGGACTGGCGGAGACGTTGGAATCGGGCATGGGCGACCGATTTTAGCGGCATGCACCATCGGCATGGGATCGGTCACGCGTGCGGCCGGCGCGATTCCGTAAACTCGGGCTCCCACGCCATCCCCACATCGCGATGCAGCCAGACACCAAACTGCCGAAGGTCGGCACCACCATCTTCACCGTGATGTCGCAGCTGGCCGCCGAGCACGGCGCGGTCAACCTGGGGCAGGGCTTCCCGGATTTCCCGGTGCCGCAACGCCTGGTCGATGCGCTGGGCCGGGCGATGCAGGCCGGCCACAACCAGTACGCGCCGATGACCGGCATCCCGGCCTTGCGCCAGGCGATCGCCGGCAAGACCGAACGCTGCTATGGCTGGCGACCCGATGTCGACAGCGAGGTCACGGTCACCAGCGGCGCCACCGAGGCGATCTTCGATGCGATCCATGCCGTCGTTCGGGCCGGCGACGAGGTGATCGTCCTCGACCCCTGCTACGACTGTTACGAGCCGGCCATCGACCTCGCCGGGGCGAAGGCAGTTCACGTCGCGCTGGACCCGCTCACCTTCGCGCCCGACTGGGACGCGGTGCGCGCGGCGATCACGCCGAAGACCCGCATGCTGATGGTCAACAGCCCGCACAACCCGTCCGGGGCGATGTTCGGCGCCGAAGACATCCGGGCGTTGATCGACCTGCTGCGCGGCACCGACATCGTGCTGCTCAGCGACGAGGTCTACGAGCACATCGTGTTCGATGGCGCCCGCCACGAATCCGCGCTGCGCCATCCGGAACTGCGTGAGCGCGCCTTCGTCATCTCCAGCTTCGGCAAGACCTACCACTGCACTGGCTGGAAGATCGGCTACTGCATCGCGCCGCCGGCCTTGAGCGCGGAGTTCCGCA
>DAOOCX010000160.1:0-5121 GCA_035408605.1 Thermomonas sp. | reverse complement strand
CTGGATCAGTGCCGCCGTGTGCCTGGTCGGCATGCTGCTGTTCTCGATCACCGGCATCACCCTCAACCATGCAGCGCAGATCGAGGGCAAGCCGGAGGTGACGACGGTCCACGACACCGTGCCGGCGACGTTGTTGAAGACGCTGCCGGCGCGGGGCGATGGCAAGGCACCCCTGCCGGTCGGCCTGCGTGGGTGGTTGCGCGACAAGCACGGCATCGTGCCCGGCGATCGCGAGGCGGAATGGTCGGAGGACGAGCTCTACCTGTCGATGCCAGGCCCCGGAAACGATGCCTGGCTGAGCATCCAGCGCGCGGATGGCGCGCTGGAATACGAACGCACCGACCGCGGCACGCTGGCTTGGCTCAACGACCTGCACAAGGGCCGCAATGCGGGCACCGCGTGGAGCTGGTTCATCGATGTGTTCGCGGTGGCCTGCATCGTGTTCACCGCGACCGGCCTGTTCCTGCTGTACCTGCACGGCCGCCAGCGCCGTGCCACCTGGCCGCTGGTCGCACTGGGCCTGCTGATCCCGATGCTGCTGGCACTGCTGTTCATCCACTGAATCTCCATCGATCCAAAGGCGAACCCATGCGAGTTTCTGTCTCCGCGCCCGTTTCCATCGCCATCGGCACCCTGCTCGTCGCGCCCGCGGCGCAGGCCGCCGACCTGTCGATCAGTGTCGAGATCCCGCGGATCAACGCGGCCGAATACCACCGCCCCTACGTGGCGATCTGGATCGAGGACGCCAACCAGAAGTCGGTCGCCGACCTGCAGGTCTGGTACCAGCAGACCGATGGCAAGGAAGGCCATGGCACCAAGTGGCTGCCCGACCTGCGCCAGTGGTGGCGCAAGAGCGGTCGCAGCCTGAAGGTGCCGGTCGACGGCATCACCGCGCCCACGCGCCCGGTCGGTAAGCACGCGCTCAAGCTCGACGAGAAGCACCCCGCGCTCGCCAAGCTGCCGGCCGGCACCTACACGCTCGTGGTCGAGGCCGCACGCGAAGTCGGCGGCCGCGAACTGCTGAAGATCCCCTTCGAGTGGAAAGGCAAGACCCCGTCCATCGGCAAGGCCCAGGGCAAGGACGAACTCGGCCTGGTCACCCTCAGCGCCAAGCCCTGAATCGCACACGTTCCGGAGCACACCCCATGAAGCGCATCTCGATCCTCGCCGCCATCATTGCCGCCGCGATCCCGCTCTCCGCCATCGCCCACAAGCAGTGGCTGGTGCCCTCCTCCACCGTGCTCGCCGGCAAGGATGCGTGGATCACCGTCGACGCCGCGATCTCCAATGCCCTGTACTACCCCGACCACAACCCGATGCGACTGGACAACATCGTCATCACCGCACCGGACGGCAGCACCCACAAGCCGCAGAACCCGGCGACCGGCAAGTACCGCAGCGTGTTCGACGTCCAACTCGAGCAGCAGGGCACCTACCGCATCGCCAACGTCAACGGCGGCGTGTCCGCTCGCTGGGATACGCCGGAGAGCCTGGCCGCTGCCGAGGCCGCGAAGGACAATCCGGCGCCGGCCGCAGGTGGTATGGGCGGCACTCCCCGCGGCGGCATGTTGCGCAATGCCACCGCCGAAGACTTGGCGACGAAGATCCCGAAGAACGCGCTGAATGTGCAGGTCACCGAAGGCATCGGCCGGGTCGAGACCTTCGCCACCAACGGCAGCCCGAGCGACGTCGCGCCGATCGGCAAGGGCCTGGAGCTGGTGCCGGTCACCCATCCCAACGACCTGTTCGCGGGCGAGGCCGCGACGTTCCGCCTGGTGGTCGACGGCAAGCCGGTCGCTGGCCTGGAGATCGAGATCATCCGCGGCGGCACCCGCTATCGCAACGCACAGGAAGAGATCAAGGCGACCACCGACGCCAAGGGCGAGTTCAGCGTGACCTGGCCGGACGCGGGCATGTACTGGCTGGAAACCGCGACCACCGACAGCAAGACCAGCGTGCCGCAGGCCAGGCAGCGCCGCCTGAGCTACGTCGGCACGTTCGAAGTCCTGCCGCAGTAATCCGCTTGCCTGCTCACGCCGCCGACGAGGCCGTCGCCACGCTCGGCGGCGAGACCATGGGCACGACGTGGAGCGTGCGGCTCGCTGCCGCGCGCAATACCGACCTGCACGCGCTGCATGCCGGCATCCAGGCGCGACTGGATCGTGTGGTCACGCAGATGAGCACATGGGATGCAACGTCCGACATCAGCGTCTACAACCGCGCCAATGCTGGTGCGTGGCAGCGCATCCCCGATAAGTTCCACCGCGTGCTGACGTGCGCGGTGCAGATCGCCGAGGCCAGCGACGGCGCATTCGATCCGACGATCGGATCGCTCGTCGGTCTTTGGGGCTTCGGTGCCGATGCCGCCATCGACCGTGCGCCGTCATCGACCGAACGCGAGGTGGCGCGCGGCCATGTCGGCTGGCGCCGCATTGAAATTCGCGGCGATGAGTTGCTGCAACCCGGCGGCCTGCGCCTCGATCTCTCCGCGATCGCCAAGGGCTTCGGCGCGGATTGCGTCGTCGACTACCTGCGCGCGGCCGGCATCAGCGGCGCACTGGTCGAAGTCGGCGGTGAACTGCACGGCATCGGCCGCAAGCCGGATGGCACGCCGTGGCGGGTGCTGGTCGAGGCCGGCGCTGAAGAAATCGATCACAGCCTCGAACCGCGCGTGCTGGCACTCGACGGCGTCGCCGTCGCCACGTCAGGCGACCGCTGGCATCACTACACGCGTCGCGACGAACACGGCGACGAACGCCGCTACACCCACACCATCGATCCACGCAGCGGTGCGCCGGTCGAACATGCACCGGTCGCGGTGACCGTGATCGCCCGCGATGCGATGCACGCGGATGCGTGGGCGACCGCGCTCACCGTGCTCGGCGAAAACGCAGGGCTGGCGCTGGCCGAACGCCACGGACTGGCCGTGCGCTACCTGGGCCACGATGGCGACGGCCGGTTGCGCGAACGCATGACCGACGCGTTCCGGGCGCATCTCGCGCAATGAAGACGGCATCGCGAATCGACCGTTCCCTCATCGGCCAGTGGCTGGTCGGGTTGGCGCTTGCGTTGCTCGCCGGGTGGCTGTTGCGCTTGCAGGTGCAACCGTGGCCGACAGTGACGCCACTGGCGCAACCGCGCGTGTTCGCAGGCTCCGCACTCGCAGCATATGCCGCGTTCTGCGGCTTGATCGCGTGGCGCGCGCGAACGCCACGCGTCATCGCCAGCATGGACGGGGAAGCGTCGTGGCGGGTGATCTACGCCAGCCAGACCGGCTTCGCCCTGGATCTGGCCGAACGCACCGCGCAGGCACTGCGCGACGCCGGCCAGCCGGCCTGCGTGCACGACATCAACGCGATCGACCTGCAGGTGCTCGACGGCGCGCATTGCCTGTTCATCGCCAGCACCACCGGCGAAGGCGACCCGCCCGACCACGCGATGGGCTTCGTGAAGCGGGTAATGACGCAGCCTGCCGACCTGTCGCGGACGCGCTATGCGGTACTCGCATTGGGCGACAGCGAATACGCGCAGTTCTGCGCCTTCGGCCACGAACTCGACGAGTGGCTGCATCGGCACGGCGCGCAGCCGATGTTCGATCGCGTCGACGTCGACAACGCCGACCCCGCCGCGCTGCGCCACTGGCAACATCGCATCGGCGTGCTCTCGGGACATGCCGACCAGCCCGACTGGACGACGCCGCGCCACGACCGCTGGACACTGGCCGCGCGCCACCTGCTCAATCCGGGCAGCCTCGGCGGCGAGGCCTGGCACATCGAGTTGCAACCGCCCGCCGGCATGGCGCTCGACTGGCAGGCCGGCGACATCGCGGAAATCGGTCCGCGCAATGCAGCGGACGATGTCGCGGCGTTCCTCGCAAGGCACGCGCTCGATGGCTGCCACATCGTCAAGCACGATCGCGACGACACTCCGCTCTCGGAAATCCTGTCGCGCTCGCGACTGCCGGCGATGACCGATGCCGTGTGCAACGACACGCGCGCGTTGGTCGCCTCGCTGCAAGCCTTGCCGCATCGCGAATATTCGATCGCTTCGCTTCCCGCCGACGGCAGCCTGCACCTGCTGGTCAGGCTGATGCAGCGCGAGGACGGCACGCCCGGCATCGGCAGCGGCTGGCTATGCCGGCACGCGGCCATCGGCGACGGCATCGACCTGCGCATCCGCAGCAACCCCAATTTCCATGCGCCGCTGGCGTCGCAGCCCATGATCCTGATCGGCAATGGCACTGGCCTGGCCGGCCTGCGCGCGCACCTGAAGGCACGCGCGGCCGCAGGCGCGACACGCAACTGGCTGCTGTTCGGCGAGCGCAATGCCAGCGCCGACCGCCTGCACGGCGAAGATCTCGACGCGTGGCAACGCGCGGGCGTACTGGAGCGGCTCGACCTGGTGTTCTCTCGCGACGGCCATGCGCAGCGTTACGTACAGGATGCATTGCACGCGAATGGCGACGTGTTGCGCACTTGGGTCGACCAGGGCGCCGCCGTTTACGTCTGCGGCAGCCTGGAAGGCATGGCCCCGGGCGTGGACGCGGCGCTCAACGAGATCCTCGGGCCATCACGCATGACGGCGCTTGCCGACGCCGGGCGCTATCGCCGCGACGTCTATTGATGCGCCGCTCGAACCGACGCGCGGTTCAGTAGCCCACGCGTACCGGCGGGCGCTGCGGGTTCGGTCGATAGTTGACCGGGCCCATCAGGTCCACGCCGCACTGCAGGCCTTCCAGCCAGTCGAGCAAAGGCTTGATCGCCGCGCCGCGGAAGGGCATGCCGTGCTGAGGCACGATCATCTCCGGGGCGAGTTCACGGACCATGTCCACCCACAGCCGCAACGCACGGTTGCTGGCCATGTAGCGACGATGGAACCCTTCCATGCACGGCCGGTACGCCTCGAAATCCTCGACGAAGGCGTACGGCACGCCGCTGCCGACCAGCCCGGAACAGACATCGCCGGGGAACAGGATGCGACTCACCGGATCGAAGAACGACAGGTTGCCGACCGAGTGCAGGAAGTGCGCGGGCAAGGCCAGGATCTCGGTGTCGCCCAGCGGGATGCGCGCGCCTTCGTCGTCCACCAGCAGGTAGCGTTCGCGGCCGGCGTTCTCCATGT
>DAOOCX010000159.1:0-5129 GCA_035408605.1 Thermomonas sp. | reverse complement strand
AGGTGGGCGAGCGAGGCATAACTGGCAGGTTGCTGGCGCACCGCCCACAGCCCGATCAGTGCGAGCAGCAGGCCCAGCACGCCGCCGGCCACGCCGACGGTGCCGGCTTCGACCAGGCACTGCTTGAAGATCTCCGACCGCGACGCGCCGAGTGCGCGGCGCACGCCGATCTCGCCGCTGCGGCGCAGGAACTTGGCCAGCAACAGGCCGACCGTGTTGACCAGGCAGACCAGCAGGAAGCCGAACGCCAGCCACAGCTGCAGGCGCACGTCGCCGGGCACGACTTCGTTGAACTCCATCAGTTCCATCACGTTGCGCAGGCGCACGTTGGTCGGCCGCTCGTATCGCCCGGCCTTGCGCTGCTGGTCGGAGTAGTTGACCAGGTAGCGCTTGTACTCCGCGGCCTTCGCCGGCGTGTCGAGCTCGACCCAGTACTGCACCCAGGCGCAGGGCGCCGTGAGCGAACGGCTGTCGCCGCCGGAATCGCCCCAGCAGTTGGTGTTGCCCTGGGTGCCCATCTTCAGGTCACGCGAGGTGCTGAACGGCAGGAACAGGCCTTCGGTGGTGTCGTACTGGTCGTTGTAGAGATCATAGAAGCGCGGCACCAGCCGCCAGGTGTCGAGTACTCCGATGATGCGGAACTCGTTGCCATCGATGCGCAGGCTCCTGCCGGTGCTGTCGGTGCCGCCGAACTGCTTGTCGTTGAGTTCCTTGCTGACCACCACCACGCGCGCCTTGCCCTCGTCTTCCGCAGCTGTCCAGCCGCGGCCGTACTGCAGCGGCACGTCGAACATCGCGAAGAAATCGCTGCTGGCGTAGCGGGTTTCGGTGAGCTCGGGTGCCGAGCCGGGCTTGTCCGGGGTGATCACTGCGTTGCCGCCGTTGGTCATGGTCTGGCGCAGGCCACGCTTTTGCGCCAGCAGGGTTTCAGCGTCGAAGCGGGTCAGCTGGGTTTGCGGCTCTTCGCCGGGTCGATAGCCTTGCTTGCCCTCGGGATCCAACTGCACGTAGAACAACTGGTCGCTCTTCTCCGGGATGGGATCGCCGGAGAGCACGTGGAAGACCGTGAGCGTGGTCATCGACGCGCCGATGCCCAGCGCGATCGCCAGCACCATGAGCACGGTCAGCGCCTTGTTGCGCTTGAAGCTGCGCACGGCGAGGTTGAGGTAATAACCGAACATGGCGGTCTCCAGGTCAGGTGCTGGCAACGGCTGCATCGGCAGGCGCATGCGCGCCACGCGCGAGCCCGTGTTCGAGCGACAGGTCGGTGGCCATGCCGTCGACGATGTGAACGTTGCGCTGCGCGCGCGCCGCCAGTTCCGGGTCGTGGGTCACCATGATGATGGTGGTGCCCTGCTGGTTGATGTCCTCCAGCAGCTCCATCACGCTGCGCGCCATCTGCGAGTCGAGGTTGCCGGTGGGTTCGTCCGCCAGCAGCAGGCGCGGACTGCCTGCGAGTGCGCGCGCGATCGCCGCGCGTTGTTGCTGGCCGCCGGAGAGCTCCGCTGGATAGTGCTTGATCCGCGAGCCCAGCCCGACCATGCCCAGCGCGTCCTCGATGCGCAGCTTGCGCTCGCTGGCCGGCATGCCGCGGTAGCGCAGCGGCACGTCGCAGTTGTCGAACAGGTTGAGGTCGGGGATCAGGTTGAAGCCCTGGAAGATGAAGCCGATCTTCTGGTTGCGCAGCTTGCTGCGCGCATCGTCATTGAGCCCGCGCACGTCCTGCCCATCCAGGGTGAAGTGGCCGTCCGTGAAGGTCTCCAGCAACCCTGCGATATTGAGGAACGTGGTCTTGCCGGAACCCGACGGGCCGGTGACGGCGACGAATTCGCCTTCGCCGACATGCAGGTCGAGCGAGCGCAGCGCATGCGTCTCGACGAGTTCGGTGCGGTAGACCTTGGTGACTTGGCGCATGTCGAGCATGGCGATGTCCTTTGTGTGCGGATGTGGGGTCAGGAGATGCGGAAGCGCGTAGGCAGTGCGGCTGCTGCGCGGTACTGGTGGGCAATTCGCAGCCGCTCGCGCGGGGCGTTGGCGGCGGCCAGGTCGCCGTGCTGGGAGGCGGCGTCGAACAGCGCAGCCTCCGACAGGCGCAGCGGCACCGCGCCGGCGAGTTGTTCCGGGGTCCAGTTGAAGGCGTCGGGGAGGGCGACGAAAGCGTTCATGGCATTAGTTTCCCGAGATGCGGACGCGGTCCGCGTTGTCGAACTGATCGGTGCCCGAGACCACGATGCGGTCGCCGGCCTTGAGCCCCGAGACGATTTCCACGTTGTCCAGGCTCGAAGCGCCGGCCTGGATCGGCTGCCGCACGGCGTTGTCGCCGTCGACCACGTATGCGGTGCTGCCGCCTTCCTGTTCCAGGAACGGGCCACGCTCGACCATCAGCACGTCGCGACGGGTATCCATCACGATGCGCACCGACAGCCGCTGGTTCTGGCGCAGGCCCGGCGGTTGCTTGCCGTCGGCGAAGCGCACGCGCGCGGTCACTTCGCCATTCACCACTTCCGGCGAGACCGCGGCGATCTCGCCGGCGAACGGCGTGCCATTGCTGGTGATCTGCGCGGGCATGCCGATCGCGAGGTCGCGGGCAAAGCTTTCCGGCACCTTCATTTCGACTTCGAAGCGGCTCAGGTCGACCACGCTCAGCACCGGGCCGTTGGCGATCACGTTGGTGCCCTGCGGCACCTGCACCTGGCCGACCTGGCCATCGAACGGCGCGCGCAGGGTCAGTGCCTCGACCTGGCGGCGCTGTTCGACCACCACCGCGTGCTGGCGCTCGGCCAGCAATTGCTTGTTGCGCGCGTCCAGCCCGGCACCGCGGCTCTGCAGTTCGAAATCCTTGCCGGCGGCGGCCAGGCCGATCTCGGCCTTCTTCATCTCGTCCTGCGCGCGGGCCAGGTCGTTCTGCGGCACCGCGCCACCGTCATAGGCGCGCTGGTAGCGCTCCAGGTCGCGCATCGCCGCGGTGCGTTCCACCGTGGCCTGGTCCAGCGCCTTGCGCGCATTGGCGCGCATGATCTGCGCGTCCAGCAGCGCGCGGCTGGCTTCGGCCTGCATGCCGGCCAGGGTGGATTCCTCCTGCACCAGCTTGCTGCGCAGTTCCGGGCTGTCGATCACCGCCAGCGCCTGGCCCTTGCGGACCTTGTCGCCGGCGACGACCTGCAGGGTGACGGTGCCAGCGGCGATCGCGTACAGGGTCGGGCTGTTGGCGGCGATGACCCGGCCGTCGGCGCTGAGGTCGCGGACCAGGTCGCCGCGCTTCACCTCGGCGATGCGCAGGCGCGATGCATCGAACGAACGCCCGCCGCCCAGCCAGCCCGAGGCCACCCAGGCGACCAGCGCCAGCAGGGCCACCCCGGCGATCCCGCCAACCAGCCATTGGCGGCGTTTGGGGTGGGCGGGCGTGGCGCGGACCTGGTCCTGGCCGGCGGTGTCGCGGATGCGGTTGCGGGTGTCCATGCGGTCGTTCGGCTGTTGGCTGTCCATGCCGTGTACAGCGCAACAAGCGTGCCAACCGCAAGTCATTGATTTAGAAAGGGCGAAGCGCCATGCGGGGTGTCCGTCCGGACGCCGGCCGCGTCCGCGCGGACACCGGCACCGTTACACTTCCGCATCGAAACGGGAGTTGCCTGCATGTGCGGAATCGTCGGTGCCATCGCCAATCGTGACGTGGTGCCCTTGCTGGTCGATGGCCTCAAGCGGCTGGAATATCGCGGCTACGATTCCGCCGGCATCGCGGTGATCGATGGCGAGTCCGTGCGCCGCGTGCGCCGTACCGGCCGCGTCGCCGAGATGGAAGCCGCGGCGATCGCCGAAGGCTTCGACGCGACGCTCGGCATCGGCCACACGCGCTGGGCCACCCATGGCGGGGTGACCGAAGGCAACGCGCATCCGCACATCAGCCACGGCGACCTCGCGCTGGTGCACAACGGCATCATCGAGAACCACGAGCAGCAGCGCGACCGCCTGCGCGCGCTCGGCTACGAATTCACCTCGCAGACCGACACCGAAGTCGTCGCCCACCTGATCCACCACCACCGCGCGCAGGGGTTGAGCCTGCTGCAGGCGTTGCAGAAGTCGGTCAAGGAACTCGACGGCGCGTACGCGCTGGCGGTGATCGACCGTCGCGATCCCTCCACGCTGGTCGCCGCGCGCATGGGCTGCCCCTTGCTGGTTGGCTTGGGCGAAGGCGAGAACTTCGTCGCGTCCGACGTCTCCGCGATCGTGTCGGCGACGCGCAAGGTGATCTTCCTGGAAGAAGGCGACACCGCCGAACTCGATCGCGATGGCGTGCGCGTGTTCGATGCCGACGATGTCGAAGTGCAGCGCGACGTGCATCTGTCCGACGTGTCGCTGGCCTCGCTGGAACTCGGCCCGTACCGGCACTTCATGCAGAAGGAAATCCACGAGCAGCCGCGCGCGATCGGCGACACCATCGAAGGCATCGTCGATGCCGGCGGCTTCGATCCGGCCTTGTTCGGCGCGAATGCGGCGGACGTGCTGGCTGGCATCGAAGCGGTGCAGATCCTCGCCTGCGGCACCAGCTACTACGCCGGCCTGGCCGCGCGCTACTGGCTGGAGGACATCGCCGGCATCCCGTGCGCGGTCGACATCGCCAGCGAGTATCGCTATCGCAAGGTCGTGGCCAACCCGAAGCAGTTGATCGTCACCATCTCGCAGTCCGGCGAAACCCTGGACACGATGGAAGCGCTGAAATACGCCAAGTCGCTGGGCCAGGAGCGCACGTTGTCGATCTGCAACGTGCCGGAAAGCGCGATCCCGCGCGCCAGCAAGCTGGTGTTCTACACCCGCGCCGGCGCCGAGATCGGCGTGGCTTCGACCAAGGCCTTCACCACCCAGCTGGTCGCGTTGTTCGCACTGACCGGGGTGCTGGCGAAACTGCGCGGCAGCATCGACGACGCGCAGGAAGCCGCCTACCTGGACGACCTGCGCCACCTGCCGGGCAGCGTGCAGCACGCACTCAACCTGGAGCCTCAGGTCGCGTTGTGGGCCGACAAGTTCGCGCCCAGGCAGCACGCGCTGTTCCTGGGCCGTGGCCGGCATTACCCGATCGCGCTGGAAGGCGCGCTCAAGCTCAAGGAAATCTCCTACATCCACGCCGAGGCCTA
>DAOOCX010000158.1:0-5190 GCA_035408605.1 Thermomonas sp. | reverse complement strand
AAATCCGCCTGGGCACCTCGTTCGCCGACCTGCTGGCGCTGTGCGGCGGCATGAAGCCCGGTCGCACGCTGAAAGGCGTGATCCCGGGCGGCTCCTCGATGCCGGTGCTGCCGGGCGAGGTGATGATGGGCCTGACCATGGACTACGACGCGATCCAGAAGGCCGGCTCCGGCCTGGGCTCGGGCGCGGTCGTGGTGATGGACGACACCACCTGCATGGTGCGTGCCTGCCGCCGGATCTCGCGCTTCTACTGGAAGGAAAGCTGCGGCCAGTGCACCCCGTGCCGCGAAGGCACCGGCTGGATGCACCGCATGCTCGACCGCATCTGCAACTTCCAGGCGACCCTGGACGACCTGCAGATGCTGCGCGCCGCCGCCGGCCAGATCGAAGGCCACACCATCTGCGCCTTCGGCGAGGCCGCCGCGTGGCCGGTGCAGGGCTTCCTGCGCCACTACTGGCACGAATTCGAATACGCCATCGTCAATGGCCGCTTTTATGTCGACGACGAGCGCGCCGGCACCTTGGTCAAGCCGGTGGAGGCCGCAGCATGAGCGCGCAACCGGTGAATCCCAACCTGCCGCCCGACCATGTCACCGTCATCATCGACGGGGTGGAGCTGGCCGCGCCCAAGGGCTCGATGATCATCCATGCCGCCGACAAGGCCGGCATCCCGATCCCGCGCTTCTGCTACCACGAGAAGCTGCCCATCGCGGCCAACTGCCGCATGTGCCTGGTCGATACCGAAGTCGGCGGGCGTTCCGCGCCGAAGCCGTCGCCGGCCTGCGCCACGCCGGTGATGGACGGGCTGAAGGTCTTCACCCGCAATGAGAAAGCGCTGAAGGCCCAGCGCAACGTGATGGAATTCCTGCTGATCAACCATCCGCTGGACTGCCCGATCTGCGACCAGGGCGGCGAGTGCGAATTGCAGGACCTGTCGCTGGGCTATGGGCGGTCGGTCAGCCGCTTCGTCGAGCGCAAGCGCGTGGTGGCCGACGAGGACATGGGGCCGCTGGTCGCCACCGAGATGACCCGCTGCATCCAGTGCACGCGCTGCGTGCGCTTCACCGCGGACATCGCCGGCACCTACGAACTCGGCGGCATGCAGCGCGGCGAAAACCTGCAGATCGGCACCTACGACGGCAAGCCGCTGACCACCGAGCTGTCCGGCAACGTGATCGATGTCTGCCCGGTCGGCGCGCTCACGAACAAGGTGTTCCGCTTCAAGGCGCGCCCATGGGAACTGACCGCCAAGCCGTCCTTGGGCTACCACGACGCGCTCGGCAGCAACCTGTTCCACCACGTGCGCCGCGGCGAGATCCTGCGCAGCGTGCCGCGCGACAACGAAGCGGTGAATGAGTGCTGGCTGTCGGATCGCGACCGCTACGCGCATGAAGGCCTGTACGCCGCCGACCGCGCGACGGTGCCGCTGATTCGCGACGGAGAAAATTTCCGCGAGGCGTCGTGGGACGAAGCGCTGGCCAAGGCCGCGCGGATCCTGCGCGACAACGCCGCCGATGACCTCGGCATCCTGGTGCATCCGTCGACCTCGAACGAGGAGGGCGCGCTGCTGGCCCGCCTGGCGGAGGCGCTGGGCACCGGCAACCTCGACCACCGCATCGGCCAGTTGGATCTGTCCGATGGCGCCGCCGCGGAAGCCTTTGCGATGCCTGTGGCGGAAATCGAGCAGGCCGACGCGATCGTCATCATCGGCTCCAACCTGCGTCATGAAGTCCCGCTGCTGCACCAACGCCTGCGCAAGGCGGTCAAGCGCGGCGCCAAGGTGCATGTGGTCAATCCGATCGATTTCGATGTCGCCTTCGCGGTGGCCTCCAAGCAGATCGTGGTGCCATCGCAGCTTGCGGATGCCCTCGGCAAGGTCGACCTGGGCGATGCCGCGACCGTCGCGGTGATCGTCGGTGGCGTGGCCGAGAACAGCATGCATGCCGCCGCGATCCGCAAGGCGGCGACCGATTTCGCTGCATCGAAGGGCGCCAGGCTCTGCCGCATCCCGCAGGGTGCGAATGCACTCGGATTGTCCCGACACGGCGTGCTGCCGGCCTCGCGCGATGCGCAAACGATGTTGCGCGAGGCGCGCGCGGGCTACCTGATCTACGGCATCGAGCCGGGCTTGGACTTCGCCGATCAACTGGTCGCGTTGAAGGCGCTGGGCGGCGCGCAGGTCGTGGCGTTCAGCCACTTCGCCTGCCAGTCCACCCGCCGCGTCGCCGACGTGATCCTGCCGATCGGCGCATTGCCCGAAATCGATGCCACGCTGACCAACCTCGATGGTGTCGCGCAGATGACATCGGCGGCTGGCAAGCTGCCCGGCCAGGCGCATGCCGGCTGGCGCGTGCTGCGTGCGCTGGCGGACGAACTGAAGCTCGACGGCTTTGGCTACACCGATCTTGCCGGCCTGCGTGCGGGCGTCGCCCCGAAGTCGGTGCAGGCCGCGAAGGGCAGTGCACCCGCCATCGCCGGCACCGGTCTTGAAGTCGTGGCCTCGCAGGCGATCTATCGCGTCGATGGGGTCACCCGTCGTGCCGAGGCCCTGCAGGCACATCCGCTCAATGCGGGCCCGCGTGTGTTGCTCAATCCGGCCGATGCCGCGACTGCGGGCCTGGTTGACGCGGCGATGGCGAAGCTGTCCACCGCGAACGGCACCGCGACCCTGCAGGTCGTGGTCGATGACCGCGTTGCGCCGGGCTGTGCGTGGATCGAGACCGGCCATGGCGCCACCGCCCCGCTTGCGGCGTCGGCCAAGGTGGAGGTCGTGCGCGCATGAATGCGATTGCCTCGCTCGAGCTGGCTTCGTTGAACCCGCTGATGACCCACGCGGTGGAACCCTTCCGGGATTTCCTGCTGTCGCTGGGCACGATCGGCATGCTGGTGTGGATCGTCTTGAAGATCCTGGCCATCGCGGTGCCGGTGATCGTCTCGGTCGCCTTCTACGTGGTCTGGGAACGCAAGCTGATCGGCTGGATGCACGTGCGCCATGGACCGATGTATGTCGGCTGGGGCGTGCTGCAGGCCTTCGCCGACGTGTTCAAGCTGCTGTTCAAGGAAGTGCTGCAGCCGGCCGTCGCGCATCCCTTGCTGTTCCGGCTCGCGCCGCTGATCGCGCTGGTGCCGGCGTTCGCCGCCTGGGCGGTGGTGCCGTTCGATGCGCAGGTGGTGCTGTCGAATGCCAACGCGGGCCTGCTGTACCTGCTGGCGATGACCTCGATGGGCGTGTACGGCGTGATCCTGGCCGGCTGGGCATCGAACTCGAAGTACGCCTTCCTCGGTGCAATGCGCGGCGCCGCGCAGGTGGTGAGCTACGAGATCGCGATGGGCTTTGCCCTGGTCGGCGTGCTGATCGCCGCCGGCAGCCTCAACCTCAGCGACATCGTCAATGCGCAGGGCGGCAATGGCGGCTTCACCGAATGGTTCATGTGGCCGCTGTTGCCGCTGTTCGTGGTGTATTTCATCTCCGGCGTGGCCGAAACCAACCGCGCGCCGTTCGACGTGGTGGAAGGCGAGTCGGAAATCGTTGCCGGCCACATGGTCGAGTACTCCGGTTCGCAGTTCGCGCTGTTCTTCCTGGCCGAATACGCCAACATGATCCTGGTCAGCTTCCTGACCGCGACCTTCTTCGTCGGTGGCTGGCTGTCGCCGATCCCGGCGGCCTTCATCCCGGATGTGCCGGTGCTGTCGACCGTGCTCGGCGATGGCTGGTGGTGGTTGCTGGCCAAGGTGTTCTTCTTCGCCAGTTGCTTCATCTGGTTCCGCGCTTCGTTCCCGCGCTACCGCTACGACCAGATCATGCGGCTGGGCTGGAAGGTGTTCATCCCGATCACCATCGTCTGGATCTTCGTGACCGCGTTGCTGGTGTTCTCCGGCATCCTGCAGGCGGGGCAGTAAGCCATGGGTAAAATCGTTTCCTACTTCAAGAGCCTGCTCCTGCTGGAACTGCTTGGCGGCCTGTGGCTGACCCTGAAGTACCTGTTCAAGCCGAAGTACACGCTGATGTACCCGATGGAGAAGACGCCACAGTCGCCGCGCTTCCGCGGCGTGCATGCGCTGCGCCGCTACGCCAATGGCGAGGAACGCTGCATCGCCTGCAAGCTGTGCGAGGCGGTGTGCCCGGCGCTGGCGATCACCATCGATTCCGAACAGCGTGCCGACGGCACCCGCCGCACCACGCGCTACGACATCGACCTGTTCAAGTGCATCTACTGCGGCTTCTGCGAGGAATCCTGCCCGGTGGACTCGATCGTCGAGACCCACGTGCACGAATACCACTTCGACAAGCGCGGCCAGAACATCCTGACCAAGCCGCAGTTGCTGGCCATCGGCGACCGCCTGGAGGCGGAGATCGCCGAGCGCCGCGCCGCCGACGCGCCGTTCCGCTGAGGTTGAGAGACTGATGAATTTCGATTTCACGACCTTGGCGTTCCTGGCCTTCGCCGCCACCGCGGCGGTCGCCGCGCTGGCCACGATCACCTCGCGCAATCCGGTGCATGCCGCGTTGTGGCTGGTGCTGACCTTCTTCTCGGTGGCCTGCACCTGGATCGTGGGTGGCGCCGAGTTCCTGGGCATCGCGCTGGTGCTGGTCTACGTGGGCGCGGTGATGGTGCTGTTCCTGTTCGTAGTGATGATGCTGGACATCGACCTGGCGCCGTTGCGCGAGGGTTACGTCAAGTACCTGCCGGTCGGGCTGGTGGTGGCGGTGCTGATGCTGGTGCAGATGCTGTCCCTGATCGGCGTGCGTGCCGCGTCCGCGATGCCGTTGGCAGACAATGCCGCGACCGGCGCCGACGTGCCGAACACGACCTGGTTGGCACGGGCGCTGTTCACCGACTTCATGCTTCCGTTCGAGGTTGCCGCGGTGATCCTGACGGTGGCGGTGGTCGCGGCGGTGATGCTGACCCTGCGTCGTCGTGGTGGCACCAAGCACCAGGATCCGTCGGCGCAGTCCCGGGTCAAGGCCTCCGATCGCGTGCGCATGGTGAAGATGAAAGCCGAAACTCCCGCGCCGCCGGCGGCGGCTGAAGGGGAGGGCACGCCATGAGCAACGTCTTCTCGGCGCTCACCCTGGGCCACTTCCTCACCCTGGGCGCGGTGCTGTTCTGCATCAGCGTGGCCGGCATCTTCCTCAACCGGAAGAACGTGATCATGCTGCTGATGTCGCTGGAGCTGCTGCTGCTCTCG
>DAOOCX010000157.1:0-5231 GCA_035408605.1 Thermomonas sp. | reverse complement strand
AAATGCACGAAGACGTCTGCACTGCCATCCTCGGGCGAGATGAAGCCGAAGCCCTTGGCGTCGTTGAACCACTTCACGGTGCCGGTTTGCATGGATTGAATGACCTCTTGCCGAGCGGTTGCAGGAACGTGCGCCGCCGCCTGGCGGAAGCACCGCGCGAGTATGCCGCAAGCGCGTCCTCGTGCAACCGAGCGCGGCCTCAGGCGGGCGTGGCGCTGTCGACCGCCAGCGCCTGTTGCAGGGCCGCCACGAAGGCATCGTCCAGTCGATGGCGTCCCCACCATCCCCGCTGGGTGCCGGAGAGCACGCGCAGCATGTGCCCACGCGCACCGGGCAGTCGACCCAGCGGCAGGAAGGCGAGGTCGCGCACGCGCGCCAGCGCATCGCGATCGGACTGGAACAACGGGGTCAACCAGCGACTGAAGCGGTGGTAGGCCGCGAGGTGCGCACGCCGTTCGCGCGCGTGATCCTGGAAGGCCACCTGCAGGTCGCCATGCGCATCGAACGCGTGCGCCAGCGAGACCGCGTCGACCAGCGCCATGTTCACCCCCTGCCCCAGCTGCGGGCTCATCGCATGCGCCGCATCGCCGAGCAGCATCGCGCGGCCGCGCCACCAGCGCGTGGGGATCGCATCGCGATACGCCGCGCGTGCCAGGCAGCCGACCTGGAAATCGTCGCCCATGTGTTCGCGCGCACGCGGCCATAGCGCGTGCAGTTCGCCGAGCCACGCATCGCGGCCGCCAGCGCGCCAGGCGTCGAACTGCGCGACCGGCAGGCTCCAGAAGAAGCTCAATCGGCGCAACGGATCGCCGGGCATGGTTCCCACCGGCAGCATCCCGGCCATCCGGCGCGCGCGATGGTAACGCTGGCGCAGCTCGGCCGGCCATGGCCAATCGCCTTCCGGCAACAGGCACCACAGCGCACCCCAGGGATACGGGGCGTCGATGCGCATGCCGGTGACAGTGGCGCGCAGCGACGACGCCGAGCCATCCGCAACCACCACCACATCGAACGGCCCGTGCCACGCGCCCTGCGCGTCGCGCAGGCGACCGCGCTCGCAGTCGAGTTCCGTGATCCCATGGCCGGCATGCAGTTGGATGCCGCCTTCAAGGCCGATCGCCTCATGCAACATGGCGAACAACGCGCCACGCTGCATGCCCACGCCGGACAGTCGCACGTCCAGGTCCGCGTAGTGCATGTCCATGACGGTGCGGCCTTCGGGCGTCTCGCCATGGAGGCGCGCCACCGGCGCACCCAATGCGCAGGCCTCGTCGAGCAGCCCCAGTCGCCACAGGGCCTGGAGGCCGGTGGGTTGCAACAGGAAGCCGGCGCCGACCGGGCCGGGATCCGGCACGCGCTCGAAGACTTCGACCGAATGTCCGTGGCGCGCCAGTGCCAGCGCGGCAGCCTGTCCGCCGGTGCCGTAGCCGACGATGGCGACGTGCCGACGCGTCATCGCGCGGCTCAGCCGGCCAGCATCGCCCGCAACAGCCGGGCCGCGTCGTCCATCGCCGCGGCCACGTTGTCCAGCACGTCCTGCAGGGTGATCACTTCATCGACATCGGGGCCCGCGCCCGCCGCCCAGTTCGCGACGATCGCCAGGCACGCATAGTCCAGGCCGAGTTCGCGGGCCAGGCCGGCCTCGGGCATGCCGGTCATGCCGACCAGGTCACAGCCGTCGCGACGCATGCGCGCGATTTCGGCCTTGGTTTCCAGGCGCGGACCCTGGGTGGCGCCATAGCAACCGGCATCGACCAGGGCCACGCCGGCCTGCTTCGCAGCCGTGATGACGCCGACGCGCAGCGAAGGCGTGTAGGGATCACCGAAATCGACGTGCAGGACTTCGGTGCCGGGTTCCTCGCAGAGGGTGGAAATGCGTCCCCACGTGTAGTCGATCAGCTGGTCCGGGCAGGCCAGCACGCGCGGTCCGCATTGCGCGGTGATGCCGCCGACGGTGTTCATCGCCAGTACGCGCGTCGCGCCGATCGCCTTCAGCGCAGCCAGGTTGGCCCGATAGTTGATCTTGTGCGGGGGCAGCGAATGGCCTTCGCCATGCCGCGCCAGGAATGCCACGCGCTTGCCGGCATACGTGCCGAGCCGGATCGGCCCCGAAGGAGCACCGTACGGCGTCACTGGCTGGTGGGTTTCGACATCGGCCAGTTCGCCGAGCGCGTAGACGCCGGTACCGCCGATGACGGCGAGATCAATGGTCATGCCTGATTCCAGAGAGACAGTAGGAGGCGAGGCCAACGTTACTCACCAAGCGCATAGATCGCCGGCAGGTTGCGACCCTGCTCGTGGAAATCCATCCCGTAGCCGAACACGTAGGCATCCGGCACCTGCACGCCGATATGATCGGCACAGATGCCTTCGACGCAGCGGTCGTGGACTTTCTCGGCCAGCACGGCGATGCGCACCTCGGCTGCGCCCTGGTCTTCGCACCACTGCTTCACCGCCAGCAGGGTGTGGCCCTCGTCGAGGATGTCGTCGGCCAGCAGGACCTTGCGTCCGCGCATCGGCGTGCCCGGGCGATGCAGCCAGGCCAGGCCGGAGCCGGTGGTCTGGCCGCGATACCGGGTGGCATGCAGGTAATCGAACTGCAGGTCCAACCCGAGTTCGCCAAGCGCGAACGCGAGTTGCGCCGCGAACGGCAACCCACCGTTCATCACCGTGATGTACAGCGGCACCTCGCCGTCCGCGTAGGCCGGGCGGATCTCGCCGGCCATGCGCACGATCGCCGCTTCCAGGGTGGCCTTGTCGAAGACCACGTGTGCGGTCGCCAATGCATCCGCCAGTTTCGGTCCGCTCATGCCACGTCTCCCACGTTGATCGCACCCGAGGTCGCACCGGCATCCACCACCGATTCGCGCACGCGGCCGAGCCGCGCCTGCACATCGTCGCGGCGCCCATCGGCCAGCAATCCATCCCAACCCAGCGCGCCGCGCCCCATCAAGCCGGCCAGCGCCATCGTGTTTGAACTGCGTCCGGTCATCCCGCGCAGGGATTCCTCGACCAGCGCCGGGCTGGCCACCAGCACCACGTCGCAGCCGGCATCCAGGTGCGCATCGATGCGCGCCTTCACCCCGCCGGCGGAATGGGCCGCGGCCATGCCGATGTCGTCGGAGAACACCACGCCGCGGAAGCCCATCTCGCCGCGGAGGATCTCGCCGATCCAGCGCGGCGCGTAGCCGGCGGGTTCCGGCGCGACCTGCGGATAGGTGATGTGCGCCATCATCACCGCATCGGCGCCGGCGGCGATGCCGGCGACGAACGGCACCAGGTCGGTGGCGCGCATCGCCTCCAGCGAACGGTCGTCCACCGCGACATCGAAATGGGTGTCCTCCGGGATCGAACCGTGCCCGGGGAAATGCTTGAGCGTAGCGGCCATGCCGGCTTCGTGCATGCCTGCGACGTATGTGCTGGCGAACGCCGCCACGACGTCCGGATCCGCCGAGAACGCGCGGTTGCCGATCGCGCGGTTGCCGCGCCCCAGGTCGATCACCGGCGCGAAGCTGAGGTCGATGCCGGTGGCGCGGATCTCGCTGGCCATCAGCCAGGCGTGCTCGCGTGCCAATGCCAGCGCAGCGGTCGGGTCTTCCCGATACAACGCATCGAAGCCCTGCAGTGCCGGCAACGCGGTATAGCCCTCGCGGAAACGCTGCACGCGCCCGCCTTCCTGGTCCACGCTGATCAATTGCGGCCGCGGCGTCGCCTCGCGAATGGCCTGAGTGAGTTCCGCCACCTGCGCGCGGCTGGCGAAGTTGCGCGCGAACAGGATCACCCCGATACAGGCGTCGTGCTGCAGCCAGTCGCGCTCCTGCGCAGTGAGTTCGTGCCCGGAAACGCCGATCTGCAGCATCTAGTGTCCTTCGTTGAGATCCAGCGCCAGGCGCTCGTCGTCGCGCCATTGCGCGTACGGGCGCGAGGCCAGCGCCAGATTGTAGTAGCGCTGCGCATGGGTCGCTTCGGCGCCGAGCCAGGCAGGCCGGGCGAACGTCTCATCGACGCCTCCCAGCTCGATCTCCGCCACCACCAGACCGGCGTTGTCGCCATGGAATTCGTCGATTTCCCACAGATGCCCGGCGTGGGTGACGTAGTGGCGGTGCTTGTCGATCCTGCCGCCCACGCACAACGCCAGCAGCGCACGCGCATCGGCCAGCGGGATCCCGTACTCGAATTCCTGGCGGCTCGGGCCGGCCTCCCGCGACTTGATGTTGAGGAAGGCGGACTCGCCCTCGATGCGCACGCGCACCGAGGTCTGCATCGCGCCGGAATCGACCATGGCCAGGTCGTTGAGATAGCCCTGCGCCATCGGCACGACCTTGTGCGCGGCGGCGCGCCACGCTTCATCGGCCAGCAGGAACTTGCGTTCGATCTCGATGCCCACTGCGTCGCGCCTCAGCGCTTCTTCGGCGGATCGAACACGGCGATGGATTCGACATGCGCGGTATGCGGGAACATGTCCATCACGCCGGCCTCGCGCAGGGTCCAGCCGGCCTCGTTGACCAGGTAGCCGGCGTCGCGGGCCAGCGAGCCCGGGTGGCAGCTGACGTAGACGATCCTCTTCAAGCCTTTCAACGGCAGTTGCTTCAGCACATCGATCGCGCCCGAACGCGCGGGATCCAGCAGCAGCCTGTCGAAGCCGGCCTTGAGCCACGGTTGCGATGCGAGATCCTGGGTCAGGTCCGCGGCATGGAAATGCACGTTGGTGAGGCCGTTGTGCGCGGCATTCGCGCGGGCACGTTGCACCAGCCCGGCCTCGCCCTCCACGCCCACGACATCGCCATCGCCCGACGCGCGCGCCAGCGGCAGGGTGAAGTTGCCGAGGCCGCAGAACAGGTCGAGCACGCGCTCGCCGGGTCGCACGTCGAGCAACGCCAGCGCGCGCGCGATCATCGCCTCATTGAGTTTCGCATTGACCTGGATGAAATCCAGCGGGCGGAACAGCAGTTCGATGTCCCATTGCGGCAAGCGGAACGACAGCTGCGGTGCCTCGCCCGACAGCGGATGCACGGAGTCGTTGCCGCCGGGTTGCAGGAACATCGTGAAGCCATGCTCGGTGCCGAAGGCATCCAGCCTGGCTTTGTCGGCATCGGACAGCGGCTGCAGATGCCGGAACACCAGCGCCACATGCGCGTCGCCGGTGATGAACTCGATCTGCGGGATGTCTCGCCGCGCATCCAGGCCATCGACCAGCGCGCCCAGCGCGGCGACCTTGAAGCCGAGTTGCG